>NZ_JBHSHL010000042.1:0-74892 GCF_042652965.1 Filifactor villosus
ATTTGACAAAAAAATAAAGCATTTAGAATGCTTATAGTGATTTTTTCCCTTTTAAACTGTCAAACTCCCGATTCTAATTTTATGAAAATGGGGTATGTTTTTTTAGAGATGGTTTTGTAAGACCATCTCTTGTTTTTGTTTCAGAACGTCAGGAAAACACCTCATAATTCGAAAAAGTAGTAGAAATTTAGTTTTTCTTGAACAAACCCATTCCTGAAAGCTTTTATTTGGAGGGATTTCTACACTTTGTGAATCAAAGGGGAAGTCATTTTGTGCCTTTGTGCGTATTTCCTTAGTATCCATTTTTCGGTAATGATAAAGATATTATATTTGACAAGAAATAGTCGTTAAAATATAATAGTTACAAGAAAATTCAAAACACAGGAGGGGTTTTGTTATGTTGAAGACGAAAAAGTATTTTTACGATGGAGATCAAATATATGAAAGTGAGGAAGAGTGTAACGCGAGTACGATGGCAGAGTGGATACTCTCGGATCCGGAGCTGCCTGAACTTGAAGAGATCGTGATCGGTTGCTGGGGAGAGTCCTATGACAACAGTATTCAAGATCTTTTGGATGCCTTTGTAGCACACAAGGATAAGCTTCAGCACATCAAGAGCCTTTTTGTGGGAGATATGGGCTTTGAAGAGTGTGAAGTCTCTTGGATCGAGCAAGGGAATTATGAGGAACTGTTGAAGGCTCTTGTAAACTTGAGTAAACTTACTGTCAAAGGAAGTAACGGTCTAAGCTTCGGTAAGATAGACCATTCGAATTTGGAAGAATTGGAGATTATTTGCGGTGGGCTACCGGGAAGCGTTATGGAGCAAATCGCGGATGCACATCTTCCGAACCTCAAAAAACTAAACCTCTATTTAGGGGTGGAAGATTATGGGTTTGAGTCGAATCCCGTATATATTGACAAACTCTTGAATTCCGATGTGATCAAAAACTTGGAATATCTGGGCTTGGGTGATAGTGAGATCCAAGATGATATTGTAGAGGCGATCATGAAGTTGGATATGCTTGAGAATCTAAAAGTTTTGGATTTGTCCAACGGAACTTTGACCGATAAAGGAGGAGCTCTTCTTCTTGAGAACGAGGAAAGATTGAAGTCTTTGGAGAAGCTGGATCTGACCTACCATTTCCTCAGTAACGATATGATGAAGGCGTTTGAAGACTCATCGATCAATGCGGTCTTGGACGATCAGCAGGAGGCGGATGAGTACAATGGAGAAATGTGGTACTATCCGATGTTGACGGAATAATGAGACTTGTTTTGGTAGGAAGAGAAGGGAAGCGACACGATTACTTTCTTAAGGCTTGTCGAGAGAAAGGAGTGGAGCTTCTCTTTCTTGACATTGAAGGGAATTTTGAAGAAGGAAATCTTCACAGAGGAGATAGGGTAAAGATTGATCCGGTATCAAACGATACTATTTATCTCGATCAATTGAACCGTAATATGCAGGAGTATCACGGATATTTGAAGAGGTTGTCCGTGGTCGGGGGTGTTCACTTTTTGAATTCGCCCGTTTCAATCAAAGCGACTTTGGATAAGAGACGGTGTAAGCGGATTTTGAAAGAAAAAGGGATTTTAGTAACGCCGATACTCGATTTTTATGGTTTTTCATTTGAAGATTTGATGGAGTACTTGAGAAGAGAACGAATCAGTCGAATTTTTATAAAGCCGAATCTGGGTTCGGGTGCGGCAGGAGTTGCAAGTCTCAAGTACAATCCCAAGCTGGATGTCTGTATTATGCAGACCTCCCTGTTAAAGCAAGAGGGATATGTCAACACCAAAAAGGTGAGGACGTTTACGGACCGGGCGAGTATCCGTGAGATGGTGGACTTTTTGCTTAAGGAAGGAGCGGTAGTCGAACGATGGATACCCAAAGAAGCAGTGGGTCAAGCAGTATATGATTTGAGAGTAGTGTATCAGTTTTCGCATATCTCCTATATTCAAGCACGCGGAGCCAAGACTTCGGCGATTACAAACCTGCATTTGAACAACTTTCCTTTGACTATGGGGGAAATCGGTTTGACCGAGGAAAAGAAGATGGAGCTCGAAGAACTTTGT
This sequence comes from Filifactor villosus, assembly GCF_042652965.1. NCBI lineage: Bacteria > Bacillati > Bacillota > Clostridia > Peptostreptococcales > Filifactoraceae > Filifactor > Filifactor villosus. Next base: position 2,074 of record NZ_JBHSHL010000042.1, read on the forward strand.
GCAAACGCAATGGCATGTTTTGACGGCTTAAACAGTGCCGGTTTCGACATTTTGCTCGAAAAAAATACTGAAAAGCCCTACATCATAGAGATCAATGCACAGGGAGATTTGATGCATAGGGATGTCTACGGAGAAAACAGAATCTATAAGGAACAGGTGGAAAGGATGATAAGAGGATGAAGAGGGCGGTAACGGAAGTTCCAAAGAGTGTGATAGGAGATCCACGTAAGGCAAGGATGTCAGTCAATATGAATGAGGTGGTCGGAGACTGTGACATCTTGTTCGTCTGTTTGGACACCCTGCGTTACGATGTTGCGAAGGAGGAAGAGATACTGGGGAATACGCCTTCTATCAATCGCTATGGTGGATGGGAGAAACGCCATGCACCGGGGAACTATACCTTTCCTTCACACATGGCGATGTTTATCGGCAACCTTCCTTCTCCCTCGGAGCCTGTGCCCCTCTACGAGAGGGAGAGACTCTTTGTTGCAAAGGAAAATCAAGCGATGGGAAAACTCCATCCCTACTCCTTCGTCTTTGAAGGAGACAGTTTTATCCGGGGGCTTGAACGAGCGGCTTACACGACAGTTTGTGTAGGAGGGGTAGGTTTCTTCAATAAGAGGACACCGATCAACAACATTCTACCGTCCTTCTTTATGGAATCGTATTGGAATACGAGGTTCGCGTGTCACATCAAGGAAAGCTTTGAGAACCAGATAAACTTTGTTGAAACTTGGCTCAAAAAGAGAAGGGAAGGAGAGAGGGTCTTTCTCTATCTGAATGTAGACAGTATCCACTATCCCAATTCCTTTTATATCGAAGGAGAAAAGGAAGATTCTCTCAAGACGCATGCAGCTGCCCTGCGTTATGTCGATGTTCATATAGAAAGGTTGTTTTCTCTTTTTAGAAAGAGGAACAAGACTTTTTGCATCCTGTGCTCGGATCACGGCACCTGTTATGGGGAAGAAGGGTATTACTTTCACTGTCTGTCTCACGAGATCGTCTACACGGTCCCCTATATGCACTTTTTTCTGTAATAGACGGGAGGTTGTTTGGCAAAAGACAACACATGGGATCGGAGAGCGTAAGGGGCTTGACCGCTCCGTTAGAACAGCTCCGAATGATTAGAAAAACCGGCATAACGTCAATTTTGTATGAAGGTCCAGGTTCTTGAAAGAGTTGATCCGAGAAACGTTGATGCTTTGTAAACTCGTAAGAGGATCAGGAGTTCATTTTGTGCGGCGTTTCCTTATACGATTCGTCCTTTGAATCATGAATCACGTCGAGTTGTATTCCATGAAAGCTCAAATGAATATTTGTGGTTGCAAAACGGATATACTACCATGATCTATTGCATTTATCCGATCGAGAAGTTGAAGTTCTGTGCTTACTCAAAACGTTCCCGGTAAATATATGTTCTGTTTACTTGACATTTTAAATGGAGAATAGGATGAATGTGTATTTCCGCAAATTTGGCAGAGGGAGAAAGAAATATGAAGGGGAAGGAAGATTACAGAAGCATCTATACGCAGTATATGTACAGTTATCCTCACAAAAGGACCTATGAAAAGGTGGAGAGGTTGGATCTGTCATTGTATAGGAGCAGGTTTCGAGGCAGGGAGATGGGGTTGTATATCCACCTTCCTTTTTGTCGAAGCAAATGCGGTTACTGCAATTTGTTTTCAGTCACAGGTGTAAAAGAGAGGGGGGCTTATCTATCGGCCGTGCGAAGGCACTCCGATCAAATGAAGCAAGAGGTGGACACATCCGAAACACGCTTTACCTCCTTTGTTTTGGGGGGAGGAACGCCACTCATCCTCTCTGAAAAGGAGTTGGAAGCTCTTTTTGTCCTTGCGCGGGATGAATATCGTTTTTCGTTTGAGAGCGGGTTTTCTGTCGTGGAGACTTCTCCCTATGAGGCAACAGGCGAAAAGTTGAAACTGTTGGAGGAAGTCGGGGTCAAGAGGGTAAGTGTAGGCATCCAATCTTTTTTGGAAGAGGAACTTAAGGTTTTGGAGAGGGTGCAGAGTACATCCGATATGTATTCTGCCTTGGAGAAAATTAAGAAATGTTCTTTTGAGGTCCTCAATATCGACCTTATTTACGGGATTCCCGGTCAGAGTGTGAAAAGCCTGATTTACTCCATCGAGGAGGCCCTGCGTTTTGAACCGGAAGAAATTTTTTTATATCCGCTGTATAAACAGGAAAATGCGAGACTCTATCACAAATTCGAAATGGATTTCGAGTTACAGCATCGCCTTTACCGAGAGGGGAGGAGGTACCTTCTCGAAAAGGGATATGTTCAAAACTCTATGAGAGATTTTTCGAAGAGAACGAAGACGGGAGCGGACTGTGGTTTTGAGAACACTTTATCCCTTGGTTGTGGAGGACGAAGCTATTTCGATGAACTTCATTTTTGTGAAAAGTACGTAAGTTTGCAGGAAGAATGTAGGAGGGAATATCGGGCCTATGTTGAGAAACAAGATTTTTTGAGGAATCTGTCCTTCTTTCTTCTGGATGAGGATGAGAGGAAGCGTAAGTATGCAATAAAAAATCTTCTCTACGTTACGGGACTCAGCTGTTCCGACTATAAAGAGAAGTTTTGCTCGGAGATAGAGGAGGACTTCCCCTTCCTGACAGAACTTTGTGAACAAGGTCAGGTCCGTCTTTCAGACGGAAGGTGGTATTTGACGGAGGAAGGATTTGGGTTTTCCGACAGGATCGGACCTTTGTTTATGTCCGAGAAGGTCAGGGAGAAGATGGGAAACTATGATTGAGACTATTTATTACAGAGGTTTTGTCAATTTCTGCAATTACAGCTGTTCTTACTGTCCGTTTTCCAAGAAGAAGAAAGAGCCCTCTCGAATTCGAAAAGATATGGAGGTTCTGGATAGGCTCTATGGGGAACTGAAGCAGGAGAAACTAAGGAAAAACCTTATGATAACTCCTTATGGAGAAGTGATGTGCCTGGAGGAATATCAAAAGAGGTTCATATCCTTTTCTTCCTTGGAACAGATTGCATATATAGGAGTTCAGACCAATCTTTCCTTTGAAGTAAACTCTTTCCTTAAGGAGGTTGTCAAACAGGGAGGAAGGCCCGATAAGATGGTGTTTTGGGCAACCTGGCATCCTGAGTTTGTAAGTCCTGAGGAGTTTGCAGCTAAGGTCAACCTCCTGTCCGAGTCATGCAAGATCTCGGTCGGAGCGGTTGCAAACGGGAACAACGTCGAGCAGATGAAGACAATGAGGAGGCTCTTGAACAAAAAGATCTATTTCTGGCTCAATGCGACGGACAAACTCCGAGTTTCATTTAAGGAGAATCAAATCGAGAAATTTTGTGAGATTGATCCCATGTTTTCTTACGAATTTTCGAGAAACAGAGAAGAGTTTAAGATCTGTGCTTCTCATCGAAACACCTATATGGACGGATATATTGTATCAAAAACTTGTTTTTTCAAGAAGAAAAAAAACATCGATATCACTTGTAGCGATCACAAGCAATGTAACTGTTATTTGGGCTATTCCAACTTTATCGACACCAAGCTCCGAACTTTTTTTGGAGACACCATCGCTTTCCGTCTTCCTCAAAAAAGGAAGTTTGAGTGTGTCTTCCTTGATTTTGACGGCATCCTTACCGATGGGGAAGGGAAGATGAGAAGTGATGTTTTCCCGATCTTGGAAGAATTGAGTGCAAAATCAAGGCTCTATTTGGCAACGGCTCGCAGTTTCGGATCGGTCAGGAGAAAGCTTGGCACAAAGATGGCTTATTTCAGAGGAGGGGTGTTTTCGGACGGTGCCGATATCAGGGAGGATTCCCTTCGTTTAAGGGAGAGGTTTTTGCTTGATAGAGACCTCGTGTCCGACATTTTCGAGAGCTGTGCGGGCTTTTCGGGCATCCATATCGACAAAGCTGAGGGCGAAGGAATATTGAGATTGGGACTTCCTTCTTCGGTAGCTGAGATAATGGGGGACGGGAGGATTCAAAGGAGGAGGTATGCTACGAAGTGCTATCTTCAACATAGGGAGGCCTCGAAAAAAAACGGAATTTTGAAGATTGTGGAAACCTATGGTTTGAACAAGCGGGATGTTTTGTTTGTGAGCGATAATATGCAGGACGACGAGGTGTTCAGGGAACTCCCCTATACCGTCTCTCCGCTTTGCAGGAAGGAGTTAAGGGAGAAGAGTTCATACAGCCTAAATTTGGAGCACCTGATTTGGATCTTGGAATAGTTGGATATCTTTCGTTTTCGTATCGGAACATTTGGATATTAATGCGATACCGCATACTTCAAAAAAATCAGCATAAAATCCATTTTGTACGAAGGATGAAATTCTTGAAAACATTGATATGACAAACTTTTGTCTTCTATAAAATCGAAGAAAAATCGGGAGCTTTCCTTTGTACGGCTTTTCCATAAGTCTTATTTGGTTCCACGTTATAAAGTGGAAGACCTTGCAACATAGTTGAAGTTGTTATGAATATCAAGGTTTCACAATACCGATAGTCATTTGATTTGTGCTCCGTAGAAGATAAAGCGAATGTTCGTGTTTACAAAACAAATGTAACTACACTTCCGATCCTATTATCTATTGAAGTTGTCCGGTCGTGAAGTTTGAATTCTACGATTACTCAAAACGTTTCCGACAAAGATATACTCTGTTCACCTGACGTTTTATGCCATTTATTGTTTTGAGTTGTGGATATAAACCGTTTGTGACCCGCAGAAGATAAATTGACTTTTCATGGTTTGAAAAACAGATATATCTACTACTTCTATTGAAAGATAGTATTAAACGAAGAATAGTATGAGGGAGAACAGTATCGGATAAATCTCGGGATAAGGATGCGATGTTGCTCTATATCAATAGCTGACAATATACAGAAAAGACCGTTTCGGAATATCCTATCCTCGAACGGTCTTTGTTATTACTTGAGTTGTATAGTTGTCAAAGCAGTCGGCTTATCGGGATCTACAACCTTTGCATACCTGCATCGTCTAATCCGCATAGTTATCAAAGTAGCCTTGGATCAGGATAATCGGAGTTCCCTTATCTCCGCTTCCGGAAGTCAAGTCGCACAGAGATCCGATCAGGTCGGTGAGGCGTCTCGGGGTGGTTCCCTGTGTCGCCATCGTACCTTTGAGGTCCTTATCCTTGTGAGAGATCGAATCTACAATGGCGGCCTTCAGTTCTTCCCCCTTTAAAGAAGCAAAGTCGTTGTCTGCGAGGTATTTCAACTTTAGTTCGTTCGGGGTACCTTCCAATCCGGCGGTATATCCCGGAGATACGACAGGGTCTGCAAGTTCCCAGATCTTACCGACGGGATCCTTGAAGGCTCCGTCGCCATAGACAAGGACTTCGAGATGTTTTCCGGTGCGTTCTTTGATTTGTCTCTGGACCTCGATCACAAATTCTCCACAGTTTCTGGGAAAGAGCTTGACGGTATCCTCTGTGGACTTATTTGAGCCCAACAGACCGTATTCCGTGTTGAAACCGCTTCCCTCTATGGAGGAAGTCATGATGTCGCTGAGGCTGAGTACCTGTTTTGCACCTTTGTTCAAAAGAATACGCTTGGTTCGCGCTCTGGTGTGGATATCACAGTTGAGAACGTAGGGGGTGTAGTCCAAAATTTTTGAAGGTTGATTGGACAGGATGACTTCGACCTCGCAGTTTTCTCCGAGGATGAGTTCCTTATAGTATTCGATATAATCCACACCTGTAAATACATGGGTCTTGTATCCGAACAGATCCCTGAATTCTTCTTCCGTAAGGCTGTCGGAGAAGGGATTGACGTCCTTTGCATCCAATTCGTCCAGGGAAATGAGGTGGTTGCCTACTTCGTCGGAAGGATAGGTCAGCATAAGGGTAATCTTTTTTGCGCCTTTGGCAATTCCTTTTAGGCAGATTGAAAAACGGTTGCGGCTCAAGATCGGAAAGATTACTCCGATATGGCTGTCTTCAAACTTGGATTTCACATCGCCTGCAATTTGGCTGACACTGGCGTAGTTACCCTGTGCCCTTGCGACAACAGCCTCGGTAACTCCCAACACATCTCTGTCATGCAATTCAATATGATCGCTTTCGCAGGCTTCCATCAACGAGTTTACCACCATGGAAGCAAGGTCATCTCCTTCCCTCACAATACCTGTTCGAATTCCTCTGGAAACGGTTCCTACACATCTGGACATAAAAATACTCCTTTACAATATATAAAAAATAGTAATTGAACACAAATTCAAAACCCGCACTCTATAACATCCACTCAATTATATAATAGAGAAATAGTATAGTAAAGATATCAGGGGGGATAAATTTTTCGGACAACACATTATAATACAAGTTTTTAAGATTGAAAAGGATTTTTTTCTTTTTTGAAAAATCCTATGTAATATAGGTACATACTATATTTAAATTATTTTTTCGATTCAAAAACTACAATTTAAAAAAGAAAAAAAGATATAAAATATGAACTTTTTATTTAAACTGATATAATAATATACGGATTTGTTGAAGATAAAAAAACTCACACGAAAAACTTTCGTGTGAGCTGTATATCAATGTAACAAAGCGCTTATGCTTAGAGCATATCCTCTCCGGGGTTCCAGTCCGCAGGGCACAGTCCGCCGGCTTGAAGTCCTTGGAGTACACGCAAGGTCTCGGAAGCGGAACGTCCTACATTCAAATCATGAACTACTTGATATTGGAGAACTCCTTCGGGATTGATGATGAAGAGGCCTCTCAATGCCGCTCCGGTCTCCTCGATATAGATGCCGTAGTCTTTGGACACCTGGTGTGTCGTATCCGCGGCAATCGGGAACTTCAACTCTCCGATACCGCCTTTTTCTGCAGCGAGCTCAATCCAAGCCTTGTGGGAGAACTCACTGTCCGTACTTACTGCCAATACATCCGCATTCAATTTTTGGAATTCTTCATAGTGGGAGTCCATAGACTTGATCTCTGTCGGACAAACGAAGGTAAAGTCTCTGGGATAGAAAAACATAACCAGCCACTTTCCTTTATAGTCATTTAATGTCAATTCCTTGAATTCTTTTCCGTCTCCTGTTGTAACAACCATTTTAAAATCAGGTGCGGGAACACCTACCATTCTGTTAGCCATAACATTCACTCCTCTTCCTTGTTCATAAAATTTAGAGAAACCCGATGTTCCTCCACTTCCAATAACATATCACAAACATTAACGAAATTCAATATCAAAATGAAATAATTACATTTAAATGAATGAATATGTCTTTGAAGTTGTTGCATTGCAATGTTTTTGTGAAAAAATCGGACCCGAATTTTCTCGGGGTGTTGTTGCAGGATATAAAAAGAATACTCGATGACAACAGGATAAATATCATACTGTTCTTCCTCATATAATAAAGTAAAGTATACCGATATACTTTCTCATCGGAGTTCAGGTTCTATCTGAAACTTCAAAATAAAATCAAAAAACCTTCCTTTCTCTCTCTTTTATGGGATAATAGACAAGATCGAGGTTGTAGTGTTATACTACTATTCCTTTGAATGATGGATATAACTAATCTTGTGATCCACAGAAGATAAAACAATGTTTCATGGTTTGAAAAATAGATATATCCATACTTCCATCGAAGAATAGTATAAGAGTGTAGACTGTTTTCTGATAACAGTATGCTTCTATCCGCCTTGGTTATCAAAACGAAGTTCTTCGGATCTGATAAAGGTACAATATTCGATATCGAGTGTTCAAACGGATCGCGGTATTGGAGGAAAATAGTTCGGTTTTGCAAGCGAAAGAAGTTGAAAAAAGCTGTGTGGTATAGAGCACCAAAAGAGGAACAGTCTAAAATATCCTTTGTAAAGTGCCGAATTGATGGTATATAATAGAAAAATAACTGAAATAGAGAACGGCCGGGCCGAATATGGAGTTGAAAGAAGATGTCTAACTACTGGTCGCTGAAGAATAAGGCGAAGGATGAGAAGAGCTCTGAACGGGAGCTTATATACAAGATCATAAGAGAACGGGGGATCAATGATATCCAAGAGTTCTTTGAACCGACGGACAAGTCCTTTCACGACCCCTTTCTGATGAAGGACATGGGAAAGGCGGTTGAGAGGATCAGAACTGCCGCCGCACATGCACAGAAGATCACTATTTACGGAGATTACGATGCGGACGGTATTTCCGCAAGCTCCATCCTTCAACGTTACTTTAAGGAAGAAGGCTATGAGTTTGATTACTATGTACCCGATAGGCGTAAAGAGGGCTACGGCTTGAACAAGTTGGCGCTGGAGAAGCTTCGAAATGCAGGTACTGACCTGGTCATCACCGTGGACTGCGGAATAAGTGCCTTGGAAGAAGTACGATTTGCAAAGGAGCTGGGGCTGGATATGATCATTACCGACCATCATCAGTGTCGGGAAGATCTTCCTGAAGCTGTTGCCGTAATCGATCCGCATCAAAAAGACTGCACCTATCCCTATACGAATCTTTGCGGAGCGGGACTTGCGTTTAAGCTGGTTCAAGCTCTTTCCGGGAAGGAGGCTTCAAGGTTGGAGCCTTATCTTGAAATTGCAGCGATTGCAACCGTTGGAGATATCGTCGAGTTGACAGGGGAGAATCGCGCCATCGTCAAGTTGGGATTGGAGAGTATCAACACGAAGGGACATAACCCGGGGATCCAATGCTTGAGAGAGGTAGCCGGCTTGTCACAGGCGAAGATCGACGCCTACCACATCGGCTATATGCTGGCGCCGAGGATCAACGCTTCGGGACGTATAGGCAGTGCGGAATCGGGGATCCGTCTGCTTACGGCGCAGGCTTGTGAGAAGGCGATGATCTACGCGGTTGAGCTCAATGAATACAACAGGGAGAGACAGTCAATAGAAGAAGAGATTGTAACATCGACTTTACAGGCTCTGGAAGCGGACGAACACTATTTAACGGAAGATGTCCTCGTAGTTGCGGGAGAAGGTTGGAATGAAGGAGTCATAGGGATTGTAGCTTCCAGATTGACCGAAAAATACTACAAACCTTCCTTCGTTATTTCGATTCGGGAGGATGGGATTGGAAAAGGATCGGGAAGGAGTATCCCGTCCCTACACCTCTTTGAGGCGATGAGCGAGATCCAAGAGGTATTCCTGGGGTTCGGGGGTCACTCTCAGGCGGCCGGCCTGTCGATAGAAGCAAATAGGATCGAAGAGTTTCGAAGACGAATCAACGAGGTGGCAGGCAAAAAACTGACCGTTCGGGACAGGAAGAGAAGTTTTAAGGCGGAGAGCGTTCTTGAAGCCGAGATGTTGAATCCCTCCTTGTTGAAGGAGGTTTCGGCAATGGAACCCTTCGGGATGAAGAATCCGCGTCCCCTTTTCATTGTACAGGGAGCCGAGCTTACTCAGATGAAGAGGATGGGAAAGAACGGCGAGCACTTCTCCGCCCTTTTGGGTTCACATCGGCTCGTAGGTTTTCAACAGGGGAATCTTGTTGAAGAGTGGAAAAGGGAACCGTGCTCGGATGTCGACCTCCTCGTGTCGATCGAAGAAAACGAATATAGATCTGTGACCTATCTTCAATCAAAGATGAGAGATTTTAAGTTTGTGCCAAGAAGACTTCGCCTGAAAGATTGTATAAGGTTTGCCGAACGCCTGTCGGAGTTTGGACAAAACTTCGGTGCTTCAAAAGATTTGAATGCGGAGCTGAAGCTGCAAGACAAGAAGCGAGTTACGGATCTCAGGGTTGCCTCTGAAGAAGAATTACAGAAGGAAGGGATCTGCTTTGTCACCGGACTTTCGCAAGTCTATCGGGACATGGTGACCTTCGTCTCTTATTCAGGCTTGGAACAAAGTGAGGTAAAGTTTTGCCCGGACATTGAAAAGATAGGGATAAGAGGCTATAATAGTATCGTTATTTGCGATTCTTTGGCATGGAAGCTCTGTCGTGATCTCGTCGATGGTAAGACGCTTCTCCTGCATCCCCGGTTTGAAAAAAACAGTGTGCAGGCGGCGCAGTTCGTACAGGATGCAAAAGCGGTACGCGTCTTTCTGGGCAAACTGGTTCAAAACAGGAAGACCCTGGTCTCTCGAACAAAGCTGGAGGCCATGGATGTCGATGCGAGGCTGAAACTCCTCCTGTGTTTAAAACTCTTCGAGAAATACTCGCTGATAGAGATAAGGGAAGAGAACGGAGATCTTAAGGTAAATGCCGTCACTTCTTCGGACCATGCTTGGGAAGAAGGGCTGCGAAGAATAAATGAGGAGATAGTTCAATTTTAGAATACGAAAACAAAGGGGTATGATTATGGACTTAAAATCAAAAATCAGAATCGTGGAAGACTTTCCCAAAAAAGGGATCAGTTTCAAAGATATTACAACTCTGCTCAAAGACGGGGAATATTTTCGAAAAACTGTGGATCTGATTGCAGAGCATTTGAGAGACAAACAGATTGATCTTATCGTAGGACCTGAAGCCAGAGGTTTCGTTTTGGGATCGGCTACGGCATATGCTCTGGGAATAGGCTTTGTTCCCGTGAGGAAGCCCGGAAAGCTTCCGGCGGAGGTAGAGAGCTATGAGTATGAGTTGGAGTATGGAAGTGATGTTTTGGAGATCCACAGGGATGCGATCGAGAAGGGAACGAGGATTGCCATTGTGGATGACCTTTTGGCGACAGGCGGAACGATGAAGGCCACAGTGGATCTGATAGAATCCCTCGGAGGAATCGTATCGGATTGTGTGTTTTTGATTGAGTTGGAAGAGCTTAAAGGCAGGGAAAAGCTCAGGGACAAGGAGGTATATTCCTTCGTTTCCTATCCCATTTAGAGAATTTTTTGAAATATAAAACAAAAGCTTGAAATTTCATATCAATCGTAGTATAATCAAGAATTATACTATTGACTTTTTAACACTTGTGTTATATAGCTGTATTTTACAATCGATCAGGTGCTTGAGAAAGTGATGTCGTTTTTTCGGTCGGTTCTGATCGGATAAGGGCAGGGACATCTCTTTGTGTTTCAAGTCGAGGCACCTTTCTTTGAAGTATTACAAAAAGAGAGATGGATTATAGTTCTTCCTTATAGGCTCACTCTTGAAAAGGGGGAGATTTGTAAGAGAGAAAGAGGGTGAATGGATATGTTGGAGAACCTGTTACAATTGATTTGTGAGTACAATCCCGATGCAAACCTTGATGTAATCATCAAGGCATTTCGTCTTGCGGAGAGGCAACACCGCGGTATAAAAAGGAAGTCGGGGGAAGAATATATCATTCATCCCGTGGAAGTTGCCAAAATCCTTGTTGAGATGCGTATGGACACCGATACCGTCGCTGCCGGCCTGTTGCACGATGTTCTGGAAGATACAAGTACGACCTATGAAGAAATGAAGAGAGAGTTCGGTCAAACCATTGCCGATTTGGTCGACGGTGTTACAAAACTCGGAACCATCAAATATAAGAAAAATCCGGAAGGTGAAGATGGCGAGGACGAAGCCTCCGCGGCAAATACCAAAAAGCCTAGGGATCTTGAAGAAGATGACGATAAAAAAGACAAGAAAGATAAGAACGATAGAGAGACCGAAGCGGAGAACATACGCAAGATGTTTCTGGCCATGGGCAAAGACATTCGGGTCATTTTGATTAAACTGGCGGATCGTCTTCACAATATGCGTACGATGAAATATATGCCTCCCGAAAAAGCGAAAAAGAAGTCCGAGGAGACTTTGGATATCTATGCACCGATTGCCAACCGTCTGGGTATCTTTCACATCAAATGGGAGATGGAAGATCTGGCGTTGAGGTACACGGATCCTGAAATGTATCAGGAATTGATTGAAAAAGTGGCGAAAAAAAGACAGGAGAGAGAAGCGTATATCTCCGAAGTCAAAGAGATTCTCACAAAAAAACTGGAAGAAAACGGGCTGAAATTTGAAATTACGGGACGTGCGAAGCACTTTTACAGTATTTACAGAAAAATGAAGCATCAGGGAAAGGATTTCGATGAGATTTACGACCTGACGGCGATTCGCGTTTTGGTGGAAACCGTTCCGGATTGCTATTCCGTCTTGGGATATGTTCATACCCTGTGGAAACCCATTCAAAAGAGGATGAAGGACTACATCTCCTCTCCGAAATCCAATATGTATCAATCCCTTCACACTACGGTCGTAGGGATGGACGGAGAACCTCTTGAGATCCAGATCAGAACGTGGGACATGCATAGGACCGCGGAATTCGGGATTGCCGCCCATTGGAAGTATAAGGAATCCTTCCGTGCGAAAGGCTCTGCCGATGAGGAGATGGAGAAGGAGCTTTCCTGGCTTCGTCAAATGACGGAGTGGCAGAAGGAAGTCTCCGATCCGGAAGAGTTTTTGAATTCCACACGGAGGGAGTTGTTTGCGAACGAGGTCTTTGTCTACTCGCCCAAACAGGAAGTAATGGAATTTCCGCGAGGAGCCTGCCCCTTGGACTTCGCCTACAAGGTACACTCTGAGGTCGGGCACAAGTGTGTAGGGGCGAGGGTGAACGGGAAGATGGTCCCGATCGACTATGAGTTGAAGACCGGTGACATCGTCGAAATCATCACCTCAGGTCATTCGCAAGGGCCGTCGCTGGACTGGTTGAAACTCGTAAAGACCTCTGGAGCCAGAACGAAGATAAGACAGTGGTTCAAGAAAGAAAAACGCGAAGAAAACATCGAAAAGGGCAGGGAGCTCTTGGAGAAACATGTAAAAAACTCCGGCTATCCCCTCGATAAGTTTTTGAAGACGCGTGCTCTTACTCAGGTCGCCAAGTCCTTCCAACAGGAAGATATTGAGAGTCTGTATGCGACCTTGGGCTATGGAGGGCTTCTTACCCATCAGGTCGTTCCCAGACTGAAGGAGATCTATGAGGCGGAGAATAAGGAGATTCTTGAGAAAAAAGCGGCGGAAGAAAGAGCGAAGGAAGCTAAAAAAGCAGGTGAAAGGTCCAAACTCGTAACTCGGGGAGCGAAAAAAACACGACCCGATACAGCCATCCATGTCAAAGGCATCGAAAACATCCTGATCAGGATGGCAAAATGTTGCAATCCGGTTCCGGGAGATGAGATCGTCGGCTATATCACAAAAGGAAGGGGAGTTTCCATCCACAGGACGGACTGCGACAATATAGAGCACGATCCCGACAAACAGGATAAAAGGGTGGAAGTATATTGGAATGAAAAGGTTTTGAAAGAAAAGGCCTTTGAAACCGAGGTTCGTATCATTGCTTACGATCGCAAAAACCTCTTCAACGACTTGACCATTGTTTTGGCGAACGAAAAGATAGATATAAACGGGATCAATGCCAAGACCAACTCCGACGGTATTGCGATTATGAGTTTTTTGATAGAGGTGTCGAGTGTCGAGGTTCTGCGTTCGATCATGAATAAACTCAAGCAGGTGGAAGGTGTCAGAGAGGTAACGCGAGGCAAGTGATCGAAGAACGATCCGATATGCCCGGGGGAGGAAGAAGGACTTATGCGTTTGGTCATTCAACGAGTTTTGAAAGCGAGCGTCCAAGTGGGCGCAGAAACAGTGGGACAGTGCAAAAGAGGGTATATGGTCCTTGTTGCCGTCACACACGAGGACACTCAAAAAGATGTCGCCTACTGTGTCGAGAAGACGGCGGGGCTTAGAATATTTGAAGATGAAGAAGAGAAGATGAATCTGTCGATACGGGATATAGGAGGTGAGATCCTCGCTGTTTCACAATTTACCTTGTATGCGGATACCCGAAAGGGAAAACGTCCCTCCTTTGTTCGATCTGCGAGACCCGACTATGCCGAAAAGCTCTACGAAGAGTATGTGGAAGGCTTGAGACAAAGCGGGATTCATGTGGAGACGGGCAGGTTCGGTGCGACCATGCAGGTGGAACTGATCAACGACGGACCTGTTACCATCCTGATCGACAGCAGTAAGCTGTTTTGATCGATCGGCGATTGACATATCTCTGCGAACCTTTTTGAAAAAAGTAGGGGAGGATGATGGCGAAAAACGAGTGAAACGGACTTCTGAACAGCTTCGATGACTTTCCGGAAAAGAGAAGGCGCAGGTGAGAACAGGTCCTCTCTGTGTTGAGAAAGGCGATCTGTGATATATAAAAAGGCGATGGTTCCTATCGCCTTTTAGCAATTGTAGAATAGGACAATACCGTGTAATTCGACAACTCAATATAGCATGATATCATATGAAGAATGAAATCGCTGAAAATGTTGATATGGCGAACTTTTGAATTTTATAAACGGAAAAGAAAGTCGGAAGTTTATTTTTGTGCGGTATTTCCATGGATAAAATGGAGGATGAGATGGAATATAAGAAATTTTCGGAGAATAGGTATGACATCAACAGCTACCTTTTCTTTGACAAAAACACGGGGTTCGCGGCAGTGATCGATCCGGGGATCAATTCAAAGGCCTTGATCACATTTATGGAAGAAAACAACTTGAATCTGTCGATGATCCTGCTCACTCACGGGCATGTCGATCATATCTTGGAGATTCCCGTGCTGTTGGCAAAGTACGATGCAAAGATCTATGCGCATCAGGAGGAAAAAACTCTGTTGGCGGATGCGAGTAAGAACCTTTCGGCAGCGATGGGACCCGCCAAGTTGGAGCTGGACGCCGACTACTATCTGGCGGATGGAGACAGTGTTCGGTTGGAAGACCTTGAGCTCAAGGTGCTTCATACTCCGGGGCACACCAAGGGAGGGATCTGTTTTTACAGCGAGACCGATATTTTCACGGGAGACACCTTGTTTCGCGGCTCGATCGGCAGGACCGACTTATACAGTGGAAACTATGACGAAATGCTCAATTCTCTTGTAAAGCTCTCCAAGCTGGATAGAAACTTGAAAGTATTTCCGGGACATGGAGGAAGCTCGACCCTCCAAAGAGAAGTGGATACAAACCCTTTCTACAGGGGATTGATATAAGAATAGGAGGAAGAACATGGATACCATTCACGGATTGAAAAGAACCAATTACTGTAATGATCTGAATATGGATTTTGTTGACAAAGAAGTGACCTTGATGGGTTGGGTGCAGAGGGCCAGAGACCTCGGAGGGCTCTTGTTTATCGATTTGAGAGACAGGAGCGGACTGGTGCAGATCACCTTTGACGTCAATGATGACAAGACCTTGTTTGAAAAATCGAAGGAAGTGGGCTCCGAATATGTCATTGCCGTTCGCGGAAAGGTCAGGGAGAGGAGTGCGAAGAACCCCAACCTTGCAACCGGAGACATCGAAGTCGTTGCAACCGAACTCAGGATCTTGAACGGGGCAAAGACACCCCCGATCTACATCAAAGATGACGACACCGTATCCGAAGAACTTAGACTGAAATATCGTTATCTCGACCTTAGAAAACCCAAGATGCAGTATAACTTTATGATGAGACACAAGGTCATGCAGGCGGTTCGTAACTTTCTGTCGAGCGAAGGCTTCCTGGAGATCGAGACCCCCATTCTGACCAAGCCCACTCCCGAAGGAGCGAGGGACTACCTTGTGCCCAGTCGTGTCAACAAGGGACACTTCTACGCCCTGCCTCAGTCTCCTCAATTGTTCAAGCAATTGCTTATGACATCGGGGATGGACAGATACTTCCAGATTGCCAAATGCTTCCGTGACGAAGACCTTCGTGCGGACAGACAGCCGGAGTTTACCCAGATAGACTGTGAGATGTCCTTTGTGGAGATCGATGATGTCTTGGATGTGACCGAGAGGTTGATGCAGAAGGTATTCAAGGATGTTCTCGATGTCGATATCAACCTTCCTCTGAAGAGGATGACTTGGCAGGAAGCGATGGATCGATACGGCTCCGACAAGCCCGACATTCGTTTCGGCTTTGAGATCAACGATGTGTCCGAGGTGGTAAAAGACAGCGGATTCAAAGTGTTTGAAGAAGCTCTGACGGCAGGCGGGACTGTAAGAGGGATCAACCTGAATGCGGTAGAAGAACAGTTCTCCAGGAAGGCGATCGATGCCCTCGGAGAAGTAGCCAAACTTTACGGAGCAAAGGGCTTGGCTTGGATCCGAATCAATAAGGAAGGAATCAACTCGCCAATCGCCAAATTCCTGTCCGAAGACTGTATGAAGGACCTCATCGAGAAGATGGGAGGAAAGGAAGGAGACCTTCTCGTCTTCGTTGCGGACAAAACCTCCGTTGCACT
Source organism: Filifactor villosus (assembly GCF_042652965.1). Lineage (NCBI taxonomy): Bacteria > Bacillati > Bacillota > Clostridia > Peptostreptococcales > Filifactoraceae > Filifactor > Filifactor villosus. Next base: position 18,231 of record NZ_JBHSHL010000042.1, read on the forward strand.
CAACGCGCTCGGACATATCCGTCTGGAAGCGGCGAAGAAACTTGACATCATCAACAAGGACGAATTTTCCTTCCTCTACGTGGTCAAGTTCCCCTTGTATGAGTTCGACGAAGAAAACGGACGCTATGTGGCGGCCCACCATCCGTTTACGGCTCCTGTCGATGAAGATATGGATATGTTCGACACCACGCCCGAGAAAATGCACGCGAAGGCCTACGACATCGTGCTGAACGGTGTCGAGCTCGGAGGCGGAAGTATCCGTATCCACACTAAGGAAGTACAGGACAAGATGTTTCAGGTACTCGGATTTACACAGGAAGAAGCGGAGGAAAAATTCGGTTTCCTTCTCAATGCCTTCCAATACGGAACGCCTCCTCACGGCGGGATCGCCTTCGGCCTTGACAGGATGTTGATGCTGATGCTCAAGAGAGACAGCATCCGTGAAGTGATCGCCTTCCCGAAAAATCAAAATGCGATCTGCCCCTTGACCGATGCTCCTGCAGTTGCAGATGAAAAGGCCTTGGATGAATTGGGAGTTGCCGTGGTTAAAGAAAAATAATACTGTTATGGAGATATCGCATAAATCAAAGAACAGAGAAAAACCGGTCTCATGCAAAGAGTAAAATTCTTGGAAGCGTTGCTTTCACAAGGTTTTTGATCTGTATAAAACAAGAGCGAGATATGCCTTTATGCGGTATCTCTCTTATAATATCATTTTTAATATAAGCTGATGTTTCGAATTATGCACTGTTGGCTAAGAATAAAATGAAGACTGAACTCTACATTGCTTCCCTTGAAGTGGAAATAAAATTTTTATTTTAAGAAAATAACTTTTTTACTTCGGAGCTTTAATTTTCGTAGAAAATCATCTTGACAGAAGGGCAAAAAAGGACTATAATCCATTGTAATTAAATATAAATGGCTTTGACGAAGAAGAGTAGCAGAAGATGTTTTGTTCAGAGAGGGAGTGGTCGGTGAAAACTCCTACAAAAGCTTTTGTGAAGACCGCCTTCCAGCCTTTCTCGACCGCGCAAGACCGCCTAAGAGATACGGGTATGCCCGTTACAGCTAAAAGAGTCCCAAATTGGGTGGAACCACGATATCATCGTCCCATGAGCAGTTTTGTTCGTGGGATTTTTTTATTTGGAAGTGGAAAGACAGATAAACTCCTGTACGAGCTTTGAGCTTTGTAAAAAACATCTAATACTCTTACCTGTCTAAATGGTTTATATCAATGGATTGTACTCCGCTGATACCGGGACGATTTTCGTCTCTGCGGGGAGGACGTTGTTGCGTTTCGATCAGGTCTCAGTACAAAATATGTTTTGGTAAATCGGGAGAATAAAAAAGAAAAAGGAGGAATCACCATGATTCAAGTAGTATTGAAAGATGGAAGCAAGAAGGAATTTGAACACGGAGTAAAGGCGATAGAAGTTGCCTCCGCCTTGAGCGAAGGTTTGGCAAGGAGTGCGGTTGCAGCAAAGATCAACGGAGAGGTGAGGGATCTGACAGCTGAAGTTCCTGACGGCGCCAATGTGGAATTTTTGAAGTTTGAAGATGCGGAAGGAAAGGATGTGTTTTGGCATACTTCGACACATATCATGGCACAGGCGGTGAAGCGTCTTTTTCCCGACGCGAGATTCGGGATAGGTCCCGCTTTGGACAACGGTTATTACTACGACATCGATCTGGAGCATAAACTCACTGCCGAAGACTTGGAAGCGATTGAGAAGGAAATGAAGAACATCGTAAAAGAAGACCTTCAGATCAGACGATTCGAACTTCCGCCGGCGGAAGCTAAAAAACTGATGGAAGACAGAGGCGAGATCTATAAGGTAGAGTTGATTGCGGACATCGAGGACAGGGGAGAAAACATTTCTTTCTACGAGCAGGGAGAGTATGTGGATCTGTGCAGCGGTCCCCACCTTCCCAGTACAAAGAAAGTCAAGGCCTTCAAGGTGATGAGCGTAGCGGGAGCCTACTGGAGAGGGGACCAGGCAAATAAACAACTACAAAGATTGTACGGAATCTCGTTTGAAAAGAAAAAAGAGTTGGATGATTATTTGAATTTCTTGGAAGAGGCTAAGCGAAGAGACCATCGAAAGATAGGAAAAGAGTTGGGCTTGTTCACTCTTATGGAAGAAGGTCCGGGTTTCCCGTTCTTCCTGCCCAAGGGCACTGTTCTTAAAAATGAATTGATGAAGTATTGGAGGGAGATCCACTATAAGGACGGCTATGTGGAGATCGAAACCCCCATCATTTTGAGCAGACAGCTTTGGGAGACTTCGGGTCACTGGTTCCACTACAAGGAGAATATGTACACCGTTCAAATCGACGAACAGGATTTTGCAATCAAACCGATGAACTGTCCCGGCTGTATGTTGACTTACAAGACGGAAATGCGTTCTTACAAGGACTTCCCGATAAAGATGGGGGAAGTGGGAAGAGTTCATCGTCACGAGCTTTCCGGAGCTCTTCACGGCTTGATGAGAGTCCGTGCCTTCACTCAGGACGATGCGCATATCTTTATGTTGGAGAGTCAGATCAAGGACGAGATCAAAGGAGTTGCGAAACTTATCGATGAGGTCTATAAGAAGTTCGGTTTCAGCTACCACGTGGAGCTCTCGACGAGACCCGAGGACTTTATGGGCGAGATCGAGCAGTGGGATCAGGCAGAAGCTTCTTTAAAAGAAGCTCTGGATGAATTGGGTCTTCCCTATATCATCAATGAGGGAGACGGAGCCTTCTACGGTCCCAAGATCGACTTCCACTTGAACGACTGCATCGGAAGGACTTGGCAGTGCGGAACCATTCAGTTGGATTACCAGTTGCCTGAACGTTTTGATTTGACCTATGTCGGTCAGGACGGAGAAAAACACAGACCGATCATGATCCACCGCGTCGCTTTTGGAAGTATCGAACGATTTATAGGAATTTTGATCGAGCACTATGAAGGAAAGTTCCCCGTATGGCTATCGCCTGTCCAAGTGAAAATTTTGCCGATTTCCGATAAATATATGGACTATTGCAAGGAAGTATATGATATACTCTATAGTAAGGGTATCCGTGTCGAACTGGATGACAGGGCGGAAAAAATCGGATACAAGATAAGGGAAGCGCAACTTCAAAAAATACCTTATATGTTGGTCCTTGGAGAAAAAGAAGTACAGGATAGTGTGATATCCGTTCGTTCGAGAGATGACGGAGAACTGGGGCAGATGAAGTTGGATGATTTCCTATCTAAGATCGTTGAAGAGATAGAAGAAAGACGCAACTCTATCAAAAAAGAAGAAGAATAGTCGGAACACGGATCTGCATTTCAGGCTTATTCTTCCGTCAGAAAGGATGGTATTCATGATCAAGTTGTGCGAGGAGATACTGCTGAACTCCGATCCTTCTGTTGCAGATTTGTTTGAAAACGACTTCCTCATAAAAATGCTCTCGAACCAACATCCGTGTATGATCCATGCCATAGGTGATAAGAAGACCTCCCTTGCAGACAGGATCGAGTATATCGAGGGTCTGCTCTCGAAAAAAAGAAGGAAGCCCGTTTACCGTATCCTCTACACGGAGGAATATCGGATGCTTGACGAAGAACTGTTCAAGCAGGGTTATGAGAAGGTTAATGAGGGTTCGGTCAAATATATGGACATCCGTAAGATCCAAAAAGAACTCTTCACCTTTGCCACCTTCATCCAGAACGGAGTCTTTGCCGAATCGTCTCTGGAATCTTTCTGGGTGGACAGGTATAGGGAGTTTCACGGGATGAAGGCGGAGCAGTTAAACATCTTTGTTGACAATATGAGACGCTCGCAGGAGGATTTTTATTACTTTACTCTGATGCAGCAAAATACGATGATAGGGCTTGCCTATGCGGCCATGGACAGGGGGATCTTCGCCATCCGTGACGTAGTCGTGGCACCTCGGTATCAAGGTCTGTCCTATGGCAGAAGATTGGTCATGAGTATGCTCAGTTATGCCTTCAAAAATGAGATCGAGCATGTCATCATTCCCATTGATGTCGAGAACGAAGCGGCTAACAAGCTCTTCAACCGTATCGGTTTTGAAAATGCCTATCACTATTGGCAGAGATATAAAAATATACTTGACAAGTAAAACTACACATAGTACAATATAGGAGTTAATCAAGCAGGGATATCCGTCTCTCACCATACAACGAAAGTGTTCGTATGGTTCATATCTGGATTAGATTTCTTATTGTCTACTATGGATATAAGGCGGATTGCTATGCTGTCCGCCTTTTTTTGTGCGGCAAAATCGTAGTTTATATTGGAGGTGTATCGCTATAAAAGAACAACAAATTAACGAAGCAATTCGTGATAAAGAAGTACGGTTGATTGGAGAAGACGGCGAGCAGTTAGGCATCATGTCATCCAGACAGGCGATGGAAATTGCCACAGCTAAAGAATTGGACCTGGTCAAAATCTCGCCCAATGCAAATCCGCCTGTATGTAAGATCATGGATTACGGAAAGTATAAGTATGAATCGGCTAAGAGAGAGAAAGAATCAAAGAAGAAACAAAAAATTGTTGTCCTTAAAGAATTACGACTTCGTCCCTTTGTAGAAGAAAACGACCTTAAGACAAAGGCGAAGATGGGATTGAAGTTCTTGGATAACGGAGACAAGCTGAAGGTGTCGGTGCGTTTCCGTGGAAGAGAATTGGGACATAAAGACATAGGATTCACTGTACTGGAAAAATTTGTTGAATTGATTCGAGAAAAAGGTACACCTGTTGACAAACCCAAAATGGAAGGAAGCAATCTTGTCATCATGATTGAACCGAATAAAAAGTAAAAATATCATAAGGAGGATACATCATGCCAAAGATGAAAACCCATAGAGGTGCAGAAAAAAGATTTAAGATGACCGGTTCCGGGAAACTGAAAAGAGGAAAAGCTTACAAGAGCCACATCCTTACAAAGAAGACTGCTAAGAGAAAGAGAAACCTGAGACAGTCCGGCATTGTAACAAAAGGCGATCAGGATCGTATCTCGAGATTATTACCCTATCTATAAAATTTAACTGTGAGGAGGATGTAACGTGGCTAGAGTAAAAAAAGCGGTAAACGCGAAGAAAAAACATAAAAAAATATTGAAACTTGCAAAGGGATTCCGAGGAGCGAGATCCAAATCCTTTAGGCCTGCAAATGAATTTGTAATGAAGGCATTGAGCCATGCTTATGTGGGAAGAAAACTCAAGAAGAGAGACTTCAGAAAGCTTTGGATCCAAAGGATCAATGCCGGAGCCAGAGCAAACGGCATGAGCTACAGCAAGTTTATTAACGGATTGAAAAAAGCGGGTATTACCTTGAACAGAAAAATGCTTTCTGAAATGGCGATTCATGATCCGCAAGGCTTTGCAGGTTTAGTTGAAGTTGCAAAAAAAGCGGCATAGAGGAAAAGGTTGTTGTGATTTTATTCACAGCGACCTTTTTTTATTACACATTGTCGAAGAGGTTTGTTTATACTATTCTCCGTTTGAAATGTCGGGTATGAAACATCTATCATTGCCAAAAAAACAATTTGATACTATTCTCCAATAAAAGCATGGATATATCTGTTTTTTGACAACGAGAAGCTGTTTTATCTTCTATGGGTCATAGATTGTTTATATCCACAATTCAAAGGAATAATAGTATGAGGAGGATATATTTCAAAGCGTTTAACCTGTCAATTTTAATAGATACAGCATTAACGAGAACCTCTCGCTTGTGTAGCAGTTATACTACTATTCGCTGGAAGTGAAGTTATATTTGCACCTGCAAACACAAAAGTTTGTTTTCTCGCCCGTGGGAATAAAGGGTGCCGGATGATATCCAAAAGTTCAAATAGATAATAGTATAGCGGTATTTTGTACTGTGAGGTGTTTTCTTAAGAGTAGGTATCGTTGCTCTTTAACCGGACTTGCGCGGTGAGAGGAATTGTGCGTGTATTGTTTTTTCGATGCGGAAGGATACATATCGCAACAAATCGAACATCGAAACTTTGAAAAATTAAAACGGAGAGCTTTTCAGTACATTTGTAATAAAAAGATTGTTGGTTTTTTCTTTATTTACACATTTAAAACAACAATCTTGACGAATAATTTTAGAAAAATGAAAAAATAATCATGGAAATTTTAAAATAACCTTGGAATATTTCTATGGTTATCATATAATGAAAGGGTAAAGGAGAGAAGTTTGGAAAGGAGAGTAGCCATGAACTTTGAAAAAGTATCGGTTGAGAAGCAGGAACGGATCTGTATTGTAAAGATCAATAATCCTAAAGCATTAAATGCTCTCAACTCTCAAGTGATCGAAGAACTGAATCAGGCATTTGACAACATAGCGGCGGACGATGACATCGATGTTGTGATTTTGACCGGAGAAGGCAAGGCCTTTGTTGCGGGAGCGGACATCTCGCAGATGAGCACTCTGAATGCGGAGCAAGGTAAGGAGTTTGCGATTGCGGGTGCAAAGGTATTTCGCAAAATAGAACTGCTCAACAAAGTGGTAATAGCGGCTGTAAACGGGTTTGCCTTAGGTGGTGGTTGTGAACTTTCGATGGCCTGCGATATTCGTATTGCTTCCTCCAAGGCGAAATTCGGTCAACCGGAAGTAGGTTTGGGAATTACCCCCGGATTTTCCGGAACTCAGAGGTTGCCGAGGATCGTAGGACTTGGAATAGCGAAGGAATTGATTTATACGGCTGATATCATCGATGCGAATGAGGCCCATCGTATAGGTTTGGTCAACAAAGTCGTCGAGCCGGAAGAACTTATGGACAAAGCGCTTGAAATGGCTAAAAAAATTGCATCAAAAGGGCAGATCGCTGTCAGAAACTCCAAAGAGTGTATCAACCGCGGTATCGAGACCGATATCGAGACGGGAGTGTACTACGAAGCTGCCCTGTTCGGGATGTGTTTTGCGACCGAAGACCAAAAAGAAGGAATGAAGGCCTTTCTGGAAAAGAGACCTCCGGTCTTTAAAAAGCAATAGACACAACGATTGGAGCACACCTTTGAAATAGTGTGGTATGGAGTGTAGAGGACGGTTTTCGTCTTTGCTCCGACAAATAAACAAAGCATGTAAAATGGAGGGAAGTATCATGAAAGTATGTGTAGTCGGAACGGGTACAATGGCTAGTGGAATTACTCAAACTTTTGCTGTAAAGGGATTTGAAGTTATTGAGAGAGGTAGAAGAGAGTCTTCCATCGAAAAATCCAGGGCAGGAATCGAGAAAAATCTGGAAAAACTCGTTTCCAAAGGAAAGATGGAAGATGCGGCGAGAAATGACGCCTTGGCCAAGATTACTTACACAATGGATTTCAACGAATGCAAAGACGCCGATCTGTTTATTGAGGTAGTAGCGGAAGATATGCCTACCAAGCACGAGCTTATTGCACAGATCGAGGAAGTTGCAAAAGACAGTGCCATTATTGCAACAAACACATCTTCACTTTCCATTACGGAAATTGCGGCACCTACAAAAAATCCGTCCAGAATCATAGGAATGCACTTCTTCAATCCTGTTCCTATGATGAAACTTGTTGAGATTATCAAGGGTCAAGTAACAAGTGATGAGGTTCATGACAAGGTATACCAAATCTCTCAAGAGATTGGGAAAACCCCTGTCAGTGTAAACGAAGCACCGGGATTTGTTGTAAACAGGGTACTGATCCCCATGATCAACGAAGCTGTAGGTATTCTGGCAGACGGTGTAGCGAGCAAAGAAGAGATCGACACCGCTATGAAACTGGGTGCGAACCATCCGATGGGACCTTTGGAGCTTGGAGACTTGATCGGTTTGGATGTCGTGTTGGCGATCATGGATGTACTCTACAACGAGTTCGGAGATCCGAAGTACAGAGCACACACCCTGCTTCGCAAACTTGTTCGTGCAGGAAAACTCGGAAGAAAAACCAAAGAAGGATTCTACGATTATCACTAGAAAATTTTTGAGACTTGGAGTAATATAAAAGCAGTACAATCGCCAGATTGTGTATCAAATTTTAAGGAGGAAGTATGAGTATGAGAGAAGTTGTAATCGCAAGTGCCGTAAGAACGGCTATCGGAAGTTTCGGAGGAGCATTTAAAGATGTTCCGGCTGTAGATTTGGGAGTTGCAGCGGCAAAAGAAGCAATCAGCAGAGCAAACATCAAACCGGAGATGATCGATGAGTCCTACATCGGCAATGTATTGTCCGCAGGACTTGGACAAAACGTTGCAAGACAGGTTGCTTTGGGAGCCGGCATTCCTATCGAAAAACCGGCGATGACTATTAATATGGTCTGCGGTTCGGGACTTAGAACCGTGTCCTTGGCTGCTCAGCTCATCGGAGCGGGAGATGCGGATATCATCCTTGCCGGAGGAACCGAAAATATGAGCATGGCTCCTTATACCATTCCGAATGCAAGATGGGGAGCGAGAATGGGAGATAAGGGTATCGTTGACACCATGGTTAATGACGGATTGACCGACGTATTCAACCACTATCATATGGGTATTACTGCAGAAAACATCAACGAGCAGTGGGGACTCAGCAGAGAAGAGCAGGATGAACTTGCATTGGCGTCTCAGTTACATGCGGAAGCGGCTCAAAACGAAGGAAAGTTTGTGGAAGAAATCGTACCTTACACCATCAGTACAAGAAAAGGCGATGTTGTCGTAGAGAAAGATGAGTTTATCAAACCCGGAATGACAATGGAAAAACTTGCAAAGTTAAAGCCCGCCTTCAAAAAAGACGGTAGTGTAACGGCAGGTAACGCTTCGGGTATCAACGACGGAGCTGCAATGCTTGTCATTATGTCCAAAGAAAAAGCGGATGAGCTTGGAATTACTCCTTTAGCCACCATCGTATCTTACGCGAGTGCAGGGGTTGACCCGAGTATTATGGGAATCGGACCTGTTCCGGCAAGCAAAAAAGCATTGGAAAAAGCCGGACTTACGATCGATGATATGGACTTGATCGAAGCGAACGAGGCGTTCGCGGCACAATCCTGTGCAGTAGTCAAAGATCTCAACATTCCAAGAGAAAAATTGAACGTAAACGGAGGAGCGATTGCTCTTGGTCACCCGATCGGTGCATCCGGAGCGAGGATTCTTGTGACCCTTCTTCATGAAATGAAGAGAAGAGATGTTAAGCACGGTCTTGCAACTCTTTGTATCGGCGGAGGAATGGGAACCTCTCTTATCGTAAGAAGATAGTAAAATAAAAGTAAAATACTGCACTTTTTTGAAAAAGTGCAGTATTTTACTATTTGCTCAAAATTACAGAAAAATCTTTTAATAATTGCAAAACAATTTACAGAAAATATAGTCCGAAAAGAATAATTCTGACTATTATTGCCAAAAATCAGTATTCAGGGAGATATATTGAAATATTGTTAAAAAAATATTAAAAATAGCTTGGAAATTTTCTCAATAAGCTATATACTAATAGAGTATATGTTGTGAAATGGTTTTACATAAAACAACAACAAGATTTTACAACAAATTCAATATATTATCCAAAATTAAGGAGGAAAAAACATGGATTTCGGTTTGTCAAAACAACATATTTTAATGCAACAAATGTTGCAGGAATTCGCTCAAAACGAAGTGAAGCCGCTTGCCGCAGACGTTGATGAAGAGGAAAGATTTCCGGAAGAGACCGTAGCTAAGATGCAAAAAGCCGGTTTCTTGGGAATCCCCTTTCCCAAAGAGTATTCAGGAGAAGGCGGAGACTATCTTGCTTACATCATGGCTGTAGAAGAGCTTTCCAAGGTCTGTGCTACTACGGGAGTTATCGTTTCGGCACACACATCTCTGTGCTGTGCACCGATTTATGAGCACGGAACGGAAGAGCAAAAGCAAAAGTTCCTTGCACCCCTGATCAGCGGAAAGAAATTGGGTGCCTTCGGTTTGACTGAGCCCAACGCAGGAACAGATGCTGCGGGACAACAGACCACAGCTGTTTTGGATGGAGATGAGTGGGTTCTTAACGGAACAAAGATCTTCATTACAAACGCAATCTATGCGGATACCTATATCGTAATGGCTATGACAGACAAATCTCAAGGAACAAGAGGAATTTCGGCCTTCATCGTAGAAAAAGGAACTCCGGGATTCAGCTTCGGACTGAAAGAAAAGAAAATGGGTATTCGAGGATCCGCAACCGCAGAGCTTGTATTTGAAAACTGCAGAATTCCTAAAGAAAACCTTCTTGGACAATTAGGAAAAGGCTTCAAGATTGCAATGCAGACCCTTGACGGAGGACGTATCGGTATCGCTGCTCAAGCACTTGGAATTGCTGAAGGAGCTTTGGATGAGGCAGTTGCTTATGTAAAAGAGAGAAGACAGTTCGGCCGTCCGTTGTCCAAATTCCAAAACACACAATTCCAACTGGCAGATATGTCCGCAAGAGTGGAGGCTGCTAAAAACCTTGTTTACAAGGCAGCTTGGAAAAAACAGAACAAACTTCCTTACAGCGTGGATGCCGCTACCGCTAAATTGTTTGCAGCAGAGACCGCAATGTATGTAACGACAAAAGCAGTTCAACTGTTTGGTGGATACGGATATACAAGAGATTATCCGGTTGAAAGAATGATGAGAGATGCGAAGATAACCGAGATCTACGAAGGAACTTCAGAAGTTCAAAGAATGGTTATTGCAGGAAGTTTATTGAAATAAGAAAGGGGAACATGACAAATGAAGATCGTAGTTTGTATAAAACAAGTACCGGATACAACCGAAGTTAAGATTGACCCGAAAACAAATACATTGATCCGTGACGGAGTACCGTCCATTATCAACCCTGACGATAAAGCGGGATTGGAAGCTGCTCTTAGAATCAAAGATGAGACAGGAGCGGAAGTAACCGTTCTTTCCATGGGACCTCCACAAGCCGACATTGCGCTTAGAGAAGCTCTGGCAATGGGAGCGGACAGAGCCATCCTTGTTTCCGACAGAGCATTCGGAGGAGCGGACACTTGGGCGACTTCCTCAACTATTGCAGGAGCACTCAAGAAGTTGGAGTATGATTTGGTCATTGCAGGACGTCAGGCGATTGACGGAGATACCGCACAGGTAGGACCTCAAATCGCAGAACACCTTAAATTACCTTCCGTAACTTATGCAGAAGACATTAAGTTGGAAGAAGGCGCAGTTGTAATCAAGAGACACTTTGAAGACAGATATCACTTGATCAGAGTAAAAACTCCCTGCCTGATCACCGCATTGAAAGAACTGAATGAGCCCAGATATATGAAAGTATCGGGAATCTTTGATGCATACGGTGAAAAAGAAGTTGAAGTTTGGGGAGCGGCGGATATTGATGTAGATCCGAGCAACCTGGGATTGAAAGGTTCACCGACCAAGGTTAAAAAATCCTTTACCAAGGGAGCAAAAACGGCAGGAAAACTGTTTGACAACCTTGCTCCGGCAGATGCGGCAAAATTGATTGTCGAAAAACTTCATGAAAAATATATTTTCTAAGGCATTGGAACAAACTGTACGAATGAAAACGATTAAATGTTGAATATAGGAGGGATTTTTGTGAACCTTTCAGATTTTAAAGGTGTTTTGGTATTCACGGAGCAAAGAGACGGAGAACTACAAAAAGTTGCTTTGGAACTTGTAGGAGAAGCAAGAAGATTGGCTGATATATTGGGACAGGAAGTAATTGCGGCACTGATTGGAGACAATGTAGGGGGACTTAAAGACACATTGATTTCCCATGGAGCGGACAAGGTAGTAAGAGTGGACAATCCGATGCTTCACTACTTTGTGACCGAGCCTTACACGAAGGCGATGATCGCTGTGATCGAAAAAGTAAAACCTGCGATCGTACTCTTCGGAGCAACCTCCATCGGACGTGACCTCGCTCCCAGAGTATCTGCAAGATGGCATACAGGTTTGACCGCAGACTGCACAAGTCTGGCTATCGAAGAAGGAACTCAAAACCTTTTGATGACTCGTCCGGCTTTTGGAGGAAACATCATGGCTACCATCGCTTGTCCGGACTTCAGACCTCAAATGTCTACCGTTCGTCCGGGGGTTATGCAAAAACTGGATGCAGATCCAAACAGAACAGGTGAAATGATCGACTTGAACGTTGAGTTTACCGATGTGGACATGAACGTTGAGATCATTGAAGAAGTAAAAGAAACCCAAAAACGTGTCAACATCGAAGAAGCGGAGATCCTTGTATCTGCAGGTCGTGGAGTCGGTGGAGCCGACAAGTTGGGACCTTTGGAAGATCTTGCAGAAGTATTGGGCGGAAACGTATCCGGTTCTCGTGCAACCATCGATAGCGGTTGGTTGCCTAAGGAGCGTCAAGTAGGACAAACGGGAAAAACCGTTCGTCCGACCCTGTATATGGCTTGCGGTATCTCCGGAGCGATTCAGCACTTGGCAGGTATGGAAGAGTCCGACTTCATCGTTGCGATCAACAAAAACCCTGAAGCACCGATCTTTGAAGTTGCAGATGTAGGAGTAGTAGGAGACCTTCACAAGATTCTGCCCTTGTTGACAGAAGAACTTAAGAAAATGAAGGCAGCTGAAGAAAGCAAATAAACCAAATAAAACTTTTGTAAAAAGACCTGTGTACACAGGTCTTTTTTTATCGGATCTTTTGTTTTATACTATTTTTCAATAGAAGTATGGATATATCTATTTTTCAATGACGAAAAACTATGTTGTCTTCTATGGGTCACAGATTGTTTATATCCACGATTTAAAAGGATAGTAGTATTACATTTGTGCGGTATTGCTCTATTATTCAATTGAAATGAAAAAAGTCCGTTCGATCCTGCTTCAGATCTTCTCTTCGTCTGTATGCCGTTGTATAAAAAAGTTGACATAAGAATTGAAATGACTTAATATTATACATAGATAAACGATATCTTCCACCATAAAAAATATACTTGAAGGGATAGGAAGCTCGTGTCCACAAGGCTCAAACAATGTGTTTCAAAATCAATTCTTGTTTTTTCCGATTGAACCTGTAACTGTTTGGAAGAAGATTCGAAAGGTGATGACTGCGGTTTTAGGGCATGCTGTAATTCGGTATCGAGGAACTGTACTCTATGGACTTTGAGAAGGTAGTTAGTCTGTAGAGTGAGATATTTATACACCTTGATTGAACAATACCGGGAAGAGGGATGTCGAGAATATGAGGTTGTAATCATTGCCTTGGTTTTGAGTACAAAGGGCTTAAAAAAATTATGTATTGTTTTGTACTCCATTGCCTTTTGAAAACATAGAGGAAGTTAAAGTTTGAAAGGGTGGTATTTTGGAGAGAAGATATCAAAAGCGACATAAAGCGGATGGAGGTAGACTATGAAGTGCAGAAATTGTAATGCTAAACTTGAAGAAGGTGCCTTGTTTTGTACGCAGTGTGGAACAAAGATAGAGGAGCAACTGGAGTTTCAAGAAGAGCCGAACAAGGAAGTTGAGAGAGAAAAACCGTTTGCCCAAGAGCCTATACAAGAGGTAGATCAAGCAATACATCAGGAGGATGTCAAAGAAGAAACCGTTGTTGAAATGCCGGATCTTAAAACGAAGATAAACCTTGAGAAAGAGACGGATGAGAAGGCTTCCTCCGCTGCCAAAGAAGAGATGTTTGAGGCGCAACAACCGCCGGATGAACATATAGAGATGCACGGGATTACAGTTGAAGAAGTTCCCGTATCACAGGAGCTTGTGGTCCAGAAGGAGTTTGTCTTCTGCGGCCACTGTGGAACGAGGATGGAAGCAGGAGGTATGTTCTGCGAAAATTGCGGAAAACCTCTATCGGAAGAACCCTTGCTTTCTTCACAAAATTCCAAGAAGGCTCTGCCTGTTAAGAAGATCTTGGCTGTGCTTGTTGTCCTTGCTCTCGTCTTTGTGGGGGTACAGGGGGTAAGGCAGTTGTTTTCAGGATTCGGAAAGGGGAAGGCTGCAAAAGAGGTTTACTATCTCAAGGGAAGTGAGATGTATTGTATCAAACCGGATAGCAAAAAAACGGAACCTGTTCTTTATGCCGAAAACATTTATCTTGAAGAAGGTGTTGAGGAAGTATACGGTTGGAACTATCTCTATCAGTTGAAGAGCAAGGACGGTAAAATCAATTTCATCGTTGAAGACTACAACACGATGGTCGGGACCTTCACCCTCTCCTACAAGATAGGAAATAAAGAGAAACAGGAGATCGACGATGATGTTGAATCCTATATCGTAACAGACGACAACAAGGTCCTCTATATAAAAAATGAGAACCTCTACCTGTCGGATCTCAAAAACAGGGAGAAGATCGCTTCCGGAGTAATGGACTATCTCCTCGATAAGGATCAAAAAATCATCCTGTGGACGGAGCCCGAGTCCGCTTCCGCCTCTTCAGAGGTTAAGTATTCCCTTTATTATCAAGACATCCGGATGAAGAAGGATAAGGTGGAATTGGAAGATGATATCACTGCACTTCTATCTCACAGTGAAGACTTCAGTAAGCTGTTGATTCGAAAAGACGATGCTTTGTATATGATCAGAAATTTGAAGGATGAAGAAAAACTTGTCGATGATGTGGAAAGTGTTTACTCTATAGATTTTGACAAGGAGAGTTTCTACTATACGCAGAGCAATAAGATCAAAATAAAGGCGATGGATGCTGTCATCGATGATATGAAAGCGAAGGATGCGGCAATGAAGGAGCCGAACCGTAAAGACTATGAAAAAACGGAAACATCCCAAGGATTTTTCTCCTACACCTATACAACAGTCGATGATAAATACTACGAAGACAAAAGGCTCTATGATGAAAAACAGCAGAGGGATCGTTTGAGAACTTCTTTGCAGAGGAAGACCTTGGAGCTGGACGGTTCAAAACTTTATTACTACACGGGCAAAGATAAACAACTTATTAAAGAAGATGTTTTGATGATAGGAGGAGAACAGTTCAACGAGGAAAAATCGGAGTACTATATCATCTATTATGCTCTTGATACGGAAACCGAGAATAAAATAAAACTCTCCGAGATCACATATGAAGGGTATTTGGAGAGCCAACTCTGGACTCTTCGGGAAGCGGTCAAAAAACCTTTCTTAAACATGGCGGGTAAAGATATTGAGTTAAAAGTGGATAAGGATGTGAGCTACATCTATCCTTATGAAGTATCGGGAACAGAGCTCTATGCCACTGTAAACAAACTGATCGATACGGAAGAAGCTAAAGATGCACTGGTGTCCATTTCACTAAGCGACAAAGATGCCGGAACCGTCACCGAAAAGGATGATAATGTAAACAATATCTATTCCATCGAAGATGGAAATGTATACTACTTTAAGAATCGTCCGGATTCTTTTGAAAGCCTTGTGTTTTCGGGAGACTTCTATCGTAATGGAGAGCTTTTGGCAGAAGAAGTAAGAGAAGTACGCTTCTTAAAGGATAAGTCCGGGATCTTGGTCTTGTCGGAGGGGGATCTCTTCCTCTTGAAAGGAAAGGATAGGAAAAAAATCGCTGATGATGTCGAATTTTTCTCATTCTTCGATGAAAGATCCATCGTTGTGTTGAGAGACTATAACCGTGATCGAATGGAAGGAGATCTGGAATATTTTAACGGAAAAGAACTCAAACCCTTGGATACGGATGTAAAAATGATTGTCGATCATGTCGAATAAGGAGCGGTGCCCCCTGTATCGGGGGCATAGATTCAAGGAGGCGATTGTATGTTTTGCACAAAATGCGGAAACACAATATCGAAAGAAACAAAGTTTTGCACAAAATGCGGTGCTCCTGTTGCGAATAATAGTGTAAGCGGCAAGAGAGAAGTACCCGCAAAAAGCAAAAAAAGCGGGATTTTGGTAAACCTTCTCTTTGTTCTTCTGTCCCTGCTGATCATTGCGCTAATAGCAGGAATGGGCTACTTTGTATTCAAGAATTTCCCAAGTCCCTTCTCCTCAAACAAAACGGTAGAGCATGAGGAAACGGAATGGAAGACGGAAAAATCAAAGGATGATGATGAAAAGAAAGAAGAGGAGGATACTTCGTCGAATTCAAAGGAAGAAGGTTCAATGTCACAGGAACAGGAAGAAACATCCGGAGCCGAACAACCGTCTAAAACCGAAGTTCAACCGGGACAGTCCATTGAAAACGGAATCCAACCGAGCCAACCTCCCAATTCTGCAATGGCAGGTTTTATGATCTCGGACAGTGCGGTGCGTTACTTGGCAAAGGAAGACCTCTACGGTTTGAGCAAAGAACAACTTCGAATTGCAAGAAATGAAATCTATGCAAGACATGGAAGAAAATTCAAGGATGAGGCCCTACAGGATTACTTCAACAGTCAGGAATGGTATATGCCCCTGATAGAGGCCGATGAGTTCGATAAGATGGTAAAACTCAGTGATGTGGAGCGAAAGAACCTCGACTTGATCAAATCGGTTGAGAACTCCATGCCTTAATGAATATAAGACCACAACGAATATTGAAAGTAGAAAAGCTCCCTGTTTCGAGCATTGACTTTAAAGAAAAGGAGACAGGGAGAAGTTTCATATAGGAGAAGAATGGAGCAGAGTCTTTTGGACAGGATAAGTTGAGCAAGTATTTCCAAGAGCATTAAAATCAGGCAAAAAGCCGGTGCTTTCACACATCGATATTCTTACCGATTTCAGCTGTGCGGTTAACTCGTTTGTATTATGATAAAAACACAAACGAAGGGTAACTATCAATATGCGATTACACCGGTGTAATCTTGCTTTTTATATGGATATAAGGTCTTTTTCTTCAAAAGAGAAACCGGACCGGACAGGAAGGAGAATGTTAAATGGCGGATATTTTTTCGAAGGGATTGACGACCCTCAATGTCGCAACCTCGACTTTTTTGGAAGAAAAGAAGATTCAAACTCATATAGACAGTTTGAATGAGGAGATCGCCCTCCTTGAGAGAGAAATCGGAAACTTTGTCTTTAGATCATGGGCGGATCACCAGGATGTTTCTGTGGAATCTTTTAAAGATAAGTTGGAGCTGATTTTGCAAAATCAAAAGAAGATTTTGGAGTGTAACGAGAATATAGAAGAACTTAGGAAGAAAAAGCATGAGATCTTGGGAACCAAGCAAAAAGGATTTTGCCCCAACTGCGGAGAGCCGCACGAAGCGACGATGAACTTCTGCAAAAAATGTGGAAGCAAACTTTCTTAAGTAAAAGTGCAGGACAAACTCGGAGATAGCGTGGAGGTGGCTTTGTGAGCAATGACTTCCACATATTATCTCTTGTTGAACATACTGTGAAGTCGGTCGATGTTTTTGTGCTATCGGCTTGAGTCGGAACAAACAGAAATCTCTATGGTTATCATAACGAAAAGATAAGCATAGAGATTTTTTGTGGACAGGCAGAAGGCTTGAACTATAAATAATTCTAAACCTTCGATCAAATCTATGATATAATAAAAAGAACGGGTAGAAAAATCGGAGGAGAGAAGGAGGAAGATCATGCGTCCTATTGTTGCAATCGTAGGAAGACCCAATGTCGGCAAATCGACATTGTTCAATAAATTGGTAGGAAGTCGCGTAGCCATCGTCGAAGACACGCCGGGAGTAACACGCGACAGAATATACGGGGAGGCGGAGTGGCTGTCCAAGTACTTTACCGTTATCGACACGGGAGGGATTGACACGCAGTCCGATGAGATTATTCCCGCAAAGATGAGACAGCAGGCGGAGCTTGCGATGGATATGGCGACCGTCATCCTCTTCGTCGTCAACGGAAGGGACGGAGTAACGCCTCAGGACAGGGATATCGCCCTGCAATTGAAAAAGACGAAGAAACCTGTTGTTTTGGTCGTAAATAAGGTAGATAATAAGAATCTGCCCGAGGACTTCTATGACTTTTATGAGCTTGGGATCGGTGAACCCATAGCGATATCCGCAGCAGTAGGACTTGGGATAGGGGACCTCCTCGACATCGTAATCGAGCACTTCGATGCGGATGCCGATACCGAGCAGGACGAAGATCTGATTAAGGTCGCCATCGTCGGCAAACCCAATGCCGGCAAGTCCTCCATCCTCAATCGAACTCTTGGAGAAGAACGGGTCATCGTCAGCCCGATTGCAGGCACAACGAGGGATGCGATAGATACCTATGTTACCATCAACGAACAAAGATACCTCTTCATCGATACGGCGGGAATAAGGAAGAGGAGCAAGATCGATGAAAATGTCGAGAAATACTCCGTCATCCGCTCCTATGCCGCGGTCGAACGTGCTCATGTCGTCCTTATGATCATCGATGCACAGACAGGGATCAGCGAACAGGACAGCAAGATCGCAGGGATCGCCCACAACTTGGGCAAGGCCGTCGTCATCGTCGTCAACAAGTGGGATCTGATCGAAAAAGATAACAACAGTGTCAAAGAATATACCGCATCTATTCGGGAAGAGCTGCCCTTTATGACATATGCGCCTATCATCTTCATCTCCGCGGTTACGGGGCAGAGATTCGATAAGATTGTAGAGATGATCAACCTCGTCTACGCGGAATCGATCAAGAGGGTCGCAACGGGGCTTCTCAACGATGTCATAGGAGAAGCGGTCATTATGAACCAACCTCCCTCCGATAAGGGCAAGAGACTCAAGATCTACTACGCTACACAGGTTAGCGTCCAGCCGCCGTCCTTCAGCGTCTTTATCAACGATAAGGACCTCTTTCACTTCTCTTACCAGAGATATTTGGAGAACAAAATTCGTGAGAACTTCGGGTTTGAAGGAACGCCGATTGTATTTTTTAAACGGGAAAAAAGGAGCTAATCGATGTCATTTTGGGAAATCTATAATTGGAAATTCGTGCTTTTGTTGATCCTCATTGCCTACCTCGTCGGGAACATCTCACCTTCCTATCTTTTGGCAAAGAGGCGGAAGAACATCGACATCCGCACCGTCGGTTCGGGCAACGCCGGCACGACCAACACCCTTCGCTATATGGGCAAGAAGGCGGCCGTGATCGTACTTCTCATCGATGCCTTAAAGGGATCGGCGGCGTCCTATATGGGCTACCGCTTGGGCGGAATCGAGATAGGATACCTCTGTGCTCTGGCTGTGATCGTGGGCCACGTGTTTCCCGCTCTTTTGAAGTTCAAAGGAGGAAAAGGAGTTGCCACTTCGATCGGCTCGATTGTCGTCTTGGCACCCTACCTTGTCTTGGTTGCACTGATTATTGCCCTTCTGGTTATTTGGAAAACACGCTATGTCAGCTTGGGAGCGATGACGGGAGTCTTTCTCTACACCGTGTTGATGATAGCGACCGGAGCGAGGGGAATCCCTTTAGCAGTGGCGATCCTGCTATCGGTCTTTATTGCCTTTACGCACCGAAGCAATATTGTAAGACTCAAAAACAAAACCGAGAGAAAACTGGGTGAGAAGGTCGAATAAAACTCATTCGTCTAAAGAACGCAACAACGAAGGAGACACTAAAGACAATACCGCATAATTTGAAACAGCGGAAGAACTTCCGTTTTTCCCGGACAGATATATTTTCGGAAAGGATCGCTTATACTATTTTTCGTTTGAAATCTCAGGTCATAGAATATATTATTACCGGAAAACGATTCGGATTGATCGTATGCTTCAAAGTACTCAGGTAGTCACTTTAAATAGACAATAGTATCAGAGGCTTTCTATATCTTGCGAAACAACGGAAAAAACTATTTTGTATCTTTGTGCACTACTTCCTAAATAAACAACAGACGAAATACGTAAGGATAAGGAGAAGAAAGATGGAAAAAATCTGTGTGATAGGAGCGGGAAGCTGGGGAACGGCTTTGGCGGTTACCCTGGTCGACAACGGCCATGATGTCGTCCTCTATATGAGGAGGAAGGAGCAGTATGAAGAGACCCTCTCGACGGGAAAAAATCTTCGTTACTTCCCCGATAAGGTCCTTCCCGAAGCGTTAAAATACTCCAATTCTTTGGACGAAGCCCTGGAAGGTGCCGGTGTAGTCGTATTGGCGGTATCTTCTCAAGGCAACAGGGAAACCATGGAGAACATCAAGGCTCTGGTAAGCAAAGATGCCGTCATCGTCAATGTGTCCAAGGGGTTGGAGAAGGGAACGGGATCCCCCTGTTCACAGATCTCCAAGGAGATCCTTCCGAATCATCCCTTCGCCGTTCTTTCGGGCCCCTCTCATGCGGAAGAAGTCATGCTCAGGATGCCGACCGCTTTGGTCTGTGCATCCGAAAAGCTTGAGATCGCCGAAAAGATCCAGGACATCTTCTCCAATCACTATATGAGGGTCTATGTCAACGAAGATGTCGTCGGAGTGGAGCTCGGAGGAGCTCTCAAAAATATTATCGCCTTCGGCATCGGAGTGGTCGACGGCCTGGGCTTTGGAGACAATACCAAGGCGGCGATCATGACGAGGGGGATCGCCGAGATCACGAGATTCGGAGTAAATATGGGAGCTAAGGTCGAGACCTTCCGCGGTCTTGCAGGAGTGGGAGACCTTATCGTGACCTGTACCTCCATGCACTCCCGTAATCGAAGGGCGGGCATCCTCGTAGGCAAGGGCTATCGGCTGGAAGAGGTACAAAAAGAGATCAATATGGTTGTCGAAGGGATCATTGCCACAAAGGTCATCGGAGAAATGGCGAAACAAAGAGGAGTCGAACTGCCCATTACACAGGAGATCTATAGTGTACTCTTTGAAGGCAGTGAAGTGAGAGATTCCGTCAAAGCCCTTATGGGTAGGGAGAAAAAACACGAAGTGGAGCGTTTTTAGCTCCTGTTATCTATAAAAGATTGAAGGAGGCTCGGACTTGCTTTTGACTGTTCTTTGATCTCTTCATATAAGAATATAAGAGCGTATATTTACAAAAGTAGAAACATTGTAAACATACGCTTTTTTTGTTAGAATAAAACAAAGGAACAATAGTACGAGATATTGATTTGAGAAGGAGGCCCCCAATGCTTAGGATCGCGATCTGTGATGACGATAAGGCCCTGTGTGCCGATTTGGAGAAGAAACTTGAGGAGTATCGAGGAGTATTTCACCTTGATATGGAAGTGGAAGTTTTTTATCGGGCAGAGACTTTGGTAACCTACCTGGAACAGGGTAACTCCTTCGACATCATCCTTCTCGATATCGAACTTGAAACGATGACGGGAGTCGGTGCTGCCCGTAAGATACGCAGAGAAATGGACGATTATATCACCAAAATCGTGTTCATCTCGTCAAAGGAAGGCTATGAACAGGAACTCTTCGATGTTCAACCGCTGAATTTTCTGCGTAAGCCCATCGACAGCCGGAAGCTGTTTAAGTGTATCGAGCTTGCAGCCAAACTTCTCGAGAAGGGCAATGAGGTCTTTGAGTATAGGGTCTCAAGAGAGACGAGAAGGGTGCCTGTCAAGAAGATCCTTTACTTTGAAAATAACCTGAAGAGGATGAAGATCGTTACGACTACGGGAGAAGAGTATTTTTATGCCGGGCTCAAATCAGTATTGGAGCAACTGCCGGCAAGCTTTGTATCGACTCACGTATCGTATATTGTCAACTATGACTATATCGAACGGATCGACAGCAAGGAGGTAACGATGACTAACGGGAAGGTGATCCCCGTCAGCAAGGGTCGGATCAAAGACCTCTACGAGATGCAGGCGATAAGAGGGAGGGAGGTCCGTGATGTCAACCTATGAACTGGTATTTCTTTTAACGACACCCCTACATTCCTTGAGTGTCTTTCTCTTGTTTCGGAGTGTTTTTTCCGAGAAGAGGGAAGACTATAGAGCGTTTTTGGAACTTGTGTCTTACGGGATCTATACGATCCTTATTATTGTAGTGTTTTGGTTTATAAGACGGCCTGTGGGATTTTTGGTCTTAAATATACCCTCTTTTTTTATACTGTCGCTTCACTATAAGTCCGAGATCCTTCAACGTAGCATAAGAATTATAAGCTCTTACTTTGTGTTGTTGATCTTAGAGGTTTTGATTGTAGGATCGATAGGTTTTTTTGAGGTGGATATTGTTGAACATATGAAGTTTGATTCAATATTTGGCATTATTATAACAAGGGTGATAACTGTCGCGGTCTGTTACTTGATGTATCGTTATAGAAAGATCATCAAGAAGGAAAAGAGCATCCCGAACTACTACTATCTGATCGATATGCTGATACTGATCGGGACCTTGTACCTGTTTATTACATCTCTGGAGAAAGATTCTCTCACCCTGATTCATATCGTTATCAGCAGTATGATTGTAATTGTTGTCAACGCATTGGTCTATCTTACGGAAGAAAAGATCTATTCCTTTATGCTGATCCGCAATGAGGCGGTCACACTGAAATTGCAGACGGAAGCCTACGAAAATCAGACCGAGATCATCAACCGTTCTCTCTCGGAGATCAGAGCTCTCAAACATGATATGAAAAACCACCTCCTCTACATCGACTCCCTCTATCAAACCGAGGGAGGAAAACAGGCAAGAGGGTATCTCCGCTCTGTTTTGCAACAGATGGAGGGAGATAGGAGACAAATCAGCTCCGGAAATTTTATCGTAGACAGTATCTCCAACCTTAAACTGAAGGAGATCCATAAAACGGGTGCGGATGTCAGAACGGACGTAGCGATCCCGAAAGAGCTTAACATCCTCGCCTATGACCTGATCGTGATCCTCGGCAACCTCTTCGACAACGCAATAATCGCTTTGGAGAAGATGGGGAAGGGACCCAAGCTATTTTCCTTTGCCGTCAAGGAGAGCAAAGGAACCTTGATGGTGTTTATGGATAACAGCTTCGATGGAAGGATCCGTGAGGAAAAAGGCAGACTCCTAACGCTTAAAAAAGAACAAGGCGAACACGGAATGGGGCTCAATAATATAAGAAGGATCGTTGATAAGTACGGAGGAGAGATGGAAGTGAGCTATGCTGGAGATACCTTTTCCGTTTTCCTGATCCTGCCCTACAAGGTACCTCCTTCCAAAGAAGGGTAGAAAAGACGGAAGCGCGAGTCGTATGCTGTCATCCGTTTGAATCGTCGATACAAACGGCTTGCATCCCCTAAATTTCGGAACGGTTTCTTGTATTTATAGGGGCGGATCTTTTCGTACATTCGGAGAACGGTATGATATACGGATAGGGCTTACTTTTCTTGACGATCAAAAAAACGAATGGGAGCGAAGAAACTCCTGAAGGAAGTGTCCCATAGTCCGAATATCTGAACTTCAACGGACTGTTTATCGAACGTTAATATTATTCTGAGAGAACTGCCGGAAGCGTTAGTGTGTACGAGATGAGGGCAGTCTAAAACGGGTGCGGGATTTGAACCGTATCCACAGGAGATAATAGTATCAAGTCGAAACAACAAGCCGAAGAAGTTCTTTTTTTATGCGATTATAGAAGTGAAGAAGTAGAACCGTTCCGGAAATTCCCTCGAATAAGCTAATTCTTCCATCGAAGAAAAAATATAAATAAAGATATGGTAAGATAGGATCATCAGAAGAGGGTAGAGAACGTGAGGAGTAGTCTGAAGGGAAAGAAAATATCTTGTTATACTTTACTTTATTATACGAGGGAAATAATAGACCAAGGGGAAGTTATTCCATTGATTTCCAGACGCCGGATGGTGTTCCGGAAGGAACTGTATCGGTTAGAGTATCAGAATCAAACTTTTAAGGAGACACTGCATCATTTAAAAAGACATATTGACACTACTATTCTTTTGAACAGTGGATATAAACAATCTGTGACCCATAGAAGACAACATAGTTTTTCGTCATCGAAAAATAGATATATCCACACTTCTATTGAAAAATAGTATGAAATCGGTGTTATAAGAGGGGTATATATTTCTTAAAACCATACGTTTCATGGGATTTTTGTTATCTGTAAATTAAGAGCAGAAACGCTGTGTACCTTTGTGTGGTATTTCCTTAATTGATTAGAGGGGATGAGGTGGTATGAAAAGAAAAATAATGATCGTTTTCTTTATGGTTGCTCTTTTTGCGGGTGCAGGTCTTTTTTTTAGAGCTACATCTCAAAGTTTAGGTGTTTCTACATCTGAAGGACAGAAAACGGAGCAATTCCAAAACCGTCAAGTAAGCAAGGAGTTGGATCGGTCGGATAAAAAATCTCATCTTTTGATGGACAACTTTTGCATTGATACCGGAGGAAGATATTGGTATCAAACGGAAGGAAATATCGCCTATAAGATGAGCGTGAAAAATGAAAGACCGACAGAAATGAAGGTCACCATCTTTACTCCCGACAATGAAGAGTTTGATTTTCTCGTGGGTCCGAATGATACAGACGAGTTTACGACAAATGATGCAAAGGAAGGAAGATATGAGATCGACTTTCAAAATGAGGAAGGAGATCCCGAAGGCAGATTCAGTTTGGAGGTTTCCGAGGTTCCTTTTTTAAACAAAAAACCAAAGCCGAATAAGGAACAGAAAAAACAGTCGGATAAAAAATCTCATCTTTTGATGGACAACTTTTGCATTGATACCGGAGGAAGATATTGGTATCAAACGGAAGGAAATATCGCCTATAAGATGAGTGTGAAAAATGAAAGACCGATAGAAATGAAGGTCACCATCTTTACTCCTGACAATGAAGAAGTATATTTTGTTGTAGGTCCGAATGATACGGGCGAGTTTACGGTAAACGAGGCAAAAGAAGGGAAGTATGATATCGACTTTCAGAATGAGGAAGGAGATCCCAAAGGTAGATTCAGTTTGGAGGTTTCCGAAGTTCCTTTCTCTAAAACCGAATAAGGGATACTATCTGTTTGAATTTGTCAAAATCCCAAGATAAAAGTTCTTGGGATTTTTCAAAGGGAATTATTAGTAACAATATAAAGAATAAAATATAAAAAATTAATAAATTATTTAAATATTGTATAATATATTTATAAATTAATCAATACAAACCGGTTTTGCAACTTATCTATGGAGGTGGCGATTTATGAAAAAGGCAAGATGGCTAAGTCTATGTTTTGTTCTTTGGCTTACGGCGGTTTTTTGTATAACTTCCTGTGCACCCAAGGCTCAGGAGGATATGAAGCTCGTTTTTCTCAAGAGTTATGGGGATATCAAGGCAGTTGAAGGGGATAAAAACGGAATTTGTCTGAGCTTGATCCTCTATCATTATGACGATAGGTTCGAGAAGAAGGAGGTCGTCTCCGACAACGGGATATTTGGAAGTCTTCTGTCCAAGTTTGGGATCGGCGAACAGGTCTTAGTCCAAACCTTCCCGGATGTGAGTTTTGTGAGTGATGATATCGAGGTCGTCAGTTATAAACTTATGGATACGGGAACAAGGAACAAAGATGCCCGACTGTTCAATCTGGATATCTTTTATAAGTTGAACGGCAAGACGGATGCTGCGACCTATGAGGTAAATCGCATAAGAATCGACGATAGGGAGTTTGACATCGGAAGTCTGTATTTTTTCCCGGTGTCGGGGGATGAAAATAAGGACGGAGATCTCGTCTTAAAGTCCGTTTCGGCAGCTGTCTTCGGAACGGGTCTGAAGGATTTTTTGGCAGAGCTTGGTAATGATACACAGGAGGATATTGTTCTCGAAGAAGTGGATCTGAGACACTTTGAAGATTTTAAGGCCAAGTTCATCCTCGGTGATGGAGGAAGAACGACGGAGAGTGATTCTGCAAAGGGCTTGAAGATCGGGGCGAGAAGTGTCGGGGAGTTGAGGGTGGAATTCACAAAAGCGCCGGAAGGGTACGATGTCTTTTATGTTTCTCCCGTGATACGCTACTACGATACGAAGAAGGAATTGAAGGAGATTCCCATAGAGTATTTTTTAAGCGGTTCGATCATGGATGAGAAGGAGCTTGGGGAAGCAGCGGATAAGTACCGAATGTCCGGAGCAACACTTGCGGATTAATACTATTCTCCGTTTAAAATATCAAGGAAACGGAATATATGTCTACCAAAAAGGTTTTGAGCAATCGTAGAATTTAAACTTCGCGACCGGACAATTTTAATAGATAACAGTATAAAATTCCCGTAAAAAAATCGATTGAAAATTTTACTTGGGCACAGCTCTTGTAGAGATAAGATGGGAGAAAGGTTACAGGAATGTTACGAACTTGACGGGGGAGAAACTATATATTATTATAAATGCAACGGATTATTTTGAAAATCTGTTATTGTGGACGTGTTCTTGATAAGGTCGAAGTGTTCCGGATGTTTTAGGAAGATACCGCATAAATCGAAACACAGAGAAAAACCGGTTTTATGCAAAGGATAATATCCTCGTAGTACTATTCTCCGTTTGAAATGCCTAATATACAGACTTGTCACTGCCAAAAAAACAACTTGGATGATCCTATGCTTTGAAACATTCAACCTGTCAATTCTGATAGATCATAGTATAAGTATGGATGTCACAAGGTTTTTGTGTCGCATAAAGCAAGAGATCCCTTTGTGCGGTTTCGGCTTATAACAACGTCCTAAACCCATAGGGTATGTTTAAGGAGGCGAATATGAACAAAAAAGACAAAGTGTTTTCGGCCTTACTCCTCTTGTGTTCGGGGATCGTTCTTTCCTGCTTGATCTATCAGCTGACTCTGTCCGAGGAAGAAAGGCATCTTCTTTTGATGAAGGAGTATGAGGTCCTGACCTTGGACGAGATGGGAGGAGTAATATCGGATCTTTCTCCCGCCGTGATCTACATCGGTTCCGCATCTTGTGAGCCGTGTTTGACAAACGGCGAAAGTCTGCATCGGTTCGCCAAGTCGCTGGGCACGAAGAGGTATTATCTCGATATCGGTGCTATGAGCGAGGAAGAGGCGGATCGGTTTAAGATCGAGTACAACATTGCTGATATACCTGCCTTTGTTTCGATCTCGGAAGAAGGGATCGACCTTATCACAAAACAGGTGTTGGAGGAGAAAGGAGTTATCGATGAATAGCAAAAAGATACAGGTGCCTATAGGGATGGCGGTACTGTATAATATCCTCCTGCTTTTGCTTTTGATGCAGCTCTTCCACAGTGTTTATTTCCATCAAAAGCTGGCTACCGCAACCTACCTTGTTCTTATCGGAGTAGCTTATTGGAGGGATATCGAGGTAAGGAGATCCTACTCTTTCGGGAAGAAGGCGATATATCACGTTATGATCGCGCTTTGCCTGCTGTACGGTTTCTACGCGTTGTTTGCCTGAGAGATGAGCGCTATATCCGAGGAACTGTGGCATTAAGTGACAAAAATAAAAGACGGATCTTCCTCCTCTTCGACTGGAGAGGAGGTACATAGACAAGGAGAGAAAACTATGAAGTTGTGGAAGTTTAATTCGGTAAAGTTCACTTTTTTGATGACTGTAATGGAAACCTTGATGACGATCTATCTGATGAGCAAACTGTCTACCTTGGTAACGGACGATCTCGACACTTTGAAGAAAAATGTCCTGATCTTATTGGGCCTCTATCTTGCCGAGCGCGGTCTTCAGTGTTTCAAACTCTATTCGCAGCAGGTATCGAGTTACTATATACGAAGACAGCTCAATGACAGAGTAAGTCATCATTACCGAAGTATCAGTCATTCAAAGTTTAAGAGCAAGACGGTCGGAGAGAGGACTTCGATGTATGTCAACGATATTCCTCAAGTGGTGGGTCTCCTTTTTGGGAAGTTGATCGATGTGACCTACAGTTTGGCTTTGATCTTTTTTGCACTCGGTGCGCTTTGGAGGATCAGTACCATGGTATTTGTGATCTCGGCGATATTGACCGTGGGGATGATTTTTGTTCCGCAGTTGTTTTCCAAACGTCTTTCGATGGCGATCTCAAGTTCGCAGTCGGAGAAGGAGAAGTTCTTGGGCAAGATGACGGAGCTGTTGACGGGATTTTTTGTCTTTGTGTCCACTTGTTCTTTGCCCAAGTTTATGTCAAGGGCACAGAAGGTGAGCGAGTCGTATGCAAAAGCCGTCACCGATGTGGATATCTTTGCGGCGGAGATGACGGCAGTGCTGAATTTTGCAGGAAACATTCTGACTTTGACGGTCCTTGGTCTGACCTCTTATATGGTCGTTCAGGGGCAGGTGGCGGTAGGCACGCTGTTGTCGGTCATCGGGATCGTACCTTTGGTGGGGGATGCCTCCCAACTTCTGCTTACCAACTACACCTTCTACAAGTCCGGCAAGGAGTTTTATCAGAGCAGGTTTGGGGAGATCGAGGAGTTTTACAGCAGTCATTTGACAAAACCCTTCCTCCGAAGAAAGAAGGATATCGGTGAAGAAAGTATCCTGCCTTCTTCTGTGCAGATCGAGGAGATCCGGGTGGAGAACCTGAAGATCCTGTACGAAAACAAGGAGATAGCCGTGAAGGACATCCGCTTTCAAAAAGGGAAGAAGTATGTGCTGACGGGAGAGAGCGGCTGTGGAAAGAGTTCGCTTTTGAAGGTGATCTTGGGCGAGGTAGAGGACTATGAGGGAGAGGTGCTCATCGACGGAGTAGCCAAAAACAAGGGCGATACGCTCTACGATACCATCGCCTATATGAGTCAGGACAGTTTCCTGTTCAAGGAGAGTATGGCGGAAAACATCAAGACCGGGAACGACTCCGCTAAGGTGGAAGAACTGTTGGAGCGGGTCGGTATGCAGGAGTTGGGTGGAGAATATCCGATCGAAGAGAATGGAAAAAACCTCTCCGGAGGACAGAAACAGAGGATCGCCTTTGCGAGGACCTTGGCTCTTTCAAAAAAGGTGTTGTTTATGGATGAGGCGACCGCCAACTTGGATGCCAATACAGCGAGAATGATCGAAGGGGCGGTCTTGGACAGTGATATGACGGTGGTTATGATCACGCATCATCTGAACGATGAGATCAGACAGAAGGCGGATGAGATCATAGATTTGGGAGGAAGGATTGCTTAGACGGAAGGGGCAGTTCGTTGATTCCACCGAACACAAATACATTTGAGGGAATGTTGCATAATTCAAAAAGTGACATGAAGCCGCCTTTGAGGGGAAACAAATTCTTGAACATTTTCATTTGAAGGAACTTCTCTATCTTACAAAACAATATAAAGAGAATCTTTTAGCCTTGAGGGTATGTCCTTATAAAGATAGGTAAAACAAACCCGGCATATTGATTTCTATCAAGAATGTGAAAGGGGGATGGCGGGAGAGAAAATGAATGTTATGAAAATATTGGAAGCACAAAATTTAAGCAAGCGGTACCGCGAGTTTGAATTGAAGGATATCGATCTGTCAATCGAAGAAAAAGAAGTTGTCGGATTTATAGGGAAGAATGGAAGCGGAAAAAGCACGGCTATGAAAATTTTGGCAGGGATCCTGAATGAAGACGGAGGGAGAATCTTGTTTGAAGGGGTTGATATCGTCGCCTCAAATCGAAACACTTTTAAGGAGAATATCGGCTACATAGGAGAGTATCCCGACTTTTTCGGAAAAGAGAGTTTGAAAAATATAACAAATTTCTACAAAGATTTCTATAAACGTTGGAATGACAGATCCTACAAAGATGTGATCCGAAGATTTAATCTGAATGAAAAGAGCCTTATGTCGGAATTGTCAAAGGGAATGAAGGTCAAGTATGCTCTGTGTCTGGTTTTGGCACATAGCCCCAAACTTTTGATTTTGGACGAGATCACATCGGGGTTGGATATTGCAGTCAGGGCGGAAGTCTTAGAGATGTTGAGAGAGTATGTCGATGGGACTTCTTCCGGTATTCTTTTTTCGTCACACATATCGGAAGATATGGATAAACTCGCGGACAGGTTGATTTTTTTGAACAATGGGAAAATCGTCTACCGATGTTCTGCTGATGAGCCGGAAAGAGAGAAGTTGAGTTTTAATGAACTTATCAATCGCAGCGTATAAGGGAGGATATCAATGGCTTTGAGGAGTTTATTGAGAAAATATTTCATAATGAACAGAAAAAACAGCTTGATCGGTGTGGCGGCAGCCGCTTTGTTCTCCTGTATCATAGTGGAGGGAGCCGAATATTACGCAGTATCTTTGTTGATGTCTCCAAGTCTATTGTTTTCGTTTATAGTAGGAAAACTCTGCTATATGGAAGACGAGAGCTCGACGCGAATTTTTTTGCTCTCTCTCCCCATAGGGAGAAAGGAGTTGATCCTTGAGAAGAATATCGTTTCCTACGGATGTATCATTGCAGGTCTGATCCTATCCAATCTCATCTTTTTTGCAGTAAATGTCATTTGGGGTAGAGAGATATACTTCAATTTGTCTGTGAATTTGATTATGGCGAGTTTTTTGATCTTCTACAACAGTATTTATCTCGTTTTGAATTACAGCTTTGACTACTCGAAAACGCAGTTCACGTCGTTTATTATCATGGCTTTGATGATGGTCTTGTTTAAGTTCAGAAAGGGTGTTTTTTATACTGTATCCGGATCCGGCTTGACGACCGTATCCGTTGTACTTTTGTTGTCGGTAGTTGCTTTGAATGGTTTAGTGTTCAAAATACTCGGAGAGAAGCAGAAGAAAAGAATGTCATTGAAAAGAAGAAGGTAATATGGGCATTTGTTTGAAGAATGCTCTGTCAAACAAATGCTCTTCATAAGGTACGGGTATAAGAAAAAATGGAGTCCAGGCTATTTTTTGTAAATGATGTGAGAGTTGCAATGGAAGATAGAGTGAAAGAGAAGGGAGGATCTTATGAGAAGGTTGAAGATGATGATCTGTGTTGTTGTGCTTCTTCTTTCGGCCTGTGCCAAGGAGGAAAAGGCAGAAAAACCTGTGGTCTATCTCTATCCGGATAGAGAAATGCAGGTCGAGGTCAAACTTGATTATGAGGGAGATCTGCTTTTAAGCTATCCCGAGTACAGGGAAGGCTGGAGGGTAAAGGCACGACCGGACGGGACCTTGATCTCCTCCGATGACGGGATGGAGTATTCCTACTTGTTTTGGGAAGGCGAGGACGACCACAGGTATGAGATGAGCAGGGGTTTTGTGGTAAAAGGCGAAGATACTGCTGAATTTTTGCGGGAGAAGTTATCGCTTCTGGGACTTACACCGAGGGAGTACAACGAATTCATCGTATACTGGTTGCCGAGGATGAAAGAGAATGCTTATAATCTTATATGTTTTCAGGGAGAAGAGTATACAAAGAGGGCGAAACTTTCCATAGAACCTTCTCCCGACAGTATATTGAGAGTGTTTATGGTATATCAACCCTTGGATGCTCCGATTTCTGTGGAGGAACAGGAGCTTCGGAGTTTTGAGAGAAGAGGTTTTTCTGTCGTTGAATGGGGAGGAAAAGAACAGAGACCTTAATGTTGGAGAGATGTCTCATAATTTAGAGAGAGGAAAAACGGTTTCACACGAAAAACAAAGTTTCCGAAACCGTTCTTGTTAGTTTGAGTGTGGATATAAACAATCTGTGAACGTAGACGATAAGACGATTTTTCGCGGTCAAAAAATAGAGATATCCATAGTTCTATGTATTTTACGGGCAAGAAAATTTCGTTTTATCTCCTATGGAGTACGAAGTGACGATATCCATAATTCAAACAAATAATAGTGTTATATCACGGAGCGAGATGTAAAGAAGGAGGAGGCTTGAAATGAAAAGTTTTGTGTATCACGTCCCGACCAAGGTGTACTTTGGAGAAGGACAGTTGTGTCATTTGGGAGAAGAATTGAAGCAGTGCGGAAAGAAGGTTTTGCTGTCTTACGGGGGAGGCTCTATCAAAAAGAGCGGTCTGTATGATCTCCTGCTCGAAGAGATGAAGAAGGCGAATCTGGAGGTTTTTGAGCTTGCGGGGATCGAACCCAATCCCAGGATCGAGTCGGTTCGCGAGGGAGCTCGTCTTTGCAAGCAACATGACATTGATGTGGTGCTTGCAGTAGGCGGAGGTTCGACCATCGATGCGGCGAAGTTTATTGCGGCGGGTGCTTGCACCGACGATGATCCATGGGATTTTTTCGTTGCGGGAGCACCGATCGACAAGGCTCTGCCGCTGATCACGGTCCTTACTCTCTCTGCTACGGGTTCGGAAATGGATTCCTGCGGGGTAATCAGCAATATGGAAACCAACGACAAGCTGGCACGTTACTCCGACCATGTATTTCCCAAGGTGTCCTTCCTCGATCCCACGTTGACTTACACAGTCAATGAATATCAGACAGCCTGCGGTTCGGCGGACATCCTTTCGCATATTTTTGAGGTCTACTTCAATATGAATAAGGATCTATATATGCTCGATACCGTGATGGAGGGCTTGATGAGGACCGTCATCAAATATGCCCCGATTGCACTTAGGGAACCTGAGAACTATGAGGCGAGGGCAAATCTGATGTGGGCATCGAGCTGGGCGATCAACGGATTTATTAACGGAGGAAAACAACAGGCTTGGAGTTGCCATCCGATGGAACATGTTTTGTCCGCCTACTATGACATTACTCACGGTTTGGGATTGGCGATCCTGACACCGAGATGGATGAAGTACTGCTTGGATGAGACGAGGGTCTCCAAGTTCTATCAGTTCGGGGTCAATGTGTTCGGTATTGATGCTTCGCTTGAGCCGCTGGAAGTCGCGGAACGTGCGATCGAGGAGTTGAGCACCTTCTTCTTTCGGACCTTGGGTCTTAAGAGCAGGCTCTCCGAGGTCGGGATCGACGATACGCATTTCGAGCAGATGTCACAGAAGGCTTGCAAAGGAGGAGTTTTGGCCGGGTTTAAACCTTTGGGCAAGGAAGATATCAAGAAGATTTTTGAACGTTGTTTGTAGACAAGAGGGTTTCATAGAAGGGTGTTTTCTCAAGTTGACAAAATAAAAGGGAAAGAAAACACTGAAAAAATGACCGGCTTAGGAGGAAGGTCTTCTCAGGTATGGAAAGATGATCGTACCTGATTCAGGAAAGTAGTTTCCTTAAGATACGGACAAACGGAGCAGACAGGTGGAGAAGAGGTCTTCTCCGTTTGTCTACTCCGTTTTTTGTTCCAATTCCAAGAGGAGTTCTTCCCACGAAGACATGGTTTCTTCGAGAAGAGAGGATACATCCTCTTTTTCTTTTTGGACTCGCATTGATTCAGTAGGAGAGGAGTAGATCTCCTCTCTACACAGTTCTCCGTCCAGGAAGGCGAGACGTTCTTCGAGGTTTGCGATCGATTCTTCCAAGTTGGATACCTTCTTTTTTATACTTCGCAGTTCTTTTTCTTTCTCCTTGTCTTTTTTCTTCTGTTGTTTGACTTGGGTCTTGTTGATGACCTCCCGAGTTTGGAGGATATCCATGGCTTCTTTTTGTTCCGCAAGTTTTTCCTGATAGTAGTCGTAGTTGCCCAGATATTCTTCCAACCCGTTCTCAGTGAGTACGAGGATGCGGTCGGCAACCTTGTTTAGGAAGTAGCGGTCATGGGAGATAAAAAACAGGGTCCCTTCATAGGCAGTCAGGGCATCTTCCAAAATCTCCTTGGATTGAATGTCCAAGTGGTTGGTGGGCTCGTCCAGAAACAGGAAGTTCGAGGAGGAGAGCATTAGTTTGAGCAGAGAAATCCGCGACTTTTCTCCACCGCTCAGAGAGGAGATGAGTTTGAATACATCATCGCCCATAAAGAGGAAGGCGGCGAGCATATTGCGAAGCTCCGTTTCTTTCAGATGGGGATAACTCTGCCACACCTCTTCAATTACCGTGTTGCGTTCATCCAGGTCGGAACGGGTCTGATCGAAGTAGGCAATCTGTACATTGGTCCCGTAGTCAACTTCACCGGAATCGGAGGTTTCTCCTCCCAGCAGAATCTGAAACAGGGTCGTTTTTCCGCTTCCGTTGGGGCCGATCAGGGCAACTTTTTCTCCGCGGTAGATATCGATGCAAACATTGGAGAAGAGGTGTCTGTTCCCATAGGATTTTTGAAGACCTCTTGCATGCATGACTTCATAGCCGCTTTGAACGGACGGAGAGAAGGATATTCTCGCCTGTTGTTCCATCGACCGGGGTTTGTCGATACGTTCCATTTTTGCAAGGAGTTTCTCGCGACTTCTCGCTCGTTTGATCTGTTTTTCTCTTCCGAAGGCACGGAGCTGCCTTATGATGTCGCGTTGCCGTTTCAGTTCGGCTTGGTTGTCTTTGTAGTTTTTGAGGGCGACCTCTTCATCCAAGTCCTTTTTTTCCAAATAATAGCTGTAGTTTCCCCGATAATCAAAAAGGGTTTTGTCTCGGATCTCCAGGGTACGACCGATCAGTTGATCAAGGAAGTAACGATCGTGAGAAATAACGATGACATTTCCCTTGTAGAGCTTGAGATAGACCTCCAGCCATTGTACGCTGTTCATATCGAGATGGTTGGTCGGCTCATCAAGCAGGAGGAGGTTGGGTTTTTTGAGGAGGAGTTTGGAGAGCATAAGTCTGGTCATCTCCCCTCCGGAGAGGGTATTGACCTTCTTATTCATCTCTTCCTCACTGAAACCCAGGCCAATAAGAATACCCTTTGCTTCGGAGTTGTAGGAATATCCGTTCATCAGAGAGAACTCTTCACTTTTTTGACTGTATTGTTTCATCAAAGAATCTAAGAGAGTGCTGTTCTCACTGTTCTTTGCAATCTTTTGTTCGAGTGTTCGAAGTTCCCTTTCGAGTAGCATAACATCGTGAAAGACATCCAAGACTTCTTCGTAGAGGGTGTTGTCGGAGCGGATGCTGATGTTCTGTTCCAAATAACCGATGCCGGTATCTTTGGAGAGGAATACATTCCCTGTGTCGGGGCTGAGTTCTCCCGCTATGATCTTAAAGAGGGTGGACTTGCCGGCGCCGTTGATGCCGACAAGACCAACCTTTTCATACTCGTTGAGGGAAAAGGTGATGTCCTTGATGATGGTATCGACACCGTAGGATTTGGATATATTGTTCAATGCCAAGGTTATCATAATTATTCTTCCTTTGTATAAAAATCTCAACCGCTTTCCTTGCGATCTTTTTTGGGACGAATGGCAGTTGCGGTCAAGTCGATTGAAAACGATGCCATGTATCACATTGTACACAGACATCGGGATTATGTCAAATAGAGGGAGAACCTACGAGTTTGGGCAAGGCTCTTATCCTTACGAGAGAACCTTGTGTTTTTTTTACTTATACTATTCTCCGTTTGAAATGTCGTGTATCAAATCTATATCATTACCGAAGAACAACTCTTGGAGGAGGGTATGCTTCAAATCGCTCCTCCTGTCCATTTCAATAGGCAATAGTATGAAACAAGTCCCGCATAAAGAAACGAATTGTAGTTTTGAAAAACAAAAAAACTCCAAACGGTTGCCTTTTTGAACGGGACACTACATCTTATACTATTTTTCAATATATTTTTCAATAGAAGTATGGATATATCTATTTTTCGATGACGAAAAACTATGTTGTCTTCTATGGCTCACAGATTGTTTATATCCACTATTCAAAAGAATAGTAGTATTAGGTTTCCTCCTGAAACATTAGAGAAAAGGCGATGCTCAGGAAGATGATCGGGATCCAAATCGAATGTAGATGCAGGTAACGGGCTGCAATAGCACCCGATACTGCACCCAGGAAGAAGACGAAGATGATAAAGAAGTAGCACAGACTCGTCTTTCCCGATACGACCTCCTTTGTTATGTGATAGTGGCACAAGAGGGTGGTTGCACTTTTGAGGTTTCCTATACACATCGTAGTTGCATAGGTGTTGTTGTGGAACTTGCCGAAGGCGACGACCTGCATGGCACAGACGAAGGAGAGCATCATATTGGCAAGGGTATTGTAACGTGAAGAAAGAAGGCCTGCACAAAATAGGAGGAAGATCTCCATAAGGAGGACGAATTGTCTCCAATGAAGTTTAGACTTTGATCTCGACATCAGCTTTATCCTCTGGCAAAGATAAGCTCCACCCACGAACGAGAGGAGAGGAAAAAGATAGGTGACGGCCTTTTTGTAGTCTCCTTCCGCGAGGTTTTGTCCCAAGAGTACGATGTTTCCCGTCTGTGCGTTGACGAAGACCTTTCCTCTGCATATGTAGGAGTACGCATCCTGAAATCCCCCTGATAGGGTAAGAAATATACCGAGACGAAGGGACTCCGACATTTGATACTTCGTTTGCATAGTCAACCCCCTTTGAAAATGATGTCATCTCTATTTTACCACAGTTTCAGCGATTTCTAAAGGAAGGATGAGAAATAAGAAGTTTGAATCGCCGCCTCGTAGATTGGCAGGATCTGCACCAATAAGTCTGCGAAATTGATGTACTTACACCGTTATCGCTAAAAATGGATAGATTGAACACTTTGGAGTATAGAATCTTTCGAGTCATTTTTGATCGTTATATGTTCCGTAACCCCGGGATTTTAAACGGAGAATAGTATGAACAAGGTTCGAGATCGTGTGCAAACTGTATCGTCTATAAAAACCGTGATACGGTTTTATTTCGAATACTGCTTTTTCAATAAACAGGGATGTTGTCCGGTTGAATCGTTTGTATCAATTCCCGTATTTTGAAGAAAAAGAATGTATTTCGCGTTTGTGGATGAGGATATGTGGACACTTTGCATCAAACACCGTCAAGCGCTATCTCAATGCTACGGGCAAAATAAAATAAATTATTTTGTGGTGAAACTTATTTTTCATGTACGAAATATGGTATAATAGATAAAGAATTAACAGGTTGATGTGGAAGTTACGATGATAGAAATTGTTTTAGAAAAAGATAGGTGGGAACAGATGGATTCAAAGAAGAAAATATCAATGGCAGTAATAAGAAGATTACCGAAGTACCATAGATATTTGAAGGAGTTGTTGGAGAAGGAGGTCTATCGTATCTCGTCGAAGGAGTTGAGCGAGATCATAGGCTTTACCGCTTCTCAGATCCGACAGGATCTTAACAACTTCGGAGGATTCGGTCAGCAAGGTTACGGTTACAATGTAGATGAATTGTATGAAGGGATTACAAAGATCTTATATCTCAGCCAACCCTATAATGTCGTCATCATCGGAGCGGGAAATATGGGACAGGCGCTTGCGAACTATCCGTGGCTCCAAAATTCGGGTTTTAGAATAAGAGCCTTGTTTGATGTCAACCCGAGGTTGATAGGACTTAAGATAAGGGATCTGGAAATCTACGACATCGAAGAGTTGGAGGCTTATATCGAAAAGAACGATATCAATATCGCCTTTGTCTGCACACCTAAAGAAAAGACCCAAAAGATTGCGAATGTATTGTCCAAGACTTCGATCCAGGGAATTTGGAACTTTTCTCCCGTTGACTTGAAGGTAAACAGTAATATTGTTGTGGAAAATGTCCATTTGAGCGACAGTTTGTTCGTGCTTTCCTATCTTCTCAACAACAGGGAGGAAAGTGAGGAATAAAACTCGCCGAAAGTAGGGGAGGTTTATTCGACGAATAAGAAAAATCGTTTCGGCATTTATGGAGTATCGATGATTGAAGATACGATAGAGCAGTGGTTGGGATTTTTTTCAGTTAGGCTCTTAACGTTGTTTTATACTACTATCCGTTTGAACGGCTGATGTCGACGATGCTGACTTTTTTATGCCTGAAATACTTTATTTTGATGATGGAGGCGGATACAATAGTATCAAAAAAAGAGCAGATCTCATACTGTTATTCATTTGAACAGTTGATAATTCGGCTTGTTCTATGGGTGTTATAAAACAGGTGTTTGTGAGTGTGGATATATTGTACTTCCATCAGAGAATAATCTCATACTATTATTTGCTTTGAATGATGGATATCAACGATTTGTGTCGCATAAAAGAGAGAACGAATTTTCGTGGTTGCAAAACGGGTATAACCATACTTTTATGGAAGAATAGTATCAAACCGCGGTTTGTCGCTGTTATTACAGTGTTTACCGCGGTTTTTTTGTCGAAAAAAAACACCCTACACAAGGGTGTAAGGTGTTTTTGTGAAATCCTTTGGATTTTAGTACCATCCTCTAAGTTTCATAACATCAGCAACTTGTTTGATTGCATACATATAAGCTGCTTCTCTCGGTGTTACGGAGTAGTCTTCTTTTACTTTCCAAACATTGTTGAACGCTTTGACCATTTCTTTTTCCTGTTTTTCTTCTACTTCAGCCTCAGACCAGTAATATCCGTATCTGTTTTGTACCCACTCGAAGTAAGAAACAAGTACGCCACCGGAGTTTGTCAAGATATCGGGAACAAGAGTGATTCCTCTTTCTTTCAATGCAACGTCTCCTTCAGGTGTTGTAGGTCCGTTTGCAGCCTCGCAAACCAATTTGCAGTTCAATTTGTTAGCAACTTCGGTTGTAATTACGTTTTCCAAAGCTGCAGGTACGAAGATATCGGTTTCAAGAGCCCAGAACTCATCCATGGAGATCTTCTTAGCTTTCGGATTAGCGTTAGGATAATCAACAAGGTTTCTGTGCTCGTTGAAGTAAGCCAACATATCAGCAAAATCCAAACCTTCTTCGCTGTAGATCGCATATGTTCCTACGGAAGGAGCCCACTCAGCGATCGCTACGATTTTTGCACCTTGTTTTTGGATGTTTTTCACTGTGAAACGTCCAACGTTACCGAAGCCTTGAACCGCTACCTTAGCGCCTTTGATGTCGATTCCGCATTTTGCAGCAGACTCTCTTACAACGATGGAGACTCCGAATCCGGTTGCTTCGTTTCTTCCTTCAGAACCTCCGAATGCAACGGGTTTTCCGGTGATAACGCCGATGCTCATTTCTTCGCCGTTCAATTTAATGAACTCATCAACCATCCAGGACATGATTTGTCCGTTTGTGTTTACGTCCGGAGCGGGGATGTCAATTTTGTCGCCAAGATATTTGTGAAGTCCGCGTACCCAACCTCTGGAGATTTGCTCCAATTCGTTTTGAGAAAGTTCTAACGGGTTACATGTAACTCCACCTTTTCCCCCACCGTAGGGAAGACCCAATACTCCGCCTTTGAATGTCATCCAAATGGAAAGAGCTTTTACTTCATCGGGATTTACATCCGGATGGAAACGAACTCCACCTTTGCAAGGACCTACTGCAGAGTTGTGAGCGGAACGATATCCTTTGAAGATCTTCAAGCTTCCGTCATCCATTTTTACAGGGATGGAAACTTCGATCATTCTTTGGGGCTCTTTCAAAAGTTCATACACTTCGGGAGCGGCATTCAATTTTTCACAAGCGTTTTTAACCTGTAACTGTGCATTCAAAAAAGGATTCAAAGATTCATTAGCCATGGTAAACACTCTCCTTTAAATATTATTATAATTTGATGATAGGTTCGTTTCTCTCTAGGACAGGCTTCATTTTGCTATGTAAAAGCCATGGATACGGTTTTGTAAATGGCTGTGATAAAGAGAACCAAACCTCGTATTGATACAAAAATATCAAACTACAATGTAATTATATATGATAAAAATGGATAATGCAACCGATATATTGTGAAATATTTTAGTGAAACGTTACATACGAAATCTCAAGGGGGTGACTTTTCGTTAAAAAACGGCTCGAACGATGGAAGAAAAGTTTTTTATAATCGAAAGAAAAAATCCGTAGTTTGTCTTTGTGCGGAATTTTCATAGTATAAAAATAGGCGGGAGATATCGAGCGGTTCGGAAAAAGCCGATCAATCCGGTTTCATACAAAAAGCGAAGTTATTGAATGTATTCAGTTCAAAGTGTTTTTGTGACCTGTAACAACAATGCAAAAATCAGGAGATGTCTTTGATACTACCATTCCTTTGAATTATGGATATAAACAATCTATGATCCATATGAAGATAAACCGATTTTTCGTGATTTGAAAAATAGATATATCGATATTTTTATTGAAAAATAGTATGAGTGATGTTTCCATAAATACAAGAAGACCTTGTGACTTGTGAGAGGGGGAGAAAAGGGATATAAGATATCAATTAATAATAGATTTTCTTTAACAAAAGAAGAGAGTTTTTGATACTATAAAAAACAAAACACCCAAAGTATAGTATATAACTATGTTTTAAAAAGACTGAAAAAACAAAGAAAGAGAAGTTTTTTCAGTGAAAAAATAAAAATTTAAACTTAATTGAAAAAATTTTTAGCCAAAAAGCTTTACTTTTGAGAGGGCGTTTGTTATAATAATCTCGTAGAAAACATTAGAATTATTTTTAAGGGGGAAATGAAAATGGCTTATAAAATTAGCGATGCGTGCATTAGTTGTGGTGCTTGTGAACCGGAATGTCCGGTAAGTGCAATCTCTGCGGGGGATACTCAGTACATTATCGAAGCAAGTGCTTGTATTGATTGTGGAGCTTGCTCCGGAGTTTGCCCGGTAGATGCACCGAAACCTGAATAAGGATCAGATATTTGCTTAACTATTAAAAATGGGATGTAGGGGTACATCCCATTTTTTGTTGCGATTTTTACTGTGGTCTGATTGAAGTGTCGAGATATCCGTCCATACCGGTATTGCGACATCTTGACCGCATACTTTTTTCAATAGAAGGATAATTATATCGGACTTGGACTTTTCAAGACAAAGCGTTTCAGGTTTGAAGAAATAAAAGTCTTGGGAGTCAACCGTTCAAATGAATGGCAGTATCAACGGTGTTGTGAGTCCTTCTACAATGACAATGGAGATAGTAGAGGGATATCAATATATGAGTACATTAGGAAAACAGTACACAAAGGGAAGCTTCCGGATTCCCTTTGATTTTATAAGATGCGAAAGTTTCTCATATCAACCGTTTCAACAACCCTCTCTTTTTCATTTTCACACTTGAGTTTTGTGTTAAAAAATATGCCGGATAACTATGGGGTTTAAACGGGTAGCAGTATAAACAGGCAAACGGTATAACAAAGAGGTCCTTTGCTTGAGTTTGCTCATCTTCGATGGAGGAAGGCTTTGTCAAAGTCATTGATGGGGGAAGAAGAAGGGAGTATAATGGACATCAAAGGAGACATGGAAAAGGAGGTCTTTGTATGTTTTGGGACAAGGTTGCCGGTGTATATGATATATTTGCGAATATTTACAATGCAAAAGCACATGAGAGCCTGTGTACGCAGGTCGAAGAGATGATAGGCCCCAACGATGAGATATTGGAGTGTGCCTGCGGCACGGGGATGTTGACCCGGCGTCTTGCACCGAAGTGCAAAAGTCTAATAGCGACAGATTTCTCTCCGAAGATGCTCAAAAAAGCGAAGGGAAAGTGCAAGCAGCATTTGAATGTGAGGTTTGAACATTCGGATATTATGTGTTTGCGCTATCAAGATGCCAGCTTCGATAAGGTCATTGCGGCCAATGTTATTCATCTTTTGGATTGCCCTTACGAAGCTCTTGGGGAGTTGGATAGGGTATGTCGCCCCGGAGGCAAACTGATTATTCCAACCTATGTCAGTATCAAAGAGGGAGGAGGACAAGACACTTCATCAAAGGTAATTGGCAAGGCGGGAGCGGGATTTAAACGACAGTTCAGCTATGGGCTCTATCAAAAGTTTTTTGAGGATGCGGGATATAGGGATGTCGACTACTTTTTGGCAAAGGGAAGAGTTTCCTGTGCAATTGCCGTTATTACAAAACCTTGGAGAGATACCCGATAGTTAAAACGGAACATATAAAGACACAGCTTGCCTTTGTCAACGTCTTGAAGAGTTCGACGATCCTGTGTAACAACCGCCTTTATAAATGGTGTTTTCCGTGTGCAATCAATCGCACTGTGTTTGTCGGAATTATGCACTGTTTTCAATACGGTTTGAACTTGCTTTGTGAAAAAGATAAAATGTGGATACCGTATTCATTACATGAAGGATATCGGAGCATTGCACCTTACAAAAAGAGAAAACCGATTTTTGTAGTTGCAGAATAGATATGACCGTACTTCCGCCGAGGGATAGGAACGCATCTGTGTTTGTCTTGTAATACGACGATCTTGTTCCGTTTGTTTGTGTAAAACGATCACACAACTATCATGTGTGTTTTATTTTCACGAAAGAACTTTGGTCAGATAAGTATGTTCGAGTCTTTGTTTTTTTGTATGAAACAGACATCCCGTGTGTATTGTGCTTATGCGACATCCTCTTGTTGATGGACCGCATTGCATAAATTCTCAAACGATATCCCGTGTCTGTACAACGGATAGGGTTTTGGCCGGACAGATAGGATAACGTTTTCTTCGGGTTCATAAGATCGGGGTGCCTTGTAAGGTGGGAATCTTTGATGAGGTTGTTGTTCTTTTATGGTTCTGTAATAGGATTTTTATTTTTCTCCCGCAGGGATATGATACAATAGTATGTAGAATCTCGGCGAGAAGCAATTATGTATTGCTTTCGGAAAGGATTTTTTAGTTGTATGAGTGGATCAAGGAGGATACAAATTGGATGCTTATAAGGATAGGATCGATACATCCGTGTTGATAAAAAGGTTTGCACCTTATTTTAGGAAGTATCGGGGAATTTTGTTTTTGGATTTGGTATGTGCGTTTTTTACTACGGTTTGTGAGATTGTGTTCCCTTTGATGGTTCGAAACATCACCAATAAGGCGATCACGAACAGTGCACAGCTCACGATAGACTTTGTGGCAAAGGTCTGTGTTCTGTACTTTCTTCTTCGCCTGGTCGATACGGCTGCAAATTACTATATGGCATCGGTCGGGCACATTATGGGAGCCAGAATCGAGAGAGATATGCGTAGGGATTTGTTTGAACATCTGCAAAAACTCTCTTTCTCATACTTTGACAATACCAAGATCGGTCAGATCATGGGGAGGATTACCAGCGACTTGTTCGAGATTACGGAGTTTGCTCATCATTGTCCCGAAGAGTTTTTTATTGCGGGAATCAAGATTTCGATTTCGTTTCTTATCTTGGCGAGGACGAACCTGTTGTTGACCGTGATCGTCTTCTCGGTCATCCCTCTGATGTTGCTTTGTACCATCTACTTCAGGAGGAAGATGAGGATGGCATTCAAGCGTTCCAGAGAACAGATCGGAGATCTGAATTCGCAGGTGGAGGACAGCCTTCTCGGAGTAAGGGTGGTACGCTCCTTTGCAAATGAACAAAAGGAAGTGGAGAAGTTTGAGGACGGCAACAAGGGTCTTCTCAACATCAAGGCTTATCAGTACAGATATATGGCGGGCTATAAGGCGGTTACTCAATTTTTTGACGGTTTGATGTATGTGACGGTACTTTTGTTTTCGTCTTACTTTATGATCAGAGGAAGGATATCTCCGGGCGATATGGTCGCCTACCTTCTCTATGTGTCAATGTTGTTGTCGACCATTCGAAGGATTGTTGAATTCTCGGAGCAGTTCCAGAGAGGGATGACGGGGATCGAACGTTTTATTGAGATCATGAATCAGGAAGTCGAGATCAAGGACAGGGAGGATGCGGTTGAAATCAGCGGAACAAACGGAGATATCCTCTTTGACTCGGTCAGTTTTTCGTATTCGGATCACGACAGGGATGTGTTGTCCGACATCGATCTACATGTCAGGTCCGAACAGAAGATCGCCTTGGTAGGCCCTTCCGGAAGCGGAAAGACGACCTTATGTAATCTGATTCCGAGATTTTATGAGGTAAGCAAGGGAAGGATCCTGCTTGATGGCAGGGATATTCGAGATATCAAGCAGGAGTCGCTTCGAAATCAGATCGGGGTTGTTCAGCAGGATGTCTATCTGTTTTCGGGCACGGTGTTTGACAATATAGAGTACGGAAAGCTCGGAGCAAGTATGGAAGAAGTCGTCGAAGCGGCGAAGAAGGCGGGAGCCCACGAGTTTATTATGAAGCTGGAAAACGGCTATCATACTTATGTGGGAGAACGAGGGGTCAAACTGTCGGGGGGACAAAAGCAGAGGATCAGCATCGCAAGAGTCTT
Organism: Filifactor villosus; assembly: GCF_042652965.1. Classification (NCBI taxonomy): domain Bacteria; kingdom Bacillati; phylum Bacillota; class Clostridia; order Peptostreptococcales; family Filifactoraceae; genus Filifactor; species Filifactor villosus. The sequence goes on from NZ_JBHSHL010000042.1 coordinate 61,958, forward strand.
TCTCAAGAATCCTCCGATCCTGATCTTAGACGAAGCGACATCCGCCTTGGATAACGAGAATGAAAGAATCGTCCAAAAATCACTTAGGGATCTTGCGGTAGGACGAACGACATTTACGATCGCCCATCGTTTGACTACGATCCAAAATGCGGATACCATCCTTGTATTGACGGAGAAGGGTATCGAAGAGAGTGGAACTCATAAGGAATTGATGGGGAGACGAGGAAGATATTATGAACTGTATCAGCTGTATGGACAAAAAGATAATATATTGGAAACCGAGCAGGTAGGATAGGAGAAACGATGAGAGCGGAAATTCTTTGTGTAGGCACGGAGCTGTTGCATGGGGATATTGTAAACACCAATGCGGCATTTATTTCAAAACAGTTGGCAAAAATCGGGATTGATGTGCACTATCAAAGTGTTGTCGGAGATAACCCGGATCGTATGAAGGAAGCGTATCGAATCGCGTTGAACAGAGCGGATGTCATCATTTCGACAGGCGGGCTGGGTCCTACCCGCGACGACATTACCAAAGAAGTCGTAGCGGAGTTCTTCGAGCTGCCCATGGTCTATGATGAAGAGAGTTATAAACATATGGTAGAGAGGTATACCAAGTTTCAAAGAAAGGTGCCGGAGAATAACCTGCGACAGGCATACTTCCCTCAAGGGAGCAAGATCCTGACCAACGTTTTGGGAACGGCAAACGCGTGTATCTTGGATCGGTCTGACAAACGTGGAAATCAAAAGATTGTGGTACTTCTCCCGGGACCTCCGTTTGAGATGAAACCTCTGCTTGAGAAACAGGTAGTGCCGTATTTGAGCGGATACTCCGATCAAACGGTGGTGGCTTGCAAGATCGTTGTCACGGAACTTGGGGAATCGAGGGCGGAGGAGATGGTCCTTGATCTGATTGAGTCACAGACCAACCCCACGATAGCTACCTATGCGGGAAAGGGCGAGGTTCTGTTTCGAATTACAGCCAAGGCTCGCACGAAAGAGAAAGCTCTGGAGCTGATCGATCCTGTCAAACAGGAACTGCTCAAACGTTTTGGCGGCAATGCGACCCTTGTTTCAAACGATGCGGGTGTCGAGGAGATCGTTGCACAGCTTCTTTTGGATAAGGGGATTACATTGGCGACCGCCGAATCTTGTACCGGAGGTCTTTTGGCAGGAAAACTGATCAATTTTCCGGGCATCTCAAAGGTATATAAAGAAGGCTTTGTGACCTACACCGACGAAAGCAAGGAGAAACGACTGGGGGTATCCTCCCGGACTTTGGAAAACTTCGGCGCGGTAAGCAAAGAGACTGCAAAGGAGATGGCGAAAGGAGTCTGTGAAACCGCCGGAGCGGATATGGGAGTATCGGTAACCGGAATTGCAGGTCCTTCGGGTGCAACTGCTCAAAAACCTGTCGGTCTTATCTATATCTGCATATTCTATAAGGGAGAGTACACGCTCAAGGAACTCAATCGGGACGGAGATCGTCAAACGATAAGGGAGCGAGCGGTCAATACCGCCCTTGACGAGATGAGAAAACTCCTTCTCAAAACAGTACGGGAAGAACGTTGAATGAGAACTTCTTCGGCAAAAGAGGTACTTGTGATATCAAGGAAACAGTACAGCAAAGAAGTTGAATGAAAATCCGATTGAAATGCCGTCTGTACAGGTGAGGTTAAGCGGGTTTGGGAAAGGAGGTTCCATGCCTGAGATTTCGGTAAGAACACGAAAAACGACTTTGGATGAAATGATGAAGATAGGGTTTGAACCTCAAAAGATAGAAACCTATTGTAAGGTCTGTCCAAACTACGGAAAAAACTGGAGTTGTCCTCCGCACTTCTTTGAACGGGAGAGCTTTTTGAAGGAATATCCTTATATCGTTTTGATTATAGCAAGATTGAAATATTCCGTGGATGAAATTCTCCGTATCAAAGGAAAACAAGAGGTAAAAGATTATACGGAACAGACGTTATTTCCTCTTCGACATACCTTCTATGAACGGTTGAAGATACTCGAACAAAGTCGTTCGGATCTGAGGATGTTCGATATCGGGAACTGTGGCCTTTGCGAAACATGCCGTCGAGAAGAGGGTAGAGCTTGTGTCAGACCGGATGAACTCAGATACTCTCCGGAATCCTTAGGTTTTGATGTTTCCCTCCTTCTCGAGCATTACTTTGATTTGAAGTTGGAGTGGGCAGGCGAGACCCTGCCATCTCATTACATTTCACTGGGAGGACTTGCACAAAAGTCGGATATGAGGGTAAAGGGTTTGGATGAATTAAAGGAAGGGCTTATAAGAGAATTTTTATAGATCGGGACGGTGTATAGGAGGGGCGATGATGTATCATCACATACTGTTTGATTTGGATATGACGATACTGGACACAAAGGAACTTTGTATAGAATCGTTCTATCATGCGTTTGTTAGGACACAAAAGGGGCAGATCGATAAGAAGAGTTTGGAGTTCATCTTATCCCACCCCCTTAAGGTATCCATGTTGAAGCTTAAGATACAAAAGGAAAAAGAGTTCCTTGAACAGTGGATGGAAGGGCTGAAAACATACTATAAGAAGGTGCGGTTTTTTCCCGGAATGAAGGAGCTTCTGCATACCTTGAAAAAGCAAGGCTACTCTATGGGGATGGTAACATCGAGGACGAGGGAAGAGGCGATGTTTGATCTGGAACGTTTCGATATGAAACCGTTCTTCTCTTCTTTAATCTGTTCGGATGATGTACAAAGACCCAAGCCTCATCCGGAATCTCTCTACAAGTATATGGAAGAAGCCGGAGGGGCTCCCGGGGAAGTTCTCTTCATAGGAGACACGCAGTCGGATGCGGACTGTGCCTCTTCGGCAGGAGTGGATTTTGCCCTCGCCGGATGGGGAGCGCTTAATTCGGCGGCGATCAAGGGAGAGTTCTACCGTTTGTCGGTACCTGAAGATCTCTATGGGGTGCTTCAAGGTCGATACTGATAAAAAGCCTTTATCTTGTGACCGATAGAAGTTTCTTTGAGCGGAGGATTTTGGGAAAATATATCAACAATACCGAGGGAGTGTGCAGAAGCTCTTGCGTTGTCGCCTTAACTTTAAAGAGAGGGCAGCAGAGGAGATTTTGTGTGATTCGGGTGTTTGCAAAGTAATAACAGCTTCTTTTTTCCTGCGATTATCGGCGGTTTCATTAGGAACACTTTTCAATTGTTCACTTTTATACTATAATGAACTTATTGATATGTAAGAACCATCGATGAAGAATTTGGTGTTCATATGGAGGAAAAAGTAGTTGTGAGGAGGAATTGTAGGATGAGAATATGGTATGCGAAAGACTACAACAAGATGAGCAAGATGGCGGCGGCGATCGTAGCATCTCAGGTCACGTTGAAGCCGAGTTCGGTATTGGCTTTTATCACAGGTTCCACTCCGATTGGAACCTACAAGGAACTGATTCGTAAATATGAGGAGGAAGAAGTTGATTTTTCATCTGCAAAAGTGATGAATATCGACGAGTATGTGGGTCTGTCCAAGACCTCCGACCAAAGTTATTCTTATTTTATGTATCATAATCTATACAAGTATATCAATGTGTTTGAAGAAAATACTCTTATGTTTCGCGGGGAGAACCTTGAACTTGACAAAGAATGTCAAAGGATGGAAGCGAATCTCAAGCGTTTTGGAACCATAGATCTGCATCTTTTGGGAATAGGAAGAAACGGTCATGTGGCCTTCAACGAGCCGTCCGACTCCTTTTCAAAGGGGATTCGACATGTAGAGCTTTCCAACGAAACCATCGAGGATAATTCCAGATTTTTCGATACGCGTTCCGATGTACCCAAGAGGGCCTATACCTTTGGGATAAGAACCATTATGTCGGCAAAGAGAATCCTTCTTCTTGCATCGGGAGAAGCGAAACAGGAGATTTTGTACAAGGCATTGTTCGGACCGATCACGCCGGCTGTACCTGCATCGGTACTTCAATTGCATCCGGATGTCGATGTGATCGCAGACGAAAAAGCCTTGAAAGAAGTCATACAGCGTATGCCGGAGGAAATCGTCAATCTGAGACGATAGAGTTTGACCTTATATAAGAGGTCTTGAAGAAAAGGAGGAGAGGACATTGGTTGAAGTGTTTGTGCTGACTTTGGCGGCTTTTTGCTTTGTTGAACTTTCACATACGTCTATCTCTGTATTGTTTTTTAGGATAATGAGTTATCCGGTACAGTTTACCTTGTCACTGATCTTCTTTTATCTGATCGTAAACCTTGTTTACATCCGTTTCGGAAGGAAGATTACCTATCGCTTCGTCGGGGTCATTACGATGTTCTTGGGTGTGGCAAATGCGTTTACCGCAAAGGTAAATGACAAGTTTTTTTCGATTTTGGATTTCTTTATGGTCAAGGGAAAGGGAGATCTTTTCGTACTCTTTGTACCTGTGTTTATGAAACCCCTGTTCTTTATGTATATTGCCTTGTTGCTGGTCTTTTTGTATCTGACCTTTCACGTCTACAGCGACATGTGTAAGCTGGAATCCGAAGAAGGGGACTTTTTTCTTCGAATGTACCGCAAGGTAGGACTGTATCGTAAATTTTGGTTGATGTACGAGCCTGTGATTCAAAGGCGCAAGAAGACTTTGACAACAGGGATCTTGGCAGTCCTGCTTTGTATGCCTCAGATGATAGGAAACAATTCGCAGTTTCTGTTTGCACAGATGATGAAGGACATGAAGGTGGTACACACCTATGCGGAACCTACGGAAATCATAGGAGCCTTTACCTCTCAGAAGAATACGCTTGAAGAGGAGCTGGAACTGCCTGAACGTTACAAAAATGCGGATGTCATCGTTATCCAGAGTGAAACCTTTTTCGATGTAAGCAAATTACAGGATGTGGATATCCGGGAAGATGTCACAAAACACTTCCGTTCATATCAAAACGAAGGTATCCATGGAGAAGTTTTTGTTCCTGTGGTAGGAGGTTTGACCTGTAACTCCGAGTTTGAGTTCCTGACAGGGATCAACATCAAGGAGCTCAACCACATTGACATCCCTTACGAGAGGATGCCTTTGAATGAGCTTCCAAGCTTGGCTTGGGATTATGCTGACCGAGGTTACAGGACGGTTGGGATCCACGGGTATGAAGGGGAGTTCTTTCGCAGAGATCAAGTCTATCCTCTGCTTGGGATCGGAGAATTTATAACCGTTGAAGATCTGAAAAACAAAAGTTGGTACGGACCTTGGCTCAAAGATGAGGTGATCTTTGACAGGATAAGCGAGATCTTGGATGAGAACCCTGAAGAGAAGAAGTTTATCTATGCGGTAACCATGCAAAATCATGGACCTTATCAGGACACACCGTCAAATACGGTCAGGGTGGATAACCTCACCGAAAATGACAGGCAGTCGTTTACCAATTATGTAACGGGTCTTTCGATTTCGGACCAAGCTCTCTATGAGTTTATGGAGAAACTCAGAGAACGGGATAGGGATACGATTGTCGTGTTTTATGGAGATCATATCATAGGAGTCAACCATGACTTGGTAAGTGAAGATTCTTACTTTAGGGCCAATCTCAACAACAGATATAAGACGGACTACTTTGTTTGGCATAACCATGGGGGATTGATCCCTCAGAAAAAAGATATTTCGCTTATGGCACTGGGTCGTCTGACTAAGCATCTCACTATGGACTGGAGTTATTTCGATACCTTTGTATGGAACCGCTTCAACAAGGAGAAGGACTACTTTAAGAGTGACGACTATCTGATGGACCCTTCTCACATGGAAGAGCATAAGGCCTACGGGAGCGTTGTAAACTCCTTGTTGGAGAACAAGCAAAGACGCTATGAAGAGATCTACGAAAAAAATAAAAATCATTAGTATTGGTGTCTGATCAAAGTGTCGAGATGTCTGTCTTGTCTATTGCAAAACATGAGCTCATCGCTTATAAATCCCAAGTCATGGACATCAATAGTTTGGGAACGAAATAAAATAAAAACCTAAAAAACCTGTATTTTTCTCAGATAAAATACAGGTTTTTTTGTTGTGCAATACCGCACAGAGATAAACTTTTGATTTCCTTTTATGATATGATACTATTTTTCAATAGAAGTATGGATATATTTATTCTGCGATTACGAAAATCCGTTTTATCTTCTATCGGTTACACAACATTTATATCCATAACCCAAACGAAGAACAGTATGAAAGTTTGCCGGAATAACATTTTCATAAATTTCATTCTTCGTATAATGTTGATTTTGTAGCGATCTTTCGAATTATGCGGGATTGCTCTATAACGGTGTCAAACATCGACGGCAAACAGCACAGAAACAGTGTACGATCCGCCCTATACCTCATAGACTTTGCTGTTATTTGGATCTCTTCTCCGAAAGAAGAGTGTTGATAATATCCACATAGAGATCCGAACTGCACTCTTCCCAATTCTTGCAGGCGGTCCGTGCCATTTCGGGAGTCGGTACCTGAAAACAAAGATGGAAGGGAACCTCCGCTTCATGGTGTAGGGACAACTCGACAAGGTAGATGGAAGGTGCTATTTTTTTGTAACTGCTTTTAACTTCTTTTTCACGGAGGATGGTGTCTTTGTGTTCAGACAGATATTGTTGCAGACGCTCACGCTTTGAATAGGGCAAGGCCTTGATAAAGTAGGAGAGTACTTCCCGCCCTCTGTCGTTGATAAAATAGGTATCGACAACGCCCTTTTTGTCTACCGATACAAAGCCGTCTTCGCTCAATTCGTAGAGGTATTGTTGAAGAGAGAAAAAGTCGAAAAGTTCATTTTCCATAAAGATATGAGTGATCGTATTGCGTGACAACTTCAACTTCGCCTCGTCCAAAACGAAAAGAATATACAATTTTTCTTCAGCCAATTGTTGAATTGAATGTTCAAACATAAGAACCCTCCTTTGAAAAATATCATACCATACTATGAGAACTTCGTGTAGATGTTTTTGGAGTTTGTTGTGGAGAAGTATATCGCATTTTTGAATGGGATCAGTGGGATAACGGATGGTTTGGATTCTGTTTGTACCGATGGGGAGGAAGGAGGAGCGGGAGGATCTTGATTGCACTGCGGAATTTTGGAGTGCGGGTGGGAGCAAGGTTCAAAAGAGTTTTTGTTTTTGCTTTGTAACCTCTCCCCTTTCAATCTGTACAAGGGGAAAAATCGACTTGATTTTGACACGGTTTTATTGTATTCTAAATAAAGATAACTTTAAAAAAGTATAGAAGACAAACTGCTACATAAGATGTAGAAAGGGGAAAATTATGAATGTATTGGTAATTAACTGTGGAAGTTCTTCGTTGAAGTATCAATTGATCAATATGAATGATGAGAGTGTTCTTGCAAAGGGACTTGTGGAACGTATCGCAATCGAGGGCTCCGTACTCAAACATGAGTCCGTAAAAACGGAGAAGAAAGTCTTCGAACAAGAGATGAAGGACCATAAAGATGCCTTGAAACTGGTTTTGGACACCTTGGTAAGCCCTGAATACGGTGCAATCTCTTCCATGGATGAAATCTCGGCGGTAGGTCATCGTGTTGTGCACGGAGGAGAGAAGTTTGCAAGCTCCTGTATTATCAATGACAGCGTAATCAAAGCTTTGGAAGAATGTATTGAGCTGGCACCGCTTCACAATCCGCCGAATTTGACCGGAATTGCCGCTTGTAAGGAGATCCTGCCCAATACTCCGATGGTTGCGGTCTTTGATACGGCCTTCCATCAGACGATGCCCAGGAAGTCCTACCTCTACGGGCTTCCCTATGAATATTACGAAAAATACGGAATCAGAAAATACGGGTTCCACGGAACCTCCCATAGATATGTTACTCTTAAGGCAGCCGAAATGCTTGGCAAAAAACCGGAGGAAGTAAACCTCATTACCTGCCACTTGGGTAACGGAGCATCGATTGCGGCAATCAAAGAAGGAAAATCCATAGACACCTCTATGGGATTCACACCGCTTGAAGGCTTGATCATGGGAACTCGTTGCGGCTCACTTGATCCTGCAGTCGTACCCTTCCTTATGGAAAAAGAAGGATGGAGCACGGACGAAGTAAACAACCTTATGAATAAGAAGTCCGGAGTTCTGGGAATTTCGGGAGTAAGCTCCGACTTTAGAGATATCGAAAATGCGGCGGAAGAAGGAAACGAAAGAGCATCTCTTGCACTTGAGGCCTTTCGTCAGAGAGTAACCCAATACATCGGAGCCTATGCAGCGATCTTGGGAAGAGTAGACGGGATCGTATTTACGGCAGGTTTGGGAGAGAACTCCGCCGATGACCGCGAAGTGATTTTGAAACCGATGGAAGCTTGGGGAATCAAAATCGATCCGGAAAACAATAACACAAGAGGAAAACAGCTCTTTATCACGACACAAGATTCCTCCATCAAGGCAATGGTCATTCCGACAAACGAGGAACTGATGATCGCAAGAGATACCTTGGAATTGGTAAAATAAATATTGACAAAAGAAGGGCAACTTTGTATAATTAAAAATGTTGAATTGTCAAAGGGGGCAGGAGTATGTCAATCATTGACCTGAAAGACTTGAAAAATCAAAAAGTCAAGAGTGTACGTGTGGAAGACACCATCCCCTTAGAAGAATGTAATGCCAATGATGAAGATGTTCTTTTTCTGGATACACCCGTAATAGAAGGACATATCCGATACGACAGAGAGAAGCTTCTCTTTGAAGGAAAGGTTGAGACAACACTGTCCATACCTTGTTCCAAATGCTTGGAGGAAATTTCGTTTCCTGTCAACAAACCGTTTGAGGTCGTTTTGGTAACAGAGGATGAAGAATACTTTATGGATTACGACAGCTATTGTTATAAAAAAGATCGGATTCATCTATGGGATTTGATTCGGACGCAGATATGGGACGAAGTTCCGATCCGTATTCTATGCAGGGAAGAGTGTAAGGGGATTTGCAATCGTTGCGGACACAACCTGAACAAAGGAGATTGCGGATGTTTACCGGAAGAAAAACCCATCGATGAAAGAATGGCGAAATTGAGAGAATTGTTAGACTGAAGGAGGGGAAAGAAATGGCAGTACCGAAGCGTAAAACAGCTAAATGTGATACCAGATCGAGAAGATCCGCAAATATGAAGATGACAGCAAAGAGCTTGGTGAAATGTTCTCAATGCGGAGAGTTGATCTTACCGCACACAGTATGCCCTGATTGTGGACATTACAAAGGCAAAGAAGTTATTGTAAAATAGTTTATCAACAAGAAGCGTGTAGGACAAACTCTACACGCTTCTTTTGAATGTAAGTAAGGGTTAGGAGAGATGAAATGATACACATAGGGATTGATGCAATGGGTGGAGATCACGCACCTGCTAAGATCGTCGAAGGTGCAATCCTTGCAACCCAAAAAGATAAGGAGCTTGTAATCACGCTTTTCGGGAAGAGTGAAGAGATCGACGCATCGTTGGCATCGCTTTCTTACGATAAACAACGAATAAACATTGTCACAACCACTGAAGTTATAGAAGGAGAGGACAAGCCTGTTCATGCAATTCGTAAAAAAAAGGACTCTTCTTTGGTCGTTGCTCTGACGCAACTGAAAGAGAAAAAACTCGATGCGGTCGTATCGGCGGGAAACACGGGAGCATTGATTGCAGGAGCGATCTTTGTTACGGGTAGGATCCGCGGAATATCCAGACCGGCAATTACGGGAGCATATCCGACGATCAAAGGCCCGATGGTCACCCTGGACATTGGAGCCAATGCCGATGTAAGTCCTCAACACCTCTTGGAATTTGCCAAAATGGGCAGCCTCTTTTCGAAAATCGCCTATCACAAGGAAAATCCGACGGTGGGGCTTGTCAACATAGGGACGGAAGCAACAAAGGGAAACGAACTGACCAAGGCAGCCTATGCCTTGCTGAAAGAGGAAAAAAGCATCCGTTTTGCAGGCAATGTCGAAGGAAGAGATATTCCCAAGGGGATTGTCGATGTTCTTGTCTGTGACGGTTTTACGGGCAACACCGTCTTGAAGTTGACCGAAGGTGTCGCCGATACCCTCTTTTCGATGTTGAAACAAGCCATCGAATCCAATGCCAAAGCAAAACTGGGAGCGCTTATGATGAAGGACTCGCTGAAAAAGATGAAGGAGAGCCTGAACTATGAAGAAGTAGGGGGAGCGGTCCTTCTCGGTGTGGACGGAGTCGTCGTAAAAGCCCATGGATCATCCAAGGAAAAAGCCTTCTCCAATGCAATATTAAGAGCAGCTCAATATCATAGGGAAGGTCTTGTTGACAAAATAAAGGCAATAGTCAAAGAGGAAAGCACGGAGAAATAAAAAATCTCGGAAACCGATAGTCGGATATCGATAGAAGGATCGGAGAAATATCGTATAAAGATGTAAGAGGATGTTCGTATTATTGGTTTATGCGGAAAAGGAGGCTGAAGCAACACTATGGAACGAGTTAGCCAAGAGAAGTTGGACACAAGCTTCTTTTTCGCAGCAGAAACATGATCTTATACTATTATTCATTTGAGCTGTGCATATCAGAAACCTCTACTCAACAGAAAATAACACGGATGTTCGTAGTCATAAAGTAGAGATAACCACACTTCTATTGAACAATAGTAGTATACTGTTATCTATTGGAAGTGTCCGGTCGTGAAGTTTGAATTCTACGATTGCTCAAAATATTTCCGGTAAATATATATTCTATCCACCTGACATTTTGAATGTAAAATAGTATTAAGACAATACCGCACAAAGGCAAAATTTTGATTTTCTTATGGATTTGTAAAAAATAGAATTCTGTCAAATCAATGCTTTTAAGAAATTCAGCATCCCTTTAAAAGTGATGTTACAATGATTTTTTGAATTATGCGGTGTTTCCTTAACAAAACTCTTGTGTTCAAGATCGAACATTGCTTGACCAAACCGAAAGTTTTTATCGACCTCATATAAAATGTTTGTGTTGCATGCCGAAATGGTAAATATAAGGTAGGTATTTTATCATATTTTTGGTATAATAGAAAAAGAGTTTCATAGAGATAAAGGAGGTATGACAATGAGTATGGAAGAAGTCATGGCAATCGGAGGGATCCGTATATCCGATGAAGTCATTGCTACAATCGCATCCTTGGCAGCGAGCGAAATAGAAGGCGTATCCAAGATGTCGGGAACCATTACGGGAAACCTTGGCGAGATCCTGGGAAAAAAGAACTTTTCCAAGGGAATCAAAGTGGTTTTGGAAGAAGATACGGTAGAGATCGAAGTATTCTTGAGCGTTGTTTACGGAAGCATTATTCATGATGTCGCAAGAAAAGTACAGGAGAACATAAAAAAGACGATCGAATCCATGACGGATTTGAAGGTGATCTCCGTCAATGTTCATGTTCAAGGCATCACACAGGATGAGTCGGAAGCTTGATGCGGAAAACAAAAACCAAGAATACACGAACCGGAGCGGAAGGAAGAGGTATGGATAGAAGAAAAGAGAGAGATCTGGCATTCAAACTGTTGTATGAAATGACGATCAAAAAAGAAGAAGAACCTTCTCAAGCGAAGATCTACCTACAAAGGGAAGGAGTGTCGGAAGGGTATATCCCTGAAGTCATTGAAAGGTACTTGGAAAACAAAGAGGAGATACTCGCTTTAATTCAAACATCTTCCAAAAAATGGGACGTGTCCCGAATCTTAAAACTGGATATCACAATCTTGAAGCTGGCACTGGCGGAGATCCTGTATATGCAGGATATTCCTATGGGCGTCTCGATCAATGAAGCTGTAAAGCTGGCCAAGAAATATTCGGGAGAAGACTCCTATAAATTTGTCAACGGTATCTTAAAACAGGCGACCGTCGAGCGGGGGCTTCAATAAGAAGAAGCCGGAAGAAGCGAAAGGACATGGCGATGAGCTATCTGTGTGAAAAAAATCATTCGGACTTTCTTGTAAACCCTGTTTTAAAGAACCATTCCGAAGTTATCGATTTTATGAAAATCAGAGGGATCAACCCTATCTTCCTATCCGAAGACCATAGGCTCTACAAAGCTATTCAAGGACATCCGGACATCATCGGGTGTCCTGTTTTTTCGAAGACGATTATCGAAAAAGAAGTGTATCGACGACACAAAAAAGAGTTGGAAAACTTTGAAATCGCAGAAGGCAGTACTCTGTTATCGGAGACCTATCCGCATAATGTCGCTTATAATACTGCGGTATTCGGCAAGGCGGCAATATACGGAAGATGGATAGATCCTGTTCTTTTGCGTGAACTGGAACAGACAAAAGTACAATCCTTCGTTGTCAACCAGGGATATGCAAAGTGCAATATTGTCATCATCGACCAAAGAAGCATCATTACTTCGGATCAAGGGATATATCGAACCTGTAGGAACGTATTGAACATCCTGCTCGTTTCGCCTTGGAAGGAAATCGAACTTCCCGGTCTGGACTACGGATTTTTGGGAGGAACTTGTTTCACAAGAGGAGATGAAGTATGCTTTACCGGTGACATCACAAAACATCCCGACTACCGCAAAATTAAAGACTTTGTCGAAAAAAGAAACAAAAAGCTTTTCTCAATGAAAGGCGGAACCCTTGTAGATGTAGGAAGCTTCCTTCCTCTGTATAAGAAAAATCGAGATTGAACGGAGGAGGACAAAACCTCGCTTGGTGTGTAGAACGGTTTGTTCTAACAACTGTTTTGGAACCTATGGATCAAAAGCACTCTCGATTCAAGTGTCAAAGAACACAAGAATCATTTCGTACTCCTTTGGACAAATACTCTGTATTCGGGAAACGATATCGGAAAGCACAATCTATTTGTGTAATAGAATCAAAAAATATTGAACTCGGGAGCTTTAGAGTAAAGTGCCAAATCAGCTAGAGCGTGTCTACACAAATTAAACAAGGCATCTTAACCATAAAACGATCGATGCCAAATGAACTGCTCC
>NZ_JBHSHL010000043.1:0-25789 GCF_042652965.1 Filifactor villosus
GAGCAGTTCATTTGGCATCGATCGTTTTATGGTTAAGATGCCTTGTTTAATTTGTGTAGACACGCTCTAGAAGTATTGGATTTTGTTTTCGGATTATAAACCGATTTAATGACGTAGAGAGATTTTGCATTTTTAGATTCGGAAACTTTCAAACGCATGGCGACCTCCTTTCCTATTCATTGTATTATAACACATTACGAGACATTACGCAATAATAAATTATAAAATTTGACAAAAAAATAAAGCATTTAGAATGCTTATAGTGATTTTTTCCCTTTTAAACTGTCAAACTCCCGGGTTGACCTTTGCAATGATTCGGTATTGCTTTAAAGCAGTAGGAAGACTTTTTTAAAAGCCCGAACCAAGTATATATTGATAAATCTTATTATCTATGCTATTATAAAATAAATATATGTATGCAATTGAAATTTCAGGGTTCAACTTTTTATGTGAGGGCTCAAGCAAAGGAAGGCTTCAGAGCATACTTTCCTTTTTCGATCCTGCTGTAAAAACAGTAGGATCTTAAAGAGATGAGATGGATTTGGTGTGTTCGGAAGAACGAGCGGCATTTTAGGGGACGTTCAAAGGGAGGTTTTCAAACTTCTTCACAGAGCAGGTCCCTTGCAGTCAAAACAGAGACGAAGCGGATAAGGTTCTCGGGTGTTCAGTGTCCGCTTTGTTCTTTGTGTTGACAAAATGCTGTTATCCGATTGTAAGTCTATGTCTATCTAATCGATTGGGATCGGCAAACGTATTCTACACCTTCGTTGTAAGGCGGAGCGGTTGATGGAAGGATTCTGACTTTAATGTATCAATGCACCGGAAATATCATAAGTTTCAAATATCCGCTTGTGGAAAAAACTTATTTGATATGACGGTTTGAAAATGGGGATTGTATGAGAAGACGGTGTGCCGATACGCGGATAAGCAGCTTCTTTGTAGGAGTTGTTTGGCCTTCACAAGTAATACAGGCCCGATGAGGTTTTGGAGCATACAAATAAGAGAGGATAAGGAGAAAAGGATGAAAAGATTTACAAAGATGTTATTACCCCTTGCCATGACGGCTCTTCTCGTAGCAGGGTGCGGACAAAAAGCGGAGCAACCGGCATCGGAGCCTGCGGAAACAACACAGACGCAAGAAGCGCAAGAGAAGGAGATCAGCTTTATGATTCCGGATTGGGGTGTCCCCAACGAGGAACTTCTTGCAGAGTTCGAGAAGGAAACGGGGATTAAGGTAAACGTTAACACGGTAGGCTGGGACGATATCAGAAATAAGATCTCGACTGCAGCGGTGGGCGGAGAGGCTGCTGCCGATGTCGTTGAAGTGGACTGGTCTTGGGCAGGAGAGTTCCATGCAGCGGACTGGCTTGAACCCATCACATTGTCGGAAGAAGAGATCGCCGATATGCCTTCCATCGCCCCCTTCGTTATAGATGGAAAGGTACTTGCCGTACCCTATGCGAATGACTATAGAATTGCTTATTACAACAAGGATATGTTTGAGAAGGCGGGTATCACTTCAGAACCAAAAACTTGGGATGAAGTCATTGCAGCGGCTAAGGCTTTGAAGGAAAAGGGCATTGTCAAATACCCGATCACCATGCCGATGAATGCGGATGAGTCCGCGACGACTTCGATGGTGTGGATGGCTCTGTCGAGAAACGGTGTTGTGTTCAATGAAGACGGGACCTTGAACAAGGACAGCATGCTCGATGCACTGACCTTTGTTGATCAAATGGTAAAAGATGAGCTGATTGATCCTGCAAACCAAAGCGGTTCGGGAATGGACGCTTATCGCAAGATCACTGCGGGAGAAGCGGCATTCATGGTAGGACCGACTTCCTTTGTATCCCGAGTCAACGATGAGAAAGAATCCACTGTAGTCGGTCAGGTTGTTCCGATCCTTCTTCCGGGAAGAACGGCTACTTCCGATAAGACCTATGCGTTGCCCGAAGCAATCGGGATCTCCAAACTCTCCAAAAACAAAGAGGCTGCGGAGAAGTTCGTCAAGTGGTATACTTCTGCACAAATGCAGGTAAAACTGAACGGGACCAACAACACGATTCCCACGAGAAATACGGTATTGCAACAGTTGATCGATGACGGAACGATCAAAAATTCCGGAGCTATGCTTGAGCAGGCCAAATTGATCATATCACCCTTCACAACAGGAATTCCCGCATATTATTCCGAGATGAGCAATGCGATGTACAACAACATCAACTCGATGGTAACGGGCAATGCTACGCCGGAGGAAGCCTTCAATGCGATGGATGCAAAGATCAAAGAATTATTGAAATAAAAAAGGGGCAAAGCCTTCTCTTTGGATGGAAAGGAAGGCTTCAATCCCAAAAAGCGAGGAAGGACATCCCCTCAAAGAGGGTGTTTCCCTTCGGATATAAAGATTGGTACTGAAGATATCTCAAGATGTTTAACAATTTAAGCGTCTTGAGATTTTCTTGCAAAATATAAGAAAAAAGGTTGGAACTCTTATGGAACGAAAAAAATACACCCCCTATCTTTTACTTTCTCCCATGATTATAGTTATGGGAGCTCTGGTATTTTATCCGATACTGGTCACTTTTTGGTACAGTCTGCACAGGATGAATTTGACCAAACCGGCAGAATATGCCTTTATAGGGGTTGAGAACTATCTCAAAATTTTATCGTCCAATGGATTTTGGCATGCGTTTTCAAACAGTGCCTTTGTTCTGGTTCTCGTTGTAGGTTTTTGTATTATTGTGGGCTTTGCGGTGGGTCTCGCCTTGAGCAGGAAGACGAAGGCAAGTGGTTTTCTCCTTGCCCTTTCAATCGTTCCATGGGCTCTTCCGGGTATCATCAACGGAATTTTGTGGAGGTTTATTTTTTATTCCGGAAACGGATTGGCAAATAGGATATTGTTGAACCTTCACATGATCGAAGAGCCTTATCAATGGTTGGGGAATCGTTTTGTAGCTTTGGGTATCATTTCTTTTATCACGGTGTGGCGTCATGTGCCCTTCTGTTCGATTGTGTTCTTGGCCGCCATCCAATCGATTCCCAAGAGTACATTGGAAGCGGCCAGAATGGATGGAGCAAATAAGATAAGAGAGATTTTTCATATCGTTATTCCTATGATATCCTCTTCGTTCAAGATTGTCTTTGCAACAAGTGTATTGCAGGCGGTCAATGTTTTTGATGAGATCGTGGCCTTGAGCGGATATCGGGACCTCACCAAGACCCTTCTTATCGAAAACTATCTGACGACCTTCAGTTTTCTGGACTTCGGTAAGGGGAGCGCTTTGGTATATTTGATCATGTTGTTTTCGGGTTGGATAGGTTTTGTGCATATCAGCAATTTGACGGGAGGGAAGAAGGTTGAAAAAACAAAGGTATAACATCATCTATATTCTTGTGTTGATAGGCATCGCTCTTCTGTCGGCAGTCCCCATCCTGTGGGCGTTGGTCCTGAGCCTGACTCCCGAATATGAAATGTTCAAGTCGACGGGATCCTTCCTGCCCGGTGAAATGACTTTTGAGAACTATGCCCGACTCTTTCAGAGCGGAAACAGCGATTCGAAGATCTTCTATCAGGCGATGATCAATTCCATCAATCTTGCCGCTTACACCATAGGCGTGGGACTTCCGCTGTGTACCTTGTCCGCGTATGTACTTACAAAAATGGAGTTTGGGGGGAAGGAGGCTGTGAAGAAGGTTTTGATTTTTACCATGGCGATTCCGGTTTTTATGACGATCACCCCGCTGTACAAGATATTTGCAAGTCTTCGTCTTTTGAATAACCTGTTCTGGATCAGCGTCATCTACGTTACCGCCTTCCTTCCTCTCGGAACTTGGCTGTTGTCGATCCACTTTGAAAGTATCCCCGCCGAGATCGAAGAGGCGGGACGGATCGACGGGGCGAGCCGACTTCAGATCTTCTTCCATCTTTTGTTGCCGCTTTCGCGTTCGATGATGTTCTCGGTGTTTCTAATCGTGTTTATCATGGCGTGGAATCAATTCCAGATCCCGCTTATCTTGGCGTCCAATGCAGTTTCCAAGCCAATCTCGGTTGCTGTATCGGAGTTTGTATCCAAGGACAGTGTGCGTTACGGGATCACGGCGGCTTCGGGACTTCTTGCCATGCTCCCTCCCGTTTTTCTCGCCGTCTTGTTTAAGAAGTACATTATCCTCGGGATCGCTGGCAAGGATATGGACTGAAGATTAGAAAATCCCTACAAAGGAATGTGTAAATTATTCTCGGTGTAATGCTATTACCTGTTGCATTGTCTGGTATACTGGCATATTGATATTTAGCCTTATTTCTTATCTCGGTTATAAACCGAAAGAATTCATATCAAAGTCGGAGAATCAATTCCTCACATATGTGATCGGTCAGGTCTACAAAATTTAGACTTTCAAAGAAGAGGGTGCACATTGAGGTTTCTGTCGATAGAAGCCGTTCGATTGACAGCATCCATCGAACAACTCTCCTTTTTTCAAAATGTTTCGAATTTAATCACAAAGGGTATAGTACCAGTATAGTTGTTTCAAATCAAAAACATAAAGGAGAACTTGCTATGAACCGAAAAACATCTACAAAATTCAGTCTTGTTTTATTCTTTGTTGTCATCCTGATCAATTATTTGACCGCTACCGGAAAGATTCCCGGACTTTCTCCCCAAAAAGAGATCTCGAGCCTCTATCATACTCCGATCACTCCTGCGGGTTTTGCTTTTTCGATATGGGGAGTCATCTATATTTTGCTGTTTGTCGCGATCCTTTATATGATAAAAATCTCTTCTGACAAGGGTCCCCGATCTTTCGCATTGGAGAAGCTGATTGTTCCTCTCCGGGCTCTGTTTGCCTTCAATATCATTTGGAACATTGTCTTCGGTTTGGGATGGATAGGGTTCTCCTTTGTTATGATCGTAGGGTACTGGCTTTCGCTTGTCGTTATAGGGATCAGTTTGGTAAAAACAAGAGCAGTTCTCAATCCGATTCTTCCCGTTGCTTTTGGACTTCACACCGGTTGGATCAGCATAGCAAGTGTTGTCAACCTCTATGCGTTTTTTGTAAAAATAGGATGGAACGGCATGGGTCTTCATCAGGATGTTTGGGTCATAATCACTATTGTCTTTGTGCTCTTGCTCGTGGCTCTTCTTCAAATTTGGCTCAAAAATCCGGTAACTCCCCTAGGTACCGCTTGGGCCTTCTTCGGCATCTATGCCAAGGAGGGAGCTGCATTTTCCGAATATCCTTTTATTCCCATACTTCTTTTGGCGGGGATCGTCCTTCTGTTTTTCTTCTCCGTGATGACCTTTATCAGGAACGGAAAGTCCTTGCTATTGCAGAGATTCGGGCATATATAGCAAAAGGGAGAACATCTGATTATCTATTAGCATTGACAGATTGAGCGCTTTGCAGCAGATCATCTTTCAAATTATTTTTTGGTAATAATATGTTCTGTATACCTGTCATTTCAAACGGAGAACATCCGATCTTCCTATGGTTTCATATATTTAGACCGATATATTCAAGAATGTATTCCGTTTTTTGAATGGTGAGCTGTTCTCGCGGAAAATCCTTCCTGCTGTGATTAAAGCCCGGTCAAGAGGGTATGTGTATAGATAAAGAATTTCAATTGAAAAAACAGGAGGTCATCATGAGAACGATCGATTTATTGATTACGTTAACGGCACACGAAAAGGATTCCAACAATGTTACCATCGCATTTACAATGGGTTTGAAGGCGGCACAGAAGGGACATGCAACGACCTTGGTCCTGCTGTCGGATGCAGTTCATCTTGCGTCTGCGGGATACGCGGACAAGATCGATGTCGGAGCGCCTTTTAAGCCAATCGCTGAACTTTTGCCGGCCTTTCTTGAAGCGGGAGGAAAGATTGCGGTCTGCTCGGCTTGTATGCAACACAACAATGTTTCCGAAGACAGTATTATCGAGGGCATCGAAGTGGTAAATGCCGATTTTGTCGTAGATGCACTGATGGAAGCGAAGAAGTCTCTGCAACTCAATTAGGGAAATACCACATAATTCGAAAAAGCAGAAGAAATTAAATTTTGGTCAAGCATACTCTCGAAGGTGTTGTTTGGAAAAAATTTCGATTCCTTTCCAAACAACAGGGAAATCATGTTTTGTCTTTGTGTGCCAACTTCCTTAGTATAACGGTATATTGCTCATCAGGGAAGTGGCATAAAATTCAAAAGAACAGAGTGAAACGTGTTTGACAAGCAAATCAAAAATCGTAAACACATTCGTTTTGATACTATTCTTCCTTTGGGTTGTGGATATAAATAATATGTGACCATAGAAGATAAACCGATTTTTCATAAGTTAAAAAAAGGATATATCCATGCTTTTATTGGAGAATAGTATGAGAGATCGTTGTGCTTGGCAAAACAATATAATGGGCAGGATCTATCCTTGTCCGGTATTTTTTTAGGAAAATTAAGGCGATAAGGTTCTTATTTCGGGACTTATCGCTTTTTATCTACATAGGACAAAGAACGAAGAGGAGAGGCGAACGTTTGATCAGTGCTGTTCTTTGACGAAAATTTTGCAGCCTATTTTGTGAAAGGCAGTGTTTGAAGTGCTTGACCGATCAGCATTGTTCTCTGATAGAAGTTTGGTCATCTCTGTTCTGCGATCACGAAAATTCGTTTCATCTCCTCTGGAGTACAAATCTCTGATAGCAATAGTTCGAATGAATAAATAGCGTGAAATTCGGAAGCGACAGATCCCGCAGATACAGAAAAACATTTCATTATCGGCAGAGTGCAGGTCATCGATATCAATGGTTTAGACAGATAAGAGTACTTCAATCCTGTAATTTTACAAAAGATTTTGTGGCTTGCGATGTTTGGAGCGTGTGTATTTCAGGGATATGCTTCTATGGTTCTACAGCTTTACGAAAGACCTTTCTCTTGGTACAATAAGATACAATCTGTAAAGGAGGAAAGAAAGATGACGGTTTCGCAAGTAATGGAGAAAATGATTCTGTATTCCGAGGGAAATCTGACGGATATCAACCACTTTATGAAGGTTTATGCTCTGGCAAAGACGATAGGAGAACGGGAAGGGCTCGATCAAAAAACACAGAAGATTCTTGAGGTCGCGGCCATCATCCATGATATCGCCTGCCCTCTCTGCCGTGAAAAATACGGAAGCACAAACGGGAAACTTCAGGAAAAGGAAGGCGGAGCGCTTGCCCGAGCTTTTTTGAAAGAGGCGGGGGCACAGGAGGATCTGGTCGAGAGGGTGGTCTACCTTGTCGAACACCATCACACCTATACGGGAGTGGATGGTTTGGACTACCGCATCCTGTTGGAGGCCGATTTTCTGGTCAATGCGGCAGAAGGCAATATTTCTCATATGTACAGTGAAAATGTGAAGGGGAATTTGTTTCAAACACCTTCGGGTCTGCGTCTGCTTGAGAGTATGTTCCCGTAAAGTTGCGGAAATGGCACAAGGAGGAAGGTTGAGTCGATATCGAGAAAAGGACTGCATTTTAGTAGCTCTTTTTCAGTTGGAGAAGCATAGTACGATAACTCAATACTATGCTTTGATAAAATAGTGGCATATCTGTACTTGTACTATTGTATTAATTATCGGTATTTAACTTTGTCGTGTATCTTCGCTATAAATCCAAAGAAGTCCTATCAATGTCAGAGGTATTATCAATTTCAGAGTGCCATTACACTGTTATTTATTAGGGAAACGTCGTGCAAAGGTAAGTTTTTGATTGTTCTCCGGTTTTATGAAATATGAAGATCTGTCAATCAATATTTTTAAGAATTTTATCCTTGGTATAAAATTGATTTACTATTCACAGTCTCAAAAAAAGATAGCCTTTCAGTTATCTAAAAACAAGCAGAGGAAAGAAAGGCGGGTTCCGTTTCAGCTTTGAACGATTTTTGTTACTGCCTGCATGAGATATGTTATAATAAACAAGTTAGGTTTGGAGAATGCAAATCGACTTTCTCTCTTCGTAAGATAAATATCGTCTTTTGTCGCAGCAAACAATTTATACTACTATTCTTTTGAACAGTGGATATAAACAATCTGTGACCCATAGAAGACAACATAGTTTTTCGTCATCGAAAAATAGATATATCCACACTTCTATTGAAAAATAGTATTAGAGGATTCTCTCCCTTCTTACAAGAGGAGAAGAACTTTAACCCTTACATAGGTAAGACATACTAAGGAGGCAGAAATGAAAAAAATACCGGGAATACTTATTTGTTTTTTGATCGCAGGGCTTGCTTTGTATCCGGGAACCAGATTCCCCGTAGTGGGAGCTCCTGTATTTGCGATATTGACGGCGATGTTGTTGTCGCCGTATTTCAAAAAGAGAGAACTCTTCAAAGAGGGGATCGCCTTTACAAGCAAGAAGATATTGCAGTATTCGGTTGTCCTGCTCGGTTTCGGGATGAATATCCATCAAATCTTACAAAGCGGCAAACAGTCGTTGCCGATCATTTTATCAACCATCAGTGTCGCGCTGATTGTTGCGTATCTTTTGACAAGGTTTCTCAAACTCAATCGTAACACGGGTATTCTTGTGGGAGTGGGATCGTCAATCTGCGGAGGTTCTGCAATCGCTGCGACCGCTCCCGTGATCCGGGCACAGGATGACGAAATAGCCAAGGCGATCTCGGTCATCTTCCTCTTCAATGTGATGGCGGCTCTTCTGTTTCCGACGTTGGGCTCTCTCATCGGTTTTACGAATGAGGGTTTCGGCATCTTTGCGGGAACCGCGATCAACGACACCTCTTCGGTAACGGCGGCAGCCTCGGCTTGGGATGCCCTTCACAACTCCTCCGCCTTGGAAGTGGCGACCGTTGTCAAGTTGACGAGGACCCTTGCCATTATCCCGATTACCCTGATATTGTCGATCTACGAGGGCAAAAAAAACAGCGACAGCACACAGAAGTTGAAGTTCTACAAGCTGGTGCCGAACTTCATCCTGCTGTTTGTTCTGGCATCGATCATCACGGGATTTCTTCCCATCCCCAAGGAGCTTCTCTCCAAGACAAAGTATCTGAGCAAGTTTATGATCACGATGGCTATGGCGGCGATCGGTTTGAACACCGACCTTGTTAAACTGATCAAAACAGGAGGAAATGCGATTTTGGTCGGCTTCGTATGCTGGGTGTGTATCACCCTTACAAGTATTGGGATGCAGGTTTTGACGGGACTTCTTTAGAAGATAAAAAATGAGTATAGAGTTGTGAAGTTTCGATTGAGGTAGTTTTTAGGTAAGAGCGCATAATCTAATGAGGAAAGGAATTTATTTTTCGGATGAACATCTTCTCTAGTGTATTGATATACAGATAGTTATCTTTGTTCTCTGTCTTGGTTATGAACCAAAAGAGTTCATATAAAAGTTCGAATTACAATGGATTTCGATGCGCCATTATACTAGTGTCTGCATTTGACAGGCTCTCTGTGTTTTTTAAAACAGTGGAAAGGTGATTTTATATCTTTGCACAGGGCTTCCCCTATAAGAGCGCTTTGGAGGATGAAGAACTGTGAAGGGCGATTTTTTGGAAATAAATATCAACTTCCTATAAGATATGGATGGAAATTTAAGACTAAATAGGGTACAATAGTAGGAATTGGAGAAATAGGAAAGGATGATTGGAAGATGAACTTGCTGATAGAGCATATCGTGGATCTGATGATGAAGATCGAGCATTTGGGAGATGAGATGTATCGAAGACTGATGGAGCAGGCACAGACGGAAGAACTGAAGTCCCTGTTTTTTGATCTGGCGGGACAGGAGCAGGAGCATTACCGCATTTATAAAGAGCTTCGAGAGAGTCTTCTCGTAGAAGGTTTGCCCAAACTCTCCGAAGAGAGGGAAGCGTATCTGAATCAGCTGATTAAAGACACTCTTCTCGTGCTTGATTTGAGTAAGACGATCACGACGATGGAGGAAGGGGTCAAGCATGCTCTGCGGATGGAGAAGGAAACGATCCTGATGTTGTATGAGTTAAGAGCCTTGATCCGCGAGGAACACTACCCTGTTTTGGATAAGATTATAGAAGAAGAACAAAAGCACTTTCTCTGGATTATGGAACGTGCATAAAGAAGTCCCCGTTTTTAAAGACGGGGTTTCTTTTTTGGAATTATATGATATTGCAGCAGTATAATACTATTCTTCTTTTGAGTTATAGATATAAACAATCTGTGACCATAGAAGATAGACCGATGTTTCGTGGGTTGAAAAATAGATATATCCATACTTCTATTGGATATTGGAAAATAGTATTAGATATTTTTGTATTCAACCTTATACTCTGAAAGTGTGTGTAGGAGTGGTTTTCCAAGGAAGTTTAAGTTTTCTTTAAATTTTAGAGTGCGAAGAAGAAAAAAAGATGATATAATAAGTCTGTAAAAATAACGTTTTTATAAGTAGAGTGTACGCTTATGACGAACAGATGGAGGCAAGCTATGAAAAAGATATTGATCACAGGAAGTCTTGGGCAGATCGGAACCGAACTGGTCATGGAACTTAGGAGACATTATGGAAACGACAGGGTAATCGCAAGTTCGATTGAAGAGGACTGTCCCGAGGAAGTCAGGGAAAGCGGTGTATACGAAGTCGCGAACGTACTTGACGCAAACAGGATAGCAGAACTTTGCGATAAGCACGGGATCGATCAGATTGTTCATCTTGCAGCTATTTTGTCCGCCGTTGCGGAACATAAGCCGCAGTTTGCGTACAATATCAATATGAACGGTCTGTATAATATTCTTGAGATCGCAAGGGAGAAGAAGATCGCCGTGTTTACTCCCAGTTCTATTGCGGCCTTTGGACCTTCGACACCCAAGGAGATGGTTCCTCAGGATACGATCCAGAGACCCACGACGATGTACGGGGTGACCAAGGTGGCAGGCGAGCTCTTGTGCGACTACTACCACAGAAGGTTCGGTGTCGACACAAGAGGAGTCCGTTTTCCGGGTCTGATCTCTTACAAGGCCCTTCCGGGCGGAGGAACGACGGACTACGCGGTAGACATCTTCTATGAGGCGATCAAAAATAAGAAATATCGTTGCTTCCTCGAAGAAGGGACAAGGATGGATATGATGTATATGCCCGATGCTTTGAAATCGATCCGTACGCTTTTGGAGGCGGATCCTGAGAAACTGGTACATCGCAACGCCTTTAATATCACAGCGATGAGCTTTGCACCGGAGGACATCGCCGCAGAGATCAAGAAACATATCCCCGACTTCGACTTCGGTTACGAGGTAGATCCGATTAAGCAGGCGATCGCCGATTCTTGGCCTAGCTCTTTGGACGATTCTGCTGCAAGAGAAGAGTGGGGCTGGAATCCGGACTATGATATCGCGGCCATGACCGAAGATATGATCGAAAAATTGAGCTTGAAATTGAAATAGGGAAACACCGCATAATGCAAAAAAATCAGCCTAAAATCGATTTTATATGAGGGATGAAATTCTTGAAAACCATGGTACGAGAGACGTTCGTATTTTATGAACTCGGAGGGAGACAGGGAGGTTGCTCTCTTCCCTTAGAGGTATTGAATTGACAAAATTTCATTTTTGCAAATTCATAGAAAAATCGAGATCTCACGGTTGTGAGGTATTAGCATAGGTTTATACAGGGCAAAGGCTGTCCTGCGAAATATCGATATGGAGGAAGATCGCTTTTTCCGCTGAGGAAGGGGGATCTCCAAAGGATGTATAAATGCAGAATCCTCTTTCATATTATCCTCCGCTTGAAATGTCGGGCCATAGAATAGATCATTCCGAAAAGGTTCGGATGATCATACACTTCAAAGGCGGGAGAAGTCAGGTCAAACGGATGATGGTATGAGAGGAGGGCAGAGTTAAGTATTTGTAAGAACCGAAGGAGGTTTATGATGTCTGTACACGATATGGAACAGTTGAAGAAAAAGGTGGACGAGCTTAAGGAAACCGGTCTTTATAAGGAGGTTCGTTCAATTGACGGGCCCAATGAGGCGGAGATCGTCCTGGACGGAAAAAAGGTCATCAACCTTTCGTCCAACAACTATTTGGGTTTTTCTAATCATCCGAGGCTGAAAGAAGCTGCGAAACGTGCTATCGACAAGTATGGTGCGGGTGCCGGAGCGGTTCGTCCGATCATCGGAAACATGACCATCCACGACGAGTTGGAAAAGCTGTTGGCGGAGTTCAAGAAGGAAGAGGCGGTACTGGTTTTTCAATCCGGTTTTAACTGCAATGCGGGAACCATTCAAGCGGTGACTGAAGCGGGAGACCTCATCTTATCCGATGAGTTGAACCACGCATCCATCATCGACGGAGCACGTCTTTCCAAGGCGAAAAAAATGACCTTCAAGCATTCCGATATGGAGGACTTGGAGCGTATCCTCAAGGAGAGCAGAGATCAGTACACCAATGTCCTGATTATTACTGACGGGGTGTTTTCGATGGATGGAGATATTGCCAAACTGCCGGAGATCGTAGAGCTTGCCGAAAAGTACAACTGCATGACCTACGTCGATGATGCTCACTCCAGCGGGGTACTGGGCAACTCCGGAAGAGGAACGGTGGATCACTTCGATCTTCACGGAAGGGTAGATTTTACCATAGGTACATTGTCCAAGGCGATTGGAGTTGTAGGGGGCTATGTTGCCGGCAAGAAGGTGACCATCGACTGGCTCAAGAATAGAGGAAGACCCTTCCTATTTTCGACGGGGATGACTCCTTCGGCGGTAGGCTCCTGTATCGAAGCGATTACGATGCTCAAGGAGAGCACCGAATATACGGACAAGCTTTGGAAGAATGCGAGATATTTCAAGGACAAAATCTCAAAGCTCGGATACGATATCGGAAACAGCGAAACACCGATTACTCCGGTCATCATAGGAGATGAGGCTTTGACCGGCGAGTTTTCTAAGAAACTTTTTGAAAACGGTTTGTTTGTCAGTCCCATTTTGTTCCCGACCGTACCTAAGGGAACGGCAAGAGTTCGTTGTATGGTTACCGCAGGTCACTCGGAAGAGCAGTTGGATAAAGCAGTTGAAATATTTGAAAAAGTCGGAAAAGACATGGGGATCCTCAAGTAGGCTTCCATCATGAGAACCATTGCCCGATTGAAGGGGACGTGAGCTCGATTTTATCAGGTTTGAGGGTGGTGCAAGCGTCGCAGGATCTAAAACCGATCCCAAGGTGCTGTAAGGGGTAATGGAATAAAATGTCAAAATGAGCCCTGCTCTTTTGAAAGTAGATAATGTGTAGATAGGGAGACACCGCCGTTTCGTAAGAAGGCGGTGTTTTTCCGTTCTATTTCAGTATGGGATCTTGGTTATACAATTGTTTGAAGAAGGGTTTGAACAGGTATGAATGAAGATAAGGGAAATAAAGTTTATACGGATAGAAAACCCATAAGGACAATAACAGGAGGAAGAATATGAAGGCGTTGTTTTCTGTAGATTACGGCAAGGAAAAATTCGATAAGTTAAGAGAGTTGGGATATGAGATTCAAGTGATTGACGAAAAAACCATCAGGGAGGAGGACTTTCCCTATGATGTCGATGCATATGTGTGCTTTGACCCCTTTTATAAGATTGATATGGATAAGTTTGAGCACTTAAAACTCCTGCAACTCACAAGCATAGGTTTTGATTTTGTACCCAAGGACAAAATCAGACAGAAGAAGATTGTTTTGACCAACAACAAGGGGGGCTACTCCATCCCGATGGGAGAGTTCATCGTCTTCAATCTTCTTCAGTTTGCGAAGAACAATCGCAAACTGATGAAACAGCAGGAGGAGAAAAGGTGGAAACAGGACTTTACTTTGACGGAGCTCTACGGTAAGAGCGTTATCTTTCTCGGGACGGGTACAATCTCCACGGAAGGAGCAAAGAGGCTTCAAGGGTTTGGCATGAGGGTGATAGGTATGAACACAAAGGGAACAGCTCAGGAGTATTTCGACGAGGTGTATCCTTTGGAGCAATATAAAGAGATCTTTCCGAAGGCGGATTATCTAATCTGTGTCCTTCCGCTCACAGACAGCACAAGATATTTTCTGGATAAGGAGAAACTCTCTCTTCTTCCTGCACATGCAAACTTTATCAATGTATCCAGAGGACCTTTGGTCAAGGAGGCGGATTTGGTAGAAGTTCTCCGGGAAGGGAGGATAGCCGGAGCGGCACTTGATGTGTTTGAGGTCGAGCCTCTGCCTGAAGACAGCCCTCTGTGGGAGATGGAGCAGGTCTATCTCTATCCGCATACGACTTGGATCAGTGAGGCGATGAACGACAGACGCTTTGAACTCATCTACGAGAACCTGAGAAGGTTGAAGGATGGTCAGGAGCTTAAAAACGTCGTCAACCTGGACAGAGGATATTGATTTTCGCATGTTTATGCTATTCTCCGCTTAAAAGATCAAGTAAACAGAATTGTATATTTACCGGAAACGTTTTGAATGATTGTGGAATTTAAACTTCACGACCGTATAATCCTTTAATAGATAATAGCATAAACAGACAGTGTAATCCTGTATGGAGTCGGATGATTTCGTACAGGATTTTTTTTGTGATATAATGGAGGTAGAAGAACGAAAGACGATGAAAGAGTGCTAAGAGGTGAAGAAGATGAAACGATGGAAGAAAATCGCCGCCTTTGTACTGGCGGGAGCAGTCGGAGCATTACCCGGAAATACCCATGCAAATTCAGCTCAGATCTATTTTGAGGGCGGGACAGGGGTTGAGCATATCGTCCTGAAAGAAGACAGCCCGATACGGATAAACAGCGAAGAACTGACCTTTGATTTTGAAAAGGGAGAGGAAATAGAGGTTTACGGATATCGTTATCCCAACCTTTTTGCATCGGTGTACGTGAAGTATGAAATGGAGAACACCTCAGCTTCTCCTCAAAAGGTCGATATGGTCTTTCCCTTTGTGGAAGATATGGAAAGGGCCATCCCCTTCCTGGCTGAGGACAGGATCCATATCAAGGACGAAGAGACTCCGATCCCGTTCACCTTTCTGACGGCAAACTACTATGACGGGTATGAAAGCAAGGACCATTCCATTGAGGAGATGATCCGACAGTTGAAAGCGAGGAAGGAAAATACACCGGGAGAGTTTTTCAAGAAAAACGGGGTCAGGATCTATCGCTTTATACCGGCGAAAACGATACCTCGGGAAAAAGCGCAGATCGTCGTCACGGGGATCCTTGCTCCCGAGACAAAGGTCCTGGCGATTGGACCCACGCATAGAGAAGGCTTCCAAGGTACGAAGATGGAGATATCTTTTGCGACGGACAGCGACGACATCTTCCTCGTCTCCTTCGGAAAGGAGATCAACCTCCTGAAGGCGGAGCTTAAGAGTTGGGGGCCCGAAGAAGACAGAGATTTGGGAGAGGCGGGCAGTTTCGTTCCCTACGAAGAGGATGCGGAGAAGTTCTTGGAGACCTATTTCAGAAAGAAGTGGAAGGAAGAGCTGAGTAATAGATGGCAGCTGGAGAACGATCTTGGCGATACCTTTTGGAGGGAGTTCTGTACGGAACTGATGCAGTATCTCGAGGGGGAAAAGGTCTTGGTAGCGGAGGAGCTTATAAGACGGTTCACCGGCTCCAAGAAGGCAATCCTTCTTCAATACGGGATCTCCTTTGCTCCCAACGAAACAAAGACCGTTATTATCGAATATCCTACCACGAGCCATACCGACACGAGGGAGGATACTCACGAGATAGAATATCTGCTTCATCCCGCGAAGTATTGGAAATCCTTTGAGAACCTCACGGTCAATCTCATACCTCCAAAGAGTCATCCATATATCGTCGACAGCAGTATGAAATTTAAGAAGGAAGAAAGTGGTTACACAGCTTTTTCGCAACAGCTTCCTCAAGAAGATCTCCGCATCTTGTTGGGCACAAAACCCCATCTTCTGTGGAGGAAGAGGATGAAGAAATTTCTTGTGCCCCTCCTTATTGTCCTGTTGTATTTTGTGAGGAGAAGAGCAAACAGAAAAAGAAAAATGCAGTAGTATATTGACATATTGATATTCATTTCATATCCGGTTAGCACATCTGTATTATGGCTAGGATGCCAAATAAGGACGAACATCAATATGCCGCCGTAGTAATATGGTATAAGTTTGAGAGAAGAATACCGGTATTATGGAGACACCGTATAATTCAAAGAATCATCGTAAAATTACTTATATATAAGTATTGAATTTTTCTAAAGTGTTGATTTGACAAAGTTTCATTTCTTGCAAATCAATAGAAAAATCAAGATTTCATATTTGTGCGGTATTTCCTTATACCGATGGAAAAATTTTTGAATAGATTAATCGAACGAACGTTTATATGGTATAAATTCAAAGGAAAAGTCTCTTTCATTTGAACAAGGTTTTCTTATGATAATACATTTGTTGCAGAAGGAAAAAATAAGGGTTATGATTGTAGTGTCATAACCCTTTTCAGTATGATTCTATTATGGTTAGAGAAATACAATATAAATATATCTTTATATTACGGAATGTTTCTATTAGTGGTGGTTATATGCAAGATATAATTGATCTGTATTCCTGTAGATTCTGCAAAGTGTATATTTTCAGTAGAACAATAAGTGATAGGAGATAACCGGGAATACAGTATGTTGTAACGGAAAAGTTGAAGATGTAAAGGATTCATTTATTATAGTGAGAAGGGGGTTGTTATGTCAAAATACACAATATAACTACACTGGAGAATTAGTATTGATTCTTTTTTGTATACGAGATATTATTATCATAACAAAATTCCAGATTGCAAAATGGGGATCATGAAGGGAGGAAAAAGATGAGATATCAGGTTTTAGTTTCTTTGAATAAGGCGGAGATTCCGAAGGACAAAAACAGGATGATACTTTCTTTTATGAAACATTATTTTGAGGAGAGTGATGAAAGTTTTTTTGAATCATTGTATGTGGAGGGGGGAACTAAGCGTAAGGATTTCACGTTTTCCTTGTATATGGAACATTGCGAATTCTTGAGAGATACGATAAGGATACCGAGCAAAAGGATTTTTCTGAATTTTTCTACCTACGATTTATTGACGGGAATCCAGTTCTACAATGCTATGATTCGAGGACGGAAGAAGGAGTATGTCTATAAAGATGTCGGAATGAAGATCCAGAGGATAGAACTCAAACGAGAGACGACTTTTCGTGAAGACAAGGCAGTATTTAAAGCACTTTCGCCTTGCGTAGTAAGAGAGCATAACAAGGAAACAAATCGAGATTGGTTTCACAGTTTGAACTCCGAGGAGGGTAGAAAAATTTTTGTGGAGAATCTGAAATACCAGCTGTTAGATAGTATTCCTGAAGCAAGGTATGACGCAGATCAGATCGATATCTCTCTTATAAAAAACAAGGAGGTTAAGGTAAAGCATTATGGAATAGAGGTGTTGTCCAATCTCTGCATCTTTGAGATGAAGGCGAAACCGTATATCTTGGATTATTTTTATAAGGCGGGAGCAGGTTCGCTGAAAAGTACAGGTTTTAGTATGCTCTCATCCATATAAAGGAGGTGAAAAAATGGAGAACACCATAACGGTAAAAAACTCGGATTGGCTTTTTAACTGTGGAATCTTGGGCCTATATAACATTCTTACTTATAAAGGGGAGGATGAAGAGATTATACTTTCGCAGGATGAATTGAGATTTCCCGTTTCAAGTCTGGACGGATTTTCGGAAAAATATTTTCGTTATTTTATTGACATATATGAAAAGACCTTTTCCATTTATCGAATCACCTCATTCAAAGACTTTTTGGACAATCACATCAGTTCGAAATTTAAAGACTTCAATGGTTCAAGCTTACAAAAACTCAACCTTCAAATCGAACAGACAAAGAAATACTTGAAGAGTGACAGCTATGTAAGTGCCTATCCTTTGATCGACTGCGAGTTTGATCCTTTAAAAAAAGAGAAGGAGTTGAAGAAGATCTCACTGAAAAAAAAGGAGAACATCTATGATAAGCTAGATGAGGTTCGACTTCAGATGGATCTGCTTGGAGAAGTCATAAACTTCTTTGAACGAAAGGATGTAAGAAAGTATGTCGGTGGGAAAAACACGATGTATTCGATTATCAAAAATGCATGGGAAGGAATTAGTTTTATGAATACTCAAAACAAAAATCCTGATATGTATGATGAAATGGAGAATTACTTTGTGAATCCCTTAAAAGAGTATATTGAAGTTTCACAAGAAGAAAAAAAGAAATTTAAATATCAATGTATGACCTGTTCATCTAATATAAAGAATTTAAAGAATGGTATGGGTTTTATGAATAAAATTGGATTTGATATAGGGAAAAAAACCTCTCATGTTTGGGATTTTAATAATTACGTTGCGATTTGTCCGATATGTAGATTGGTGTACGCTTGTGTTCCTGCCGGTTTTTCTTATCTATATAACAGGGGTGTTTTTGTCAATTATTCTATGGATTTGGAGGAACTCAGAAGGATCAACAACCGCATAAAAAAAGATGTGATGTCCTCCTCCGAAAGCAAAACTTTGATTTATCAAGCATTGCAAAGACAGATGGACAAGGAGTTCAATGAAAATTCTGCCTATGAACTATCGGATGTTCAGCTGGTAAGGTTTGAGCGTGATCAAGATAAGAAGAGTGTTCACTACACTTTTAATATTTTAAGCAAGTCTGTTTTACTTACAGTTCAGAAGTCTAAAAAAGAGTTTGATAGGATACGCAATGTTTCTTTTGCGGAGGGAAAACATACCTTGTATCTTTATAATGAAGTTATGAAAAGGCTATTAAATAATGAAAATCAATTTCTGCTTATACAAAAATTAATGCACTATAAGCTGTCTATGCCCGAGAAGTCTTACAGTATGGCTACGGTAAGGGATGTCTTAAAAATCAATGTTTATTTTTTAGAGGAGGCGGGATACATGGAAAAGGGAGAAAAGGATATTATACAGATAGCAAAATCTCACGGTCATCATCTACAGAGAAGCTATGATACTTCGCAGGAAGAAGGTAGGACTCAGTCTAAGTACAACAGAAAGCTGGACGGCATTGCCTATCGGATGCTGAATGCACTTAAAACGAACAATAAACATGCATTTATGGATGTGATGATCAATGCTCATATGTATGTACAAAAGGAGGTTCCCTCCATTTTTGCACAATACTTGGACAAGGATTTGGAATTTAAGAATATCGGATATGCTTTTATTTCAGGTATGATCGGTTATTCCGGAAATAAAGAAGAAAATGAAGCTGAAGGAGGAAAGGGTAATGAATAATCAATTAAGTCCCAAAGGATTGACAGTTACGGTGATTTTTGAGGCGGAAAGTGCAAACTACGGAGAGTCGGTGGGCAATGTCGCTTCCCTTAAAAAAGTGGCGAGAAACAACGGGGAACAATACTCCTACATCTCCCGACAAGCACTCAGATATAATATGGTGGAGCAACTTGGAGAACCTCTTGCAGAGGTGGGTGCAGAAGGAAAGGGAGACAAAAAGGTGATCCAGTTCAAAAAGGATGCAACCATCAAGGATTATCCCGAAATCGACTTCTTTGGTTATTTAAAGACAGAATCCGGTACCGGAGGAAGAAAACGTTCTGCGAAAGTAAGGCTATCCCATGCGATTTCTCTGGAAACTTACAAGGGAGATTTGGATTTCCTGACAAATAAAGGTCTGGCGGATAGAATGAACGAAAATATGAATATTGCACAGTCCGAAATTCATAAATCCTATTATCGCTATACTTTGACAGCGGATCTGGACCAAATAGGAACGGATCAGGTTGATGAGATTGAACTTCCGAATCAAGAAAGATCGAGAAGAGTATGCAGGCTGCTCGATACCATTTCTCTGTTGTATCGAGATATCAGAGGACGGAGAGAGGATTTGAAACCTCTGTTTATCATAGGTGGAGTATATGACACTAAGAATCCGTTTTTTCACAATGTTGTAGATGTAAAGGATAAAAAGTTGGATGTCGATTCCATCAAGAATGTGATGTTTGAACAGATCAAACAGCATACACACAGTGCTTTGATTTCAGGGAAGTTCATCAATGATGAAGAGATTAAGAGCAAGTTGAAGTCAGTTACTATGCCTGAGTTTTTTGAACTGTTAAAGGGAGAGGTTCGTGATTACTATGAAGGCCATTAAAGTTCGCCTTTTTCAAGATTTGACAAATTATAAGAAGCCTACGAGTTTCCAGTTGAAGGAATCTTATCCTCTTCCACCCTATTCGACTGTAATAGGAATGGTACACAACCTGTGCCGATATGAGAATTATGTCGATATGCAAATCAGTATCCAAGGGAAATATATATCCAAAGTAAATGATCTTTATACGAGGTATGAATTTAAGAATGGTACGGAATTTAATCCCTCCAGGCATCAACTGAATGCGGATGGGTTCGGGATAGGGCAGGGGATTGCAACTGCGGAGCTTTTGTCTCAGGTAGAGCTCTTGATTCATATTTGTCCGACGGAGCAAGAGAGAGTGGAAGAGATTTATCGTGCTTTTTTAAATCCATGGGAATATCCTTCTCTGGGCAGAAGAGAAGATTTGGCTCTGATTACAGAAGTAAAGAGGACACAAATCTGTGAAAAGGAGTTGGATGAAAACAAATATATGCAAGATCATCACTACTATGCCTATGTGCCATTGAAGTATTACAAGACCACCGGAGGCAAGGACGAAATTTTGGAGTTCAGCTATTTGGGAGAATCTATTCATCGGAGCAAGCCGAAATCAGGGGTTTCAGCAAGAGGAACCAGATTTTTGTTGAATAAAGATTATTCTTTGCTAAATTACGGAAATTCCAAAACACCGAAGTATATTCGGGTATGGAACAGGGTGGAAGTACTCTACACATCGCATATATATGCAAGTATGGATTATGATTTGTTGAGCGATGAAGACGGAGAATTTGTTCTTTTGGCATAGAAAAGGAGGTAGGGCATGGGAGAAAAAATGTTTTTGGCAAAGTCTTTTCAAGAGGAGAGCATTCAAGAACATACGGACTGTTTGTTTGAGGAGTACAGAAGATTGAAACTTCTGTACCCTTCTTGCAAAGTAAACTGGGAGCTACTGGAGCTTGCTTGTCTGTATCACGATTTGGGAAAAATGAACCCAAGTTTTCAAGACAAGATTAGAAATAAGAAGGTATCCAATAAGGATATCCCTCATGGGATCCTCAGTACTTTATTTTTGGATGGCAGGGCTTTGGTAAAGAAATTTTCGAAAGAAGAGATCAAGCTTCTTTTCTCCTGTGTCTATTATCATCACGATAGAGAGAGCTTAGATCAGATAGAGGAACTGGATGATCTTGTTTCCAAAGAAATTCCGATTCTTGAAGAGGTAGTTAAAGACTTCAAGTATGAAAAAATCACAATTCCCTCAAAACTTTGCTTTAGAGAAGATTATATCTCAAGATTTGTAGAATATAAGGAGAGAGAGCAGCTCTTAAATTTTGTTTTATTGAAAGGCTTTTTAAATAGAATCGATTATGCGGCGAGTGCACATATCCCTGTTGAAAATCCCAATGACTTTTTGGAAAAGGGACTTGAGAACTTTATGAAGAAGGTAAAGATTCAAGCCGAAAAAGAAGGAAGGTCGGAACCCGATTGGAATGAACTTCAACTCTATATGAAGGCTCACCGGGACAAAAATCTTGTGGTTTTGGCTCAGACGGGAATGGGAAAGACAGAGGCGGGATTGTGGTGGATAGGAGATAACAAGGGTTTTTTCACCTTGCCTATCCGAACCGCCATCAATGCAATCTATAGAAGGATCAGAGAAGACATTTTGGATAATGAGAGCATAGACAGTCGTGTAGGTCTTCTTCACAGCGAAACCAAGGGAAAATACTTGGAACTGAAAGAGGAGATGGAAGCAAACAATAGGATAGATACAGTGATTGATTGGAATAACTACAATACCAGTACAAGACAACTCTCGTTGCCTCTTACGGTCTGTACATTGGATCAATTGTTTCCGGCTGTATTCAGATATAGAGGTTATGAGGCTAAACTTGCTACCTTATCCTATTCAAAGATTATCATTGATGAAATCCAGATGTATGGTCCTGAGTTGATAGGTTATTTGATTTGTGGTTTGAAAATGGTACAGGACCTAGGGGGAAAATTTGCAATTTTAACAGCTACTTTCCCCGGCTTTCTAAAAGAACTTATGGTGAAGTCGGGACTTCAGTTTGGAATGCCCGAAAAGCCCTTCGTTGATTCGCAGAAGATACGTCATAGTATTGAGTGGAGGAAAGAAGAGATCAAGAGTTCTTTTATCATGGAAAAATATAAGGGAAATAGAGTTTTGGTAATATGTAATACGGTCAAACAATGCCAATTGCTATATGAGGAACTTCTTGATTTGATGAAGTTGGATGAGTATGAACTCAACATACAACCGACTCTTGACAGAGAACTGAATCTGTTTCATGCAAAATTTATATACAGGGATCGATTGGAAAAAGAAACGTCTATTTTAGAATTCGGAAAATTGTTTAATAAAGACGGCCTTCCTAATGATAAGAAGGGGATTTGGATTACCAATTCTATTGCAGAAGCATCTTTGGATATTGATTTCGATGTACTTATTACAGAACTCTCTGATGTCAATGGACTGTTCCAGAGACTAGGAAGGTGTTTTCGAAAACGGATTTGGGACAGGTACGGATATAACTGCTATGTATTTGATGGCGGAGATGAAGTCTGTTCGGGAGTAGGATACAATATTGATAAAGAGATTTTTGAGTTGTCTAAAGAGCATTTAAGGGCTTATTTTGAGAAAGAAGCTTCTTGTGTCGATGAACAGAAGAAGATGGACTTGGTTGAAGAAATCTATGCTACTGAAAATATGAAGGAGCTTCAATATTATCAAACGGTATTGGATTGTATCAAACAGCCAGACTTATATTTACCGGGAGAAAAAAACTCCGCTCAAGCACAGAAGTTGTTTCGTAACATCAGTTCAGAGACCATCATCCCCTCTTGCGTTTATGAAGAGAATAGAGAAGAGATTCTTCTCCTTGAAGAAATTCTGTTAGGCAAGAACTTATCTCAAGAAGAGAAGACAAGGGCACGAGAAAAGTTAAAACTCTTTACTATGAGCGTGGAAGAGTACAGGATGACAAAAGCAAAACGAATCCGAGTTATTAGGCTGGGAAAATATGATGAGATTTATGTTGTAGAGGCAGAGTATGATGCGAACCGTGGTCTGATGAAAATATACATTCGGACGGAGAGTTAATCAGCAATATCATTTAATCTAAAGATAGGCTGTATCATTTCAAGAAAATGGAGAGAAAAATCAGCTTTTCACATATGTAATCATCAGCAAGGCTATGTGATGATTCTGTTGAGATACCGTATACATGAATTATTTGACTTCTTACGGCACCTAATCGGTTCTAAGATCGAGCCGTTTATCTAATTTTCTCAAACTTCGCACATAAAAAAGTGAAAAAAAGCTTGAAATAGCAATAAAAATCAAAAATAAAATAGCATGAAACCTTCCTATTTGGTATCATTGAATTACAACAAAAACAACACACAAAGGAGGATCATGCTATGAGCAGCAGTATAACACAAACCATCCAAAAAGAGAACGGAATTTCCCGATCGGTACAATTATTTTTTAAGCACTTTTCTATCTCCTCGGCCTTAAAAGCATCCAACGCCTACAAGAAAAAAGGGATCCCTGTTCTCTCGGTGTTTGAATATCTGTTCCTGCTTGCCTTCTCCAACCGAAGTCTCTACATGAGTTTGATCACTGAACGCCATACTCCAAGCTTTGCGAAAGATACCCTCTACCGATTTATGAAGAGCTCTCAGATCCACTGGATACGTTTTACAACCTTAGTTGCTTCTCGCATCATCTGCAATGCCATTGTCCCTTTGAACAAGGAGGATCGTGTGAATGTGCTGATCGTGGATGATTCCTTGGTGGAAAGAAACCGCTCTCAAAAAGTGGAACTTCTTGCAAAAACCTTTGACCATTCAAAACACAGATACTGTTTCGGCTTTCGTATGCTTACCCTCGGATGGTCCGATGGAAGTACGTTTCTTCCTGTCAACTGCTCCCTTCTCTCCTCCCAACAAAAGAAGAATCGAGTCAGAGAAGCACAGGAAATGGATAAGAGAAGCCTCGGATACAAGAGAAGGAAACGTTCTATGCAAAAAGCAATCGAAGTGATGCTTGAACTTCTTCGCTTCTCCAAGCAGCCTTCATTCGGTCAAAGCCATCGGCTATGAGGTAATCGCCATGGTACGAAAGAGTTCTAAGATGTTCTTTTGCTACCAAGGACAAGATCTTCCTCTAACCAAGATCTATGAGCAAAGCAAAAAGAGGAGAGGTCGAAGCCGATACCTACTTTCTGTGGATGTTGAGGTTGTCAAAGATGGAGAAGTTCTTCCTGCCAAAGTGGTATACGTTCGTAACCGAAACAAGAGAAACCAATATCTGTGTTTGATCTCTACCGATACCGCCTTAGAGGAAGAAGAGATCATCCATATCTATGGCAAGCGTTGGGACATCGAAGTATTCTTTAAAGTGTGTAAGAGTTCCTTAAAACTTGGCAAGGAATGTCGCTCTTTGTCTTACGATGCCATGACCGCTCACACGGCGGTTGTGTTTGTACGCTACATGATGCTTTCTCTCGAGAGAAGAGAAGATCAGTATAAGCGTTCGTTGGGGGAGCTGTTTCTATTGATTTACGATGAAATTTCGGATATTACATGGGTCGAAGCCTTCCGACATTTACTTGAGATGTTTGAGGCTCTTTTTCGCGAGCATACTACTCTTTGTGAAGAACACATAGAAGAATTGTTGCATACGTTTATAGATACTCTCCCTGCGTGTATCAAATCGTTTTTTGAGCCGATACCGCGACAGGATCTCGATAACTAAGAGGAGTCGGATATCGATGTTCCAATGTGTTTACAGGATAATCCATGTGCGAAGTTTGAGATAGAACCATACTGAAATGTAAATGAAACGCAAAATAGGATAGGGAAACTAAGATGTTGACTTATAATAGAACCATACTGAAATGTAAATGATTGTTCAAATTATAGGTAGACTTTGACCCTGTGTACTTATAATAGAACCATACTGGGCTTGAGTTATAATAGGGATACAAAGAAAAAACTTTGATAATAAGGAGTTTTCGGCACTGTATCCCTATTTTTTATACCTTAAAATACACCTCAAATAGAGAAAGGAGTCGAATATGGCAGAAATTATCACCGTTGCCAATCGAAAAGGAGGAGTTGGTAAAACAACGACAACATTAAACCTTGCATATTCATTAAAAGAACTCGGAAAAAAGTATTTGTCATTGACCTTGATCCGCAAGCGAATCTCACAAGATGCTTTGGCATAGAAAATACCAATGAACTTGCAGGCACGATAGGACATCTGTTAATGGCAGAATTAGAGGAAGAAAACTACTTGGCGAAGGGATATATCCTATCCTATGATGGCATAGACTTTATTACATCAAGCATTTATCTGTCCGTTACAGAAACGCAGATGAAAGCAGAAACCGGAAGTGAACGAATCCTATCAAGCATCCTTGAACCTATACGAGAGCAGTATGACTACATACTGATAGACACTTCTCCATCACTGAATATCTTGACCATCAATGCCCTTTGTGCATCGGATAGTGTGCTTATTACAGCAGATACGCAGTTGTTTGCAATCGTCGGAATTGTATTTGTCAAGCGAAAAATGGTCCAGGGATCTCATCGAAAAACGGCCCGTTATTTTAGCCACTCCCTC
>NZ_JBHSHL010000044.1:0-2697 GCF_042652965.1 Filifactor villosus
CTTGTTTTCTCTTTGTTCTCTGTCGTTTTTAATGTCCATTCAAGTTTTTTCGGTTTTTCAAACAGATTGGCTCCCGTTGCTATTGGATATTCAACGGCTTTTATATCCTCTCTTACATTCTCGCCTATTTTTTTGATGATTTTTTTGGATGCTTCTCCCTTTTGTTTGTCCTGCTGGATTCTGTTTAACATCCCTTGTTTTTTTCGATACCAAAATTCATATCCTTCAAGATGTACCGGATAGTGTCCCTTTGATAACAGTTTTAGCCACAAACCCCAATCTTCGTTATATTCCTTTTCCGTTTCATCATAGCAACCTACTTCCAAAAGGTCTTTCTTGCGTATACCCGCAGTACATACCAACAGGTTTTCTTCTTTCATCCTACCGGAGTCAAATTCTTTTCTCCATAGATATTCTTCTCTTTGGAATCCTACAACATCCATGTAAGCCCAAGAGGCTTCAGGATTGAAGTACAGACCGAAATAGATCTTCTCTACATAGGTCGGCTCGATCAGGTCATCCGCATCCAAGGGAATAATGATGTCGGTCGTGCTTTCTCGAATCGCTCTGTTTCGTGTGCCGGCCAAGCCTTTGTTTTCTTGATGGATCAACTTTATCCGTTGATCTTTTTTGCACAGTTCTTCTAACTTTTCCGTGCTTTGTGTGCTCCCGTCGTTTACTA
The DNA here is from genome assembly GCF_042652965.1 of Filifactor villosus. Lineage (NCBI taxonomy): Bacteria > Bacillati > Bacillota > Clostridia > Peptostreptococcales > Filifactoraceae > Filifactor > Filifactor villosus. The sequence goes on from NZ_JBHSHL010000044.1 coordinate 683, forward strand.
TGATCCACTCATACCAAGGAAAGGTTTGATTCAATACGCTGTTATAGGTCTGCCAAAAGTACTCTTCTTCATTATAGTAGGCCGTGATGATACTCACCAAGGCTCTTTGCGTTTTGGTATATCTTCTATCCGTTCGTCTCTTCCCCGGCTCTCTTCTATAATCAAACATTCTCTCCCTCTCCTTGTTTGTATCATTAGGTTATACTGTTATCTGATTGAAATGTAGAAACCTCCGACTAATGTTCCCAAAGAACTATCTTTACGCTTATGAAGTTCAAGATGTTGCTAGGCATAATTTAAACCAAGTGATGGTATCAGATCTCCATTTTTTTCAATTTTAAGATCTTCGACAACATCTTGTCTTCTCGAACCAGATTCAACTTATACTCCAGCTTAGAGATTTTGGTTTCTTTTTCGATCTTCTCTTCTTCTAAGATCAAAGACTGTTCCCTTATCTTTTCAAGTTCTTTCTGCGTAGCTTCATACTGAGTTTCAAGCCAATTCTTTCCATTTTCAAGTTCTCGTGTCCAAACCTCCAATTGTTTTATTCGCTCCGCTCTAAGCTCTATCTGCTCTTCCTGGTAGTTTTTGGATTTTTCAAGTTCCAAGATCCACGCCTCCAGCTCCTTGATCCGTTCGTCTTTCAATTCAAGCTGTTGTTTTTGATACTTCCTTACACCTTCGACCTCTTCCAGCCAAGCACTGTTGTCCTTCAGTCTTTCATGTTTCAATCTCAACTGGCGAAGAAACCACTTTTTGTCCTTGACATGTTGCAAGACATTCTTGTACTCATCATCCGTATACATTCTGAAGGTTTCTAATAATTTGTTTTTTGAAACACTCTTTTCCTGTATAACAGAATGATCTTTTTCAGCAGAGGGCGGAATAAAGTACATTACCGTCTCGGAATATACTTCGGGATCATACTGTCTCAGGTAGATCTTGTAGTCCGATCGGATCTCTCCTACCAAGTCCGGTATCTTCCAAAAATCATCTTTCAAGTGATAGACACAGACTGCCAAGATCGGTCTGTTCTTCTCAATATGCCCTCTCGCTCCTAACAGCGCTTCTTTTTCACTGCCTTCTATATCAAACTTTATCAAGTCTGTATCTTCCATCACTTCGATATCCAAGGTCGTCGCATCTACCAGATGTTCCGTACTGCCTTCATCGATATAGGACTCCCCATGTAACATTTCCGGGCACATTCCTATTTTATCTATTCGGTCATAGACGGCCTTATTGAAGAGTTCGTAACTTCCCTCGGAAAGTTGTATTCTCAGGTTCTGATCTGCTTTTTGAGCAACTTCTTTAATCGGTTCAAATACATAGATTTTTTTGTACGAAGGATTGTTGAGGGCAAAACGAATAGCGGAATCTCCGACATAGCCTCCGCAATCAACATAGGTTTGAATCTTCGAGATGTCATATAGTTCACTGTCAAAATACATTTCATTTTCTTCATATACCTGTTCGATATATCGATTATCTGCAAATAATTTGGCATTCAACAGGGACAGAAAGGTGTTTTTACTCTTCTCGTCACACAATTTTTCATAGACTCTCTCGTAGTTTTCAATGTTTCTCTTTATATCTCCAATATGTTCCAAAAAGTAGTTCGACTTTTGCGTGGTTTCATTAAACACTTCCTTATCGAATTTCTCTGTCCAATAGTCGAGATCACGATCAGGGTCCCTGTCTTTATACTCATAAAAGTTTAGGATCGCCAATTCCAAAAGTTCTTCAACCTCGTGTTCCCGGACATAATTCCTGATTTCTTCCATATTTAAAAGCATAGTTTCACCCCTAGTCTATTTGATTTATTTAAAAAACTTATTCAGTTTCAGTTTAAAAGCAAGCTTTATGATTCGCCTTCCCCATTTAGAGTTTGCTATCCTCATCAATTCATTTTTTTCGTTTGAAACAAATCCGTATCTGAATGAATTTTCCATAGCTTCAAATTCGGTATACAGGGTCAAATAGTCTTCGGCTATCGTCCCTACTTCCTTCAATAA
>NZ_JBHSHL010000045.1:0-57792 GCF_042652965.1 Filifactor villosus
CTTGTTTTCTCTTTGTTCTCTGTCGTTTTTAATGTCCATTCAAGTTTTTTCGGTTTTTCAAACAGATTGGTTCCCGATGTCCTTGGATATTCCACTGCTTCTACCCGCTCAACGATCTGTTTTGAGATTTCTTCAATCAGTTTTTTGTTTTTTTCCTGTTTTGTTTTGTCTTGCTGTACTCTGCTGTTACCTCCAAAACTTGTTCGTCTGTACCAAAACTCATATCCGTTGATATGAACAGGATATTTTCGTTTTAAAATAAATTTTAACCATTTTCTCCAGTCTTCATTATATTCCTTTTCTATTTCGTCATAAGCATTTATTTCAAGAAGATCTTTTTTTCTTATCCCAGCTGTGATGACTAGAAAGTTCTCCGTCTTTAGCTTCTCTGAATCAAACGGTTTCATCCACAAGTATTCCTGCTCTTGAAACCCTACTGTGTCTGTGTAAGCCCAAGAGGCTTCAGGATTAAAGTACAGACCGAAATAGATCTTTTCTACATAAGTCGGCTCGATCAAGTCATCCGCATCCAAGGGAATAATGATGTCGGTCGTGCTTTCTCGGATCGCTCTATTTCTGGCAACAGAAGCTCCTTTGTTTTCTTGATGGATCAACTTTATCCGTTGATCTTTTTTGCACAGTTCTTCTAACTTTTCCGTGCTTTGTGTGCTCCCGTCGTTTACTATGATCCACTCATACCAAGGAAAGGTTTGATTCAATACGCTGTTATAGGTCTGCCAAAAGTACTCTTCTTCATTATAGTAGGCCGTGATGATACTCATCAAGGCTCTTTGCGTTTTGGTATATCTTCTATCCGTTCGTCTCTTCCCCGGCTCTCTTCTATAATCAAACATTCTCTCCCTCTCCTTATTTGTATCATTAGGTTAAAGTAGATTTTTGATATTCACCGACCACTTCGTCGACATTCCCATGACATATCATAGTTCCTTTTTCAAGCCATACCGCTTTTTTGCAGATATCTCTGACCTGTTCCAGCGAATGTGAGACCAATATAACGGTCGCTCCCGCTTTAGTCACTTCATCAATGCGTTTCTCACACTTTCTTTGAAAGGGAAGGTCTCCCACGGAAAGGATCTCATCTACAATCAAGATGTCCGGATCACTGATCGTCGCTATAGAAAATCCCAACCGTGCAATCATTCCGGAAGAAAAGTTTTTGATGGGAACATCAATAAACTCCCACAGTTGAGCAAAGTCCACAATATCTTCAAACCTCTCTTTAATCTCTTTTCTGGAATATCCTAAGATCGCTCCGTTTAAGTAAATATTTTCTTTTGCTGACAACTCTATATCAAAACCTGCCCCCAGTTCGATTAACGGAGCTATCGACCCGTACACATTTACTCTTCCCTTTGTAGGTTTCAATACTCCGGCTATAATCTTGAGCAAGGTACTTTTCCCTGAACCGTTTAAGCCGATCAGTCCGACAGATTCTCCTCTTTTTATATCAAAAGAAACATTCTTTAATGCCCAAAATTCTTGGAACATCAATTGTCGTTTCAAGATTTTTATCGCATATTCCTTTATGTTGTCAACCTTCTCTTTGCTCAGATTGAACATCATTGAAACATCTTTGATCTCAACTATATTATCCATTTTTCATTTCCTCTTCCAAGATGAATTAAATATAAAGAATAAACTTATCCTGCCTTCTTATAAACACCACGATCCCTATAATCAGGAACATAAAACCTATCAAAAACAGGTTGATGTGTTGCATCAGCGTCGGTATGTGCCCATCGAGAATAACAAGTCTGAAATAGACAATAAAATGATACAGCGGATTCATCTCCACGATCGACTTGGCTTCGGGAGGCAGCATCTCCAACGGATAGAACAGTGGCGTTAAATACATCCATATCAGCGTAAACACTCCATAAAGATGTACCAAATCTCTAAAAAATACAGTATATACAGACAATACAAGACTTAGACCTGTCGTGAACATCATCAGGCAAATGATCGGATAAACAGCAAATATCATAGTGGGATGGAAGGTCGATTTTGTAACGACCATCACGATCAACAGAGCTATGAACGAAAAACATAGATTTACCAAAGATGACATTACTCTTGAAAGCGGAAACAGATACTTAGGAATATAGACCTTCTTTATCAAAGATGCATTCCCTATTATTGCAGTCTGTGCCTGTGTAGTAGCCTCCGAGTTGAATGAAAACAGCAAACTTCCTGTTAAATAATAGACCGGAAAATTCTCAATATTGGAGCGAAAAATAGTAGAAAATACAACTGTTAGAACAGCCATCATCATCAATGGGTTCAATACCGTCCACAGTATCCCGAGAAATGATTTTCTATATCTTACCTTAATATCTCTGATCACAAGTTCCCTAAGCAGATCCTTGTACTTATTAAATCCGAAAAAATACCCTCTAATCTTCTCAAACATATATGTTCTCCATCTATCTCAACCTTTTATAAAAAAGATCTTTTATTTTCTCCAACAGTTGTTTCGGTATCAGACCTACGATGACGGGTTTTATGATGAAGATGTCGTACACATGGCTTATCCCCAGTTTTCTAAAACCCTTCATCCTTACTTTGACTTCATCGAGTCGATACTTGAACTTTCTGCGTTTCAACGAGTCTTTATTTTCCCTTACAAGATACAGATATTGTTGAATATTGGCTCCCCTGTACCCCTTGGAATACAGATCCATAAACAAATCATAATCTTCACAGCGACGAGTTTCTTTCGCTACCCGATACAGATTTTCCTTTCGCGAAAAAACCTCCCGTCTATACACTATGCTCGCATGCATAAAAGGAGGTGTCAGCAAAAAATCCTTCTTTTCCGGATACTCCTTCAAATCATAATGACCCCAGACTTCATGGTCAAAATATTCAATGTTGGAGCCTACAAACCCGATCCTTGGATGGCTCCTCAAAAACTCCACCTGTTTTTCAAGCCTTTGCGGATGAGAAATATCATCTGCATCCTGTCTGGCCAAGTAGATCCCTTTCGACTCCTCAATACAGCGGTTTAAAGAATATGCCAAACCTCGATTGGTTTCGTTACAGATGACAACGATCCTTGGATCCGAGTTTTTGAGTTCGGAGAACACCTCTGTATTTACGGTGCTCCCATCATCGCAGATAACAAACTCAAAGTCTTGAAATGTCTGCGTTAAAACAGAGGATACCGAATCAAAGATCTGCTTTTTATCCGGGTTGTAAACTCCCATAATCACCGAAACTTCAACCTTCACCCTACACCCCGCATTCTCTCCTATAATAATCCACGGTGTTGCTTATCCCCTTCTCAAAGGAACAGGTCGGTTCCCAACCGAAGTCTTTTTTCATTTTCTCAAAACTCATATAGCTGTGGAGGATGTCTCCCTTTCTCTCCCCGACATAGATCGGTCCGTCCTGAAAACCGATCTCTTTTTTGATGATCTCAAATACTTCGTTGACCGAGATCCTCGTATTTGTACAAAGGTTGTAGAGACCGTTTTGCTCCGAGAGCGCCGCGAGAAGATTTGCCCGTGCGATGTCTTCGACATAGACAAAGTCCCTTGTCTGCTTACCGTCTCCGAAGATACTCGGACGTTCTTCCTTGAGCATTTTTTCGCAGAAGATGGAGATCACTCCGCCTTCCCCCGTGGAGTCCTGTCTGGGTCCATAGACATTCGAATAACGAAAGATCGTGTACCCCATCTTGTAAAGTCTGTGATAGAGCTTGATATACTGCTCCGCCGCATACTTCGACGCCCCGTAGTTCGATATCATATCGGTCGGGTGCTCCTCATCGATCGGCAGATACTGCGGCTCACCGAAGACGGCAGCCGTAGAAGGATAGACAAACTTCTTCACCCCCGCCTTTCTGGAGGCCTCAAGCAGGTTCAAGGTCCCCATGATATTGATCTTTTCATCTTCCAAAGGATCTTGTAGAGACTTGCTGACCGAGATCTGCGCGGCCTGATGCACGACCGCATCGGGACCGATCTTCTGAAAAAGTTCTTCGATTCCTTCATCCCTGATATCCATTTGAATGAACTTCGCCCTTTCAGCCACGTTTTTTCTATCTCCGTGAGAGAGGTTGTCGATTACATAGACCTCATGACCTTCTTTCACAAAACAGTCGACAATGTGAGAGCCGATAAACCCCGCTCCTCCGGTAACAACGATCTTCATTTTACTTACCTTCCCTTTCGCCGGCGATCCCGTCCGAATACCCTACCTCAATCTTAAGAACTCGGATACGGATCTTTCTTTCAAATAAGGTGTTTCTACTCAAAGCCGATACCATTGTCTAAAAATGCCTTCCACAGAAATGATACAAACTCTACTACTATTCTCCAACAGAAGGTTATATCTATGGAAGTAGCGCACAAAGACACAAAATAATCTTCCGATCGTTTGGAGAAATACAGAACTCCTTTCAAGTCAACACTTTCGGAAATATGTTGTCCAAGAAAAACTCAACTCCTTATAATCTTCCAAATTATGCGATACTTCCCTGTTTTGCGACTGAAAAAAATTCGTTCTATCTTCCATGGTATACAATCGCCGATATCGATAACTCAAACGAATAACAGTATAACATACATAGAACTCCGACACCGTTAAACAAATCATAGCATAAGAAAACACTGCCAAAAAGAAAATTCTCGATTTCCCTTTTGCATCTATAAAATTGCGAAGTTTTTTACAGCAGTATTTTCACGAATTCCATCCTTCCTACATCATTGATTTTATACTGATTTTCGAGCGGTGTTGACCTATTTCATTATTTAACTTGAACTCTACTGATATCAATGACCCCTGTTTCGAAGGGAAACATCTTCTCGTTTGCAGGAACGGACACTTTCGTTTTTCAATCGGATAACAGTACCGACAAATCCACACTTACAAATACTCAGTTTTTTCCTTATACTAGTTTAAACAATATCTTCCTATAAATCAACATCATAGGGCAAAATAATTTGAGGAAAGCCTGTAGGAATCGTCCTGCATTACAGATCCTTTTCGATGAAACCTCGGAGAATATCCCTATGAAAATACCGTATCGTTCAAAAGATCAGCAAAAAGTCGATTTTATATGAAGGATGAAGTTCTTGAACATTGTTATTTGACAAACTTTCGCATTTTGGAAACTCAAAGGAAAATTGGAAGTTTGCCTTTGTGCGGTGCTTCCCTACCTTTTCTTACCGAGGGTCAGTATGCGGCTGACTTCAGTCTTGACCTTACCGGCCACAGCAACGACGGTCAACCGATAGGACTTATCCCCCGCTTTTTCCATCCTGAGTTCTGCCACTCCTGTAGCCGCTTCATAAACTCCACTTACGGAAAGATCCGGAGAATTTCGATGGGAGAATCTCACCGGTCTTCTTTCTTCCTCGGGATGGAGGGTGATGACCTGCTCGAATTCCTTAAGTCCTTCTTTTGCGATTGTACTCTCTTCGGTCTTTTTCACCTTGACCTTCTTATACTGCATCAACCTAAGACGTTTGACCCTTATCTCTCCTTCGGGCACATCGGTGTAAGTTGCTCCGTCCACGTCCTCAAGAGCATTTATTTTACTTGAGGCCCGGAACTCGACCTGAAGGGTATCGAGGGCATCCTCCGCGATCATCTGACCCCTGTGTCTGTCAAGACTTCGGTCGATATATCGACGGCTCGTGATCGAGGCCTGAGCAAGATAGAACACCAACAGGGCAAACAGCGCGATCGCGATCAAAACTTCCATCAGGACAAAACCTCTACGGTTCCTCATAGATATGCACCCTCCCCGTCGTCGGAACGATCGTCAGCTTGAAACTCATCTTCTTTCCTTTTGCGTCCCCGAAATAAATGGTCATATGTTTGCTTTTTTCGTTCGCCGACTTCAGTCCAAAGGAGTACTCCGCTTTTTTCAGAGGGAAGTAGGTGCTTTCGTCCACGGAGTCAAAGATGCCGAAATCGCCCTTGAGTTCCTTGTGGTAGAATTTTTTCTTTGTGATCTCATCGCTCAAGGTATAGGAATACCCTCCTCCTTCCAACTTCTCGAACTCGAAATAAGCCTTTGTTATCTCCTTGTTTTTTACCAAACTCCTTCCGTACTGCATCGCGTCCTGAAATTCGTAGGCAGCCGTTTTTTGCATGACAAAACTCACCTGTTTTCTCGACAGGCTGTAGATCCCCATCGAGGCCAGGATCGCTACGACGATAATGATCTCAAACAGAAGATATCCCCTTCTCATCCAAGCACCTCCTTGACCGACCCGGTCCAACATGCAGTCTTTTTTAAAAAAACGTTTCTACTCATAGTATACGGTCTTGACATAGTTCTCCCAGTCTATCTCAGGTATCCGACCGATGAGATCCGCGTTGGTCTCTCCCGGAGCAAGATCAAAGAGATCTTCGTCCATATCCGCAAGGGGAAGGATGATGATCAGAGCTCCCGATATCGTACTCTCCTCGCCTCCTCTTGTGATCCTCGCCCCATATTCCATCCTCAAGGCAGGCCTCTTCTGTCGGGTGTAGGTTTCGTAGTCGATCTTATAGATCTCTTTGAGTTCAAGGTAGACTGTACTTGCATCCATAGCAGTATTAAGGCTCGGATTGCTCAGATCCCTATGGTTCTTGGGAAATTGATTGAGGTATTCGATTTCCATAGAGGTCTTGTTCAAGGTGACCTCCCTTGTTTTCAGCGATTCCAACATCTGATCCCACACCTGTGAAGAGCACAGTAGGGCGTATTCTTCCATCAACATCTTCAAACTGTTCTCGTCCAACTCCCGTTGCAAAAACCTTCCCCTTGCTCCTTCTCCCCGGATTCGAAACGACGCTCCGAAGGTCAGGGCTGTAACGGAGGTCAGGATGGCAGTACAAATAAGGATCGTCGTCAACAATATGCTCCCTCTTCTGCGCATCAGTCTCCCCCTCCTCTCTCCAGAAAAACATACCTTCCGCCTTCCCTGCCGTCCTCCTCATAGATGAGGGTATTCTTATCTACGGTAATCTCATAGTCTCCGAGTCTAATCACCGCCTCTTCTTCCGACAGGAAGCAGCCTTCGCCCGTTTGTTTTGCCAAGATTGCCGTTCTGATCCTATCTCGGGCCTCCGCTTCTTGTTCAAGCTCCTCTTCCACCTTCATATGTACCGTCATCGCCTTTGCCACATAGGTGATACACAGAAGAAAGATTCCCATCGCCAAAATGACCTCCAAGAGGACATAGCCCCTTCTCTTCACCTTCCTCACCCGACCTTCCATAGAATGATCCGACACTCATACCCCTTTGTGCGAGCCGAAGAAAGGGGTACCGTACTATTATGGAAACCGTACGGAGACAGACTTCCGTTGTTTCCTTGGATTTATCAAATACAAAGGTATGCCGTATCCGCATTTTTATACTATTCTCCAATAGATAGAAGTATGGATATCTCTGTTTTTCAACCGACGAAAAATCAGTCTATCTTCTACGACAGAGCGTTTATATCCATAACTCAAAAGAAGAATGGTATTAAAAATTTCATCCCTCCTATAAAGCGGATCTTATGCCGCTTGTTCGAATTGTGCAGTATTTCCCTTTTTTATTTGTTCCCATATGCACTTTTTACTCTTATCGTCCACAGATTTTCATCCCCGACCTCCTTGTCGAGATAGACGAGCTTGTAATTCGAACTCTTCCAAATCTCGTCCTCCAGCAGCCTCCTCACATCCTCGTCATCGGCAAAAAACGCATATTCCATCCTCATATCTTCTCCCTCGTCCGAGATCAGATTCTTTTCCTTCGCCTCGATGTTATAGTTTTCCAAGGTGCGATCCAAGAGTTCGACCGCCTCCTCCTGAGAGGGAAGATTCGGCGATCTTGCAAACAATGCTTCTTCCTTCAGTTGCAGCTTGGTTTCATACTCCATACTGCCCTGTTTCCAGCGATAAATGTCTCTGATCTTCGGATAATAGACCAGAGCCGCTTCAAGGATAAGAAAAATCGCAAGAACAACGATGTATCTCTTCTTCATTCCGCCACCACCAGTATCAATTCATCCCAATGTTTTGTCCCCTTCCCTTCGGAGACGTAGGAGCGATATCCTCTGTTTTTGAGTTCTTCTCTAACCTCGGTAACCTTGTCGAAGGACACTTTCTCAAGGACCAGCATGATCCTTCCTTCTTGAGTATAGAGGGAAGAGTTGGTCAAAGGCCCTATTACCTCCAGGGTGTCAATCAACATACGTGCGGAAAGTTCGACTTCTTCCTCCTCTGCATCCTGCGTCTTCAATGCCTGTCTTTGCTCATAACTCCGGCTTAGAGTTTCGTACTTCTTTTCTTCCGCCCTTTCAACACTCTCAAGGAAGATGCCGCCCACTGCGACCGTTACCATAAGCAGGGGAAGCCACAGATTCTTCTTCTGCGCCACAGTCCTCTCCTCCTTTTTTATTCCTCTTACAACACTTCGATACTCCTTCTTCCCTGCCGGGGTCTATTCGAATTGAGCCTTTACACTGCCATCGGTTCGAAGAATTGGTATCGAAAATTTTTACTTCTTCATATCCGAAAAATTTTGTTTTGACATCCGGGATATCACTGTACTTCTATTGAAAAATACCCGTTCTCATACTCTTTTCCGATAGAAAGAGACATCCTATCGATTCTTCAACCGAAAAAATCCGCTTCTCCTTCCTCTATGAAATACAAATCCTTGCTTCCACCGCTTAATACTACTATTCTTTTGAATAGTGGATATAAACAATCTGTGACCCATAGAAGACAACATAGTTTTTCGTCATCGAAAAATAGATATATCCACACTTCTATTTAAAAATAGTATAAGATAAGTAATCGTCCTAGAGATAGAGCTGTGATACATTGAGCAGGGGCATGATCGAAAACACCGTAAGCCCTACCAAAATACCCAGACATATCAGGATGACAGGTTGAGCATAGGTCGAGAGCTTGTCCAGCATCTTCTGTGCATTTCTTCGGTGCATCAGAGAAAGTGCCGCAATGTTGTCATCGAAGGCTCCCGACTCCTCCGCCTGCCTGATGTAGGACAGTTCCGTCGAGGAAAACAACCGCGGGTAGTCTTCCATCACCTCATGCAGGGTGCTGCCTTCCCTCAGTTTTACAAGCATCTCCTCATAGACTTCCCTCAGGTACACATCTTCTTCGACCTCCCGGATGATATCGAGGGCTTCGACCACTCGAATATCCGCCCTGCTCAATACGCTTACCTGCCAGGTGAACATCTTCAGAAACAGACTTCGGTAAACTCTTCCGATGAGGAGCAGATCATACTTTTGCCTGCTCAAAAAAAGCCTTGTACCCTCCTTCTCCAAAAGGTGCATCAGGATCAGAACAAGCCCTGCCGATACGGCGAGCCATACCGCTCCATACTCACTGCGAAGTCTTCTTAACACATCGAACCACACAAGGAGTCCCGGAAGATCCGTCTGCGTCGATTCGTACATGGCGATCAACTGCGGAAAGATGACTTCACCGCAAAACAGGAGGAGAAGAAGGGTATTGGTGATGATAATAACGGGGTAGAGGGCTATCTTTTGGAGTTCCTCCTTCATCTTGATCCTATCCTCGTAGTAGAGATAGGCCATCTCAAAGCCTTCTTTGAGACTTCCCGACTCCTCTGCGATCTGTAGGGTCTCGTAGACGAAACGGTCGACCAGACCTTCGCTGTAGAATACTTCACTGATCTTACCGCCTCCCAGGATCTTCTCTGAAATCGACATGGAGACCAGCTCGGGAAACTCCCTCTCCATCATCCTTATCGTCTGATAGAGGGGGATCTTTCGTTCGAGAAAGGTGTAGAGCATATAGAAGACTTCTTTGAGCTTCCCTTGCCTCAAGTTTCGCTTCACCGGCCTCAAAGAAATCATCTCGCGTTTGAATAGGATCTCAAAAAGAGAGATCGACTTCTTTGCTGATCGCGTTTCTTTCTTCTCTTCCATCTCCTACTCCCCTCTAAAACGAAGTGCATCCTCTAAACTGAGTTCTCCAAGGTGCAAAAGACGGCTCACTTCGCTCGTGATGCTTTCTTCCTTTTTTTGCGGGATATGACCCGTCCTTATCAACATCTCCCGATCTTCCAAAGAAATGTTTCGGATGGAGAAGACCGCCCTTCTTCTACTGTATCCCGTGTGTTGACAACAAGGACATCCCCTCTTCTCATAGAGGAGTTGGCCTTCCTTGACTCCCAGACTCTCTTCTCCCCTACCGTGATAGACAGTACCTTCCTTACAGTGCGGACAGAGGATCCGGACCAGACGCTGGTTGATGATCATTCCAAGGGAGAGGGCGAGCAATTGGGAGGAGATCCCCAAACTCACAATCCTGTCAACGGCACTCTCTGCACTTTTGGTATGCAGGGTACTGATGACAAAGTGCCCCGTAAGCGAACTTTGAATCGCCGTATTGCACGATTCGTAATCCCTCACTTCCCCGATAGCCAAGACATCGGGGTCCTGCCTGAGCATCGCCCTGAGTGCATTCAAAAACCCATATTCGTTCTCCGCATTGACCTGCACCTGCGTGATCCCTTCGACCACGTATTCGACAGGATCCTCCAAGCTGATGATGTGTCTTCGTCCGTCGTGCATCTCTCCCAGGGCACACCTCATCGTCGTGCTCTTGCCCGAGCTCGTCGGCCCTGTGATGAGCAAAAATCCGCTGTCCCGATACAAAAAATTCTTGAGCTCCCGGAGTTTCTCCTCTTCCATCTCCAAATCTTCGAGGTTTTCGGGAGAATCCATAAGATTGAGCAGTCTAAGATGAAGTTTTTCGCCTGTGATGGTCGCGATCACGGAAACTCTTACATCGATTGTTCCTTCTGCCGTGTGATATCTCATCTTCCCATCCTTGGGGTTGCGACTCTTGGAGATCTCGATCTCACTTCTGACCTTCACGGCGCGGATCAACTGCTCCCCAAGCTCCGCTTCGAGAAAACAAAGAGTCTTGAGTTCCCCCTTGATCCTCATCCTGACAGCAAGGGCGCTGCTCATAAAGAAGAGATGTACATCACTCGCCTTCAGTTCCAGAGCCTCTTTCAGAATGTAATCGAGCAGGGAGGTGACACTCCTTTGCTCGACACAGGCCCTTATTGTGTCGCCGATCTGTGCGTTGGAGAGTGCCAGAGTATAGTATGTACTGATATTTTTGTTTATCTGCAAGAGGGGCGCCGGTCTATAATCCACCTTCTCGATGCCTTCCTTCGCCACTTCCTGTTCAAAGCCCTGTCTGTTCTCCATCCCCTCCTCAGGACAGAGAACAGACAAAACCTTATCCTCCAAAGAGCAGGGAAAGACCCTGTATTTTCGTGCAAGTTCTTCCCTGACAAGACCAAGAGCTTCTTCCCGAATCTTCTCATACATCCGATTCATCCCCCTTCTTACTCTTCCTGAAGAGCCTCCACCAAAAGCCGTTGCCATATGTTCTCCTCGTCTTCCTCTTTGAAGAACATATAGACCTCGTCCACACCCCTGTTCAGGATGGAGTAGACAATGTTGAATCCCTGCAAAAAGTTCATCCTTCTGTTGTCTTCCTTGACAGCGAATTCGGGGCTCAAGCTCTCGATTCCACAGATCAGAAGGACCTTGTATTCAAGGTTCACGATGTTGTAAACATTCGACAGGGTAACACCTATCTTATGGCTCATGTTTGTCATTTCATCGCTTGCCATCATAAAAGGCAGACCTTCCTCTTCCAAGTCGGTCTTGATGATATACTGATAGTAAATCTGTCCCTTGGTCTTCGTCTTCCTCGTATTGTAGGGATAGACAATGCAGATATCCGAATATTGGTATCCGCTCTCATGAAGGTCTTTGATCTTAAGGGCGATCTGTTTGCTTATCTGCTGAAAATCTTCACAAAACCGTGCTTCGACCCTTCCTTCCGTCTTTCTCTTCGTATAGCCCTTATGCACATAGTCATCCAGGACGGTGGAGAGTTCTTCCTCAGCATACTCCCTCACTCTATCCGTATACGCATTGATAACACGGTTGATGCTCGAGCTGCTTCGATAATTGACCCGAAGACGGATGATCTCATCGAAACTGATGCGATCCACATCGTTCCAGATGTACTTTTCGTTGTTTTTGACATCCTTTGCCTTGTCTTGAGACGCGACAAAGAAACTCTTTTTGGTATAGATGGAGCCCATCAAAAAGCCGATCTCTTCCTCGGAGAAGTTTTCCGACTCATCCAGAAAGATCCCCCTATATGTTTTTTTGTTTCGATAGATTTGGGAAACTTTGACAAAGACCTTGGAAAATTCGTGTTCAAACTCCCGAAATCCCTTTTGATTGTCAATCTTGAGTCCGTAGGGCTTTGCCAACTGCGAAATATACTGATGAAAATTGATGAACTTGAGGTTGGATAAGGAGATCTCTTTCATCTCCAACAAGTTCTTCAATTCATATACGAGTTGTTTATCGAAGGTGATATACAAAAATTGGTCGCGCGGAAACAGCTTTGCAAGTTTCAGGGCGGTCGAAAGCAGGATCGTGGTCTTTCCTGTTCCCGATGCTCCTTCGAGCAAAGTCTTCCCGTATTTGATTGAATTGATATGACGAATCTCGGACGAATCCATGATCAGAGCCTGATATTCCAGAGAACGGTAAGAAAACTTGATCTTCCTCAAACTGCCCCTGCCGCCTCGGCTGTCACTGACCTTTTTTACGATGTGATACTCCTTTGCCATGGTAAGGCGGAATCGGTCCGTCTCTTCCGCGGACAGGGACTCACTCAAATAAGATTGCATCTCGTCTTCCCCGTTGATCAACCTTTCAAAAAGGTAGGTGTCTATGAGGAAGGAACGCTTGTCTTCCAGATCGAATTTTTCCAGGTCAACATAAGGCATCACAAAATAATAAGGAATCTCCCTCTCGATCCCGTGCCCCCTCATCTCCAGGAACATCTTTTCTCTTTCTTCTTCCATGATCTCAACGATCTCCTCATCAAGGATGGAAAAGGTCTCCTCGTTGGTATCCATAAACTTAAACAGGGCTATCCTGCCGTCTTCAATATAAATAAGATCGGTATACAGTCCCGAAAAGGAGGCGACCTTGGTCAAGCCGTACCCCTTAAGGGTGTCTCCCATATATCGATAAAACTCTTTCTCGCTGTTCCTTCCTTTCAATGCATCCACATTTGAAACGGAATTTGAAGTAAATAATCTCATGCTACACTTCCTTTCCTTCCCGCATCAAATTACCCGGACCGCCTTCTAAGAACGGTCGTTTCTCTCCTTTATGATCTCGTCCAACTCCTTTTGAAAAGAGTCCAGGTCCTGAAATTCTCTATATACGGAAGCGAAGCGAACATAGGCGACATCGTCGACATCCTTGAGATGCTTCATGACCAGTTTTCCGATTTCCACACTGCTGACTTCTCTTCTCATGGAATTTACAATCTCTTTTTCAATATCGTTGACAACCTTTTCCATCTCTTCAAAGGGGATCGAGCGTTTTTCACAGGATCGGACGATCCCTCTTAGGATCTTTTCTCTGTCAAAATGTTCTCTCGTCCCGTCCTTTTTTTCTACCACAACATTAATCTGCTCGATTTTTTCGTAAGTGGTAAAGCGTTTGTGGCAATTATTACACTCCCGTCTTCTCCTGATGGCATTGTCTTCATCGGTATGCCTGGAGTCTACAACCTTGGACTCCACTTCACCGCAATAAGGACATCTCATCGCCTTCACCGCCCTTTCTTCAAAATTCTGAAATTATTACATTCGAAAAAAAGGAGACTACGCTCCTCTTTTCTTATCTTTTTTTATTTGATAACCATTCAGGAATCACAAACTTCGGCGGCTCTTGCAGATCACTGTTTTGGAATAGGTCTTCAATTGTCTCTTCCGCTTCCTGTTCTTCCTTTTGACTTTTTGAGGGCACCGACTTTCTGCCCGCGGGAATATATTCTTCGCGTCTTCTCTGTTCAAGTTCCTCATCAAAGCCTGTTGCGATCAAGGTAATCTCGAGCAGGTCCGTATCCTCGTCGACGAAGGTCGTTCCTATAATACTGTCCGCATCTTCTTCACGCCCCGTGCTCTTCATAATAAAGGATGCCGCATCCTGGACCTCCATCATTTGGAGGGAGTTTCTCGAACCGACGATATTTACAAGAACCGCATTAGCGCCTTTTACCGTCGTCTCCAACAGCGGGCTGAATACAGCCTGTTTCGCCGCTTCCATAGCACGGTTCTCTCCGCTTGCACTGCCGATACCCATGTGAGCCACCCCTCTGTTGAGCATGGTGTTCTTCACATCGGCAAAGTCGACGTTAATCATTCCGGGAACCTTTATAATGTCGGTGATTCCCCTGACACCTCTCTCCAAGACTTGGTTTGCCAGGGCAAAGGAGTCATAGGCCAAGGCTCCTTCCGGAATCGCTTCCAAAATCTTGTCGTTGGGAAGTACGATCAGAGTATCGACATGCTCTTTAAGCTCCGCAATCCCCGCCTCCGCCTTTCTCATCTTGGGCTTGCCTTCAGAGATTGTAAAGGGTTTGGTAACGATGGCTACCGTCAAAATGTCCATCTCCCTTGCAGCCCTCGCTACGACCGGGGCTGCACCGGTCCCTGTTCCTCCACCCATTCCGGCAGCGATGAAAACCATATCCGCTCCGTCAAGTGCGTTTTTGATATCCTCGATATTTTCTTCGGCAGCCAAGCGTCCAATCTCGGGGTTGGCTCCTGCACCCAGACCCCTTGTCAACTTTACTCCCAACTGTACCTTCTGCTCCGCCCTCGATTTGTGAAGGGCTTGCAGATCCGTATTCATAGCAACGTATTCAACTCCGACGATACCGGACTGAATCATTCTATCCACAGCGTTTCCGCCTCCGCCGCCGACTCCGACGACCTTTATCACTTCACCACTGGTGTTGTCTTTAACTTCCAATTGTACCATCCTGATCACTCCCTCAAGAGATGAAATTCTACATAATTCCTTACCTTATACTGTAACCTACGAAACTACACAAGTCAAGCTTTTTCGCCTATTTTTATCGGTCTCGAAAAATAGTTCTTGCCACTATTACAGCCTTGTAACAAAGAGTTCCGTTCCTTTCTTGCCGTCTCCCCGAACTTGCTTTCCCTTCGCCGGCTCGTTAGGAATATAACGATTCTCGAAAAACGAATTTTTTCGCGAATTTTTAAAACCACAACAAAACAGTATCATAATACCCCGATTTTACAACTTTGAAACAAGTACATACTGAACTTCTCGAAACTGTAAAGATCCGTGTCTCAAGTCGTTCTTCAGGGCAAAAGACCGAAGTTTCCGTACCTGTGTTCTTGTTCAAGCAGCTTATCACTTGATAATATTATAAGGATATCTTGAGGTTTGTGCAAGATTTTATACCCTTAGCATTTGAATTGAGCACGTAAGTGCTTTGGAACATACGTTCGTCCTCATCCTTTTCGATCACGGTATGCTCTTTGACCCGATCTTTCGGGAAACAGCACTAAAGAAAGAACCACAAAGGCGAACTTCCGATTTTTTGCAAGCTCATAAAATACAAAAGTTTATCCTGTCAACAAATTCAAGAATTTCACCGGTGGCATCGAGTTGATCTTATACCATTCTCTTAAATTATGCGGTATTATCCTTGACAATGATTTGAACGGAATCATTCTTCTTCCGCTCTTCTGTCCTGTTGAAGTCTCCCGATCAAGAGCCTTCGGATAACTGCGAAGTTGGAGAACAGCCTTCCTCCAAAAACAAAGATCGGTGCATAGTAGAGGGGCACTCCCATCTTATCTCCCCAATAAGACAAAAAAGCGGCCAAAACTCCGTTCGACAAAAAGCCCGTCAAAAAAACAAGGTTGTCGTACTTATCTTCCATCGATGCTCTTACCGCACCGAAGACGGAATCCATCGCCGCCAAGATCCCTATGGAGACATAGAGAGAATAGTTGTCCGGATAAGTAAACGGAAGGTAGTTGCCCACAACAAGTCCCAATACGATCCCTATAATCGCCCATATCATAATTTATATCCTCCTTATTGTCTCTTCGCCGCATTGATCAACACTTCCTTCTGCTCCACATCGATCTGTAGATGGTAGAGTTCCTTGAGTATGCTTCCGTATGTAGAAGGCGCAAGGACCGCCGCCTCAAGTTCCGCAGGCTCACCGATCGCCTTGATGATGAAGGGTTGTCCGAAGGTGATGTTGTTTATCATGATGGTCGCTCCCGTACACTTGATCTCGGTCGTACTCAAAACTCTTTCTCCGTTGACGGAGATGGCCTCAGCCCCTGCCACCTTCAAGTCGTTGATAAGCATCAGGATGTCCTGATCGTGGATCAGCAGATCATTGGGATCTTCCCCCACCGCAAGTTCTTTGGTACTGTCCCGAAGTTCGATCTGAACTCCCTGTCCCTTGAGCTGTGTATATCCGGCCTGCATTTTTTTGGACACGAGGTTTTTTTCGAGGGTTTCGGTGACCCTTCCCTCCTCATACTCCTTCTTGTCACTCTCCAACTCTTTTTGGCGGGAAAGTTTGAATTCGTAGAGGTTTTCTAGTTCTATTTTTTCAAATCGAAGGCTCTCCTCCATCTCTTTGACGCTCTCCACCCCCGTGTAGATATATCTGTCCTGCATAATCTTACTTTGCATCACAACAACGACGGACAGAACAAAAGAGAGTAGGAGGATCAGGTTGTTCTTTATCAGTTTGCGTTGGTTCACGATGCCATCACCCCTTCACGACCGGCACGGCAAATCTGTATTCGATCGCACCGCGATATGCAGGAATCTCCAACTCATCCTGTTTGGACACCTCGGCGTCAATCCCGTAATAGTTTCTCATCTCCCACAAGATCCCGTACCTGAAATTCATGGCAGCCTCCAAGGTGTCCTGATCTCCTATCGCCTTGATAACGATGGGAAGTTTGATTTCACGTTCATTGATATACAGTTTTTCTTCCTCTGCCCGAATACTTGTATTGATTACATATCTCTGCTCGTTGATGCTGATCGCTCGAGCTCCGGCGGCATTGAGTTTGTTGATCACCGCCAGGATCAGCTCATAGTTGCTGACGAGAATCGACGAGTCCTTCTCATAGCTTTCCCTGAGTTCGAGAAGCACACCTGAGCCGTTTACCTTTCGGTACCCTACCAAGGTTTCGTACTCTTCGATCTCGCTCTTCAGTCGCCCTTCTATGCCGTATTGAACTCCGCTCTCATCCCGAAGTTCCTCGATCTCCGTTTCGATCTGTGCGACTTCTTCTTCCATTTCTTCCCTCTTCGTCTTCAAATTCTTCAATTCGATCTGTAAGGTACGGATCCTCTGCGATGTGGTGCTTGCACCTGTAAATTTCTGTGTTGTCTTCACCTGAACTACGATTCCGATCCCGATAAGAAAGCTGCACATCATCAATATGATGTTGCTCATCGTCTTTTTTCTAAGATTTCTCCCCTTGTTCATAGTCTAATTCTCCCTGTAAACCGGGTAACTGTCATACCTCATATCGATAATTCCATAATTAATCTTCTTTGTATGAAGATCTACCAGTATATGGCTCAATTGGTTGAGTTTGTAGGTAAGGTCATCCCCCCTGCCCAAAAGGACTCGCAATCCTTGAGTCGTGATCAGGAAGATGTTTTCTTCATCTTGCAGGTTCATCTCGGATATGTTGTGAATCAATCCCGCATTTTGAACGTTGGAAATCAGATCCAATATCATCTGAAAGTTCGAGTTTTCAGCCTGCTCCAACTTATCCCCCACCTTGAGCATATCCGCTTCTTTAAGACCCGTGATCAAAGGCTTGACAATGTTCTTCACATCCTGCTCTATGCGGAGGATATGTCCCGTATAGTCGATGATGACGAAACCTTCCTGAAAATTGACGGTTGCAACTTCTTCTCTGATATTCATGTCTACAATCAGGATATTGGGGAATCTCTTTGATACTCCCGCCGATTTTACATAAGGGTCTTCAGAGAGGTTTTGTTCGATCTGCTTGCTCCGAAGCAGGTAAATGCTCTTATCCATAGGGATCTTACCCATCTTGATGATGTCTTCTTCCTTGAGGTCGTTGTTCCCCAGGATGACGATCCCCTTAGGCTTATACAAGGGCGTAAATAAGGTGGCAAGCAAGAGCAGGATACAGATCGGCAGGATCAGCTTCAGCCTTCGGATCACGGTCCTCTTTAACTTGAAGGCTCTGAATTTTCCCCTCTTCTTGGCAGCAGCTACAGCCTTCGCACCCTTCTTCGCCGACCTTTCGCGCGGTTTGGTATCTTCCGTACTCTTCTTCTCCCGTCGTTGCGGCTCGCTACCATCTCCTTCATGCTTTTCTTCCTTGAGATCCGCATCGGAGGGCTCTTCTTCCTCTCTATCCGTTTCAAGAACCTCTTCCTGTGCTTTTAACTCCTCCTCATCCGCTTCGTTGACTTTCTCCCGCCCTCCGGTTTCGTCCTTCTGCACCTCTTCGCCGGCAGAAGACACCTCCTTATCCGCTTCCTGCCCACATTCTTCTTCCTTCGTCACACGAGAGGACGCTTCTTTTTTGGGATCTGCAGCTTGTATCTGCTCCTGCATCTTTTTTTCTTCATCGTTCGACTTCATCTTTAACTCCTCTCGCGCTTTGATTGAAACTTGAATTTCTCACAACTATGATGTCTATCTTCCCGATCCGTAAAAAGGATAAGAAAGATGTTCCATTGTCAATATGCCGACATGCTCGTATCCGCTCTTTTATCGTTTTTGATTTCCGTAAGCCTCCAGCATCGCTTGTACGATCTCTCGCGCCGGATCCTGCGGATACATCTTCCTGCTACATTCTTCCATCCTATATCTCAATGCCTCATCGTTTAAAATACTCTCTATCTTCTCCTGTAACAAGCGAGGGTTCAGATCTTTCTCGAGGATATAATCTCCCGCTCCGTTCTCCTTGATCGCCCGAGCATTGTACTCCTGGTGATTCTCCGCCGTATATGCCTTGGGAATAACGATCGCGGCGCGCCCCATCGCATTGACTTCCGCCAAGGTTGTCGCTCCGGCACTGCAGATGACGAGATCCGCCGCTGCCAAGTATAGGGGAACGTTTGATTCATAACTCTTATACTCCTGATTCCTGCCAAGAACTAGTTCGGCTACCGCCTCTCTGAACTTTTCGTAATGCATCTTCCCTGTCGTATGAAGAAAGCGGATACCCTTTTCGAGCAAAATCGGCATCATTTCTGCAAAGGCGGTATTTAAGCTCTCCGAGCCTCCCGAGCCTCCTATGGAAACGAGCATCTTATCGTCTTCACTCAGCCCAAGTTTGTTTCGAGCTTCCTGCCTGCTCAGATCAAAAATGCTTCTTCGAACGGGGTTACCGACAAAGATCTTTGGACAGCTTCCTTTCAACCTTTCCTTTGCTTCCTCAAAACCTAAGAAAACAAGGTCCATCTCCCGCGAGAGCAGTTTGTTGGTAATACCCGGATAGGCATTTTGTTCATGAATAACACAAAAAGCCCCGTACTTATGTGCCGCCTTGAGTACAGGACCACAAACATAGCCTCCCGTTCCTATCACAAGATCGGGCCGAAATTCCTTCATAATGCTCTTGCAGTCTTTCAATGCCTTTTGAGCCATATAGAGACGCCTTATGTTTTCAAGGGTCAACTTTCGAATAAAGCCTCTTACCTCTATCGTCCTGAAGGGGTGGTTCTCAACAGGAACGATCTCGGATTCGATACCTCGCTGCGTACCGATGTAGAGAAGTTCCAAGGAGGGCTTTTTCTTCTTCAAGGCTTCGATGATCGCCAAGGCCGGGTAGACGTGGCCTCCCGTTCCCCCTCCCGATACTATCACTCTCATACCTGTCCTCCTTCTCTTCTTCTCACTCCTTCTTTTCGCATTTCTCTTTCTCTGCTCGATGTTCCCCGATCTCTTTTTATGCCCGTCGCATATCGCGAAACGTTGAGGACGATCCCCATCGACGCCATGGTCGTAAGCAAAGCGCTTCCTCCAAAACTGATAAAAGGAAGTGGCACTCCCGTTGTCGGCAGGACTCCCAGAGTAACTCCGATGTTGACCGCAAATTGAAAGGCAATCTGAGCGGTAATTCCCGCCACCAGAAGGGAACCGAACTTATCGGGCACTACCTTGGAGAGTCTCATACAACGCACGATCAGTACGAAGAAGATCAGGATCAAAATAAGGGCTCCGAAAAAGCCGAACTCTTCCGCATAGATAGCAAAGATCATATCATTGTACGAAGCCGCAAGATAGAGATACTTTTGAACACTTCTTCCCAATCCGCGCCCGAAAAGACCGCCGCTGGAGATCGCTCCCAAAGCGTTTGCCACCTGATTGTAGGCTTTCCCGTCCGTAAGCTCCGGGGAAAAAAGCGACAATACCCTCTGACGCGCATAGTCTCTTCCCACGATGAGAACCCCGACGACTGCAAAGAGAACGGAGCCCGTTCCTATGATATAGCGCCAGTAAGTACCTCCCAGCACCATCATATAGAAGGTGACCGCCAAAATGGTAAGCGAGGTCGAGAAGTGGGGTTGCATCAGTATCAGGGTGGTGAACAAACCCGGAACGGAAAGGATGATTATAAAGTACCAAAATCGATTGATGTTTATCTTTTTGCTCGATAGCATCGACGCAACAAATAAAATAACGACCGTCTTTGCCATCTCGGAGGGCTGAACGCTCAAACCGCCCACCTTAAACCACCTCACAGCCTGGTTGACAGCTTTTCCTTCAATCAAAAGCCACACAAGCAGCCCACCTACCGCCACACACAATGCAATGATCACGAAGATATTACGATAGAGCTTATACGGAATGAAAGAGACCAGCATCATCACGATGAGTCCCAGCAGACCTACACGCGCATTGGAGATGAAAAACACTGCCATGTTTTTGTTCTTGTCATCATAATAAGCCCTGACGTAACTTGAGCTGTATACCATGACCAAACCGATCATAACCAAGGCAATGACAAGAAAAAATATTCCCCTGTCCATCTTTCCCTGTCTGATTGTTCTACCTGACATAACAAACCTCTACTTCTCTTTCAATTCACGGACCCTGCTCTTAAAGTCCTCTCCCCTGACTTCATAGCTCGGATACATATCCCACGAAGCACAAGCCGGCGAGAGCAGAACCAGATCTCCCTCCACTGCGATCGAATGAGCCCTCTCCACTGCCTCCTTCATATCTTCGACAAGGATAACATCGCGAAACCCGTGACGTTCGGCACATTCTTGTATCATTTTCTTGGTCTCGCCTAAAAGGATCAACGTTTTGACCTTACCTTGGAAGGCCTCAACAAAGGTGTCGAAGGACACCTTCTTGTCCATTCCTCCGGCGATCAGAATCAAATTCCCCTCAAACGCTTCTACCGCCTTGGTCGAAGCATCGGGATTCGTTCCCTTGGAGTCGTTGATATAGCGAATTCCTCCGAGCTCCCGAACAAATTCCAGACGGTGTTCAACTCCCTGAAACACGTTGAGGACCATCCTCATCGCATCGAAGGACACTCCTACGCTGTAGGCCATACACATGGCCATAAGTACATTCTCCATATTGTGATCTCCCGCCAGTGCTACCTCACTACGTGCAAACAGAACCTCGTCTTCTCCCTTCAAAGTCGAGATGATCTGTCCGTCCTTGAGGTAGAGTCCCGGAGAGACCCTCTGGCGGACCGAGAACCAGAGCACCTTCGCCCTGCATTTTTCTCCAAGAGAACGGACGAATCCATCTTCGAAGTTCAGGACCGCAACATCGTCCTCTTCCTGGTTCATAAAGATATTCGCCTTGATGTTTCCGTAGTTTTCAAGACTTCCGTGACGATTGAGATGGTCGGGAGTCACATTGAGGATGCCGGCGACTCGGCACTTGAACTCCTTGACGGTCTCCAGCTGAAAGCTCGAGAGTTCCGTGACGAAAAACGTGTCGTCTCCGGAGGTCTGCACCTCCTCGATAACGGGAGCTCCTATGTTTCCTACCACCCTCGTGTCATAGGATACGAAGGAGAGGAGGTCTCCAAGAAGAGTTGTTGTGGTCGTCTTACCGTTGGTTCCGGTAATACCCAAAAAACTTCCCTTGGCAAAGCGATAGGCAAGTTCCACCTCTCCGGTCACTTCGACCTTGTGCTTCAAAAAAGCCTGTACAAAGGGAAGGTCCAAGGGGATCCCCGGCGACATCACAACAAGGTCCGCCTCCTCTTCGCCCGTAGGGTTTTGGCCCAAGTGAACCTCTACCCCCAAGTCTTTCAGAGTGTTCTCCTCAATAGTTTTGCTGATATCAAAGGCCTGAACCCTCGCTCCCCGCTCTTTGAGAAAACGACAGGTAGCTAAACCGCTTTTTCCAAGTCCTACCACGATACAATGTTTATCCTTAAGTTTCATATAGTTTCTCCCATCAATAGATTTTTGACAAGCCCATCAGTCCTATGATGGAGCAAAGAAAGGTAATTGCCACAAATACCAAGGTTATCTTGTTTTCGCTCCAACCCCCGAGCTCAAAATGATGGTGCAGGGGTGACATCCGAAAGACCCTTTTCCCCGTCGTCTTAAACGAAATCACCTGGATGATGACCGACAGAGCTTCCGCTACATAGATGATGCCTACGATCGGCAGGATCAGGGGCGCGTGCAATAAAACGGCACAGGCCGCAACAGCTCCGCCCAAGGCCATGGAGCCCGTATCTCCCATGAAGACCTTCGCGGGATATCGGTTGACGCCCAAGAAGCCTACACAACCTCCTATAAGGGAGGCTGTAAAGGTTCGAAGCCCTTCCATTTGGATATCGCGAGATATCATGAAAAAGAAAAATGCTACAATCGCCGTGACCGAGGTACAAAGTCCGTCCAGACCGTCGGTCAAATTTACGCTGTTGCTGACTGCTGTCAAAAGCAGGACCATAAACGGAAAATAAAGGAGGTAGCCCATGTCCCAGAGTTTGTCCGTAAACGGAAGATAGACCGAAGTCCCATGCTCGGAATACTTCAGATGCAAAAAGGCGACGATGAGAGCAAAACAAAACTGGAGGATGAGCTTTTGATAGGCTCTAAGTCCCAGATTGTGCTTTTTAACCACCTTGATATAGTCATCGATAAAACCGATGAGACCGAACAGCAGCATAGCCGTTACAGGGATGAAGGTATCATAAGAAAAACCTCCGATCAACAAGGTGACGATCGATACGGGGACGATAAAGATAAATCCCCCCATGGTCGGTGTACCCGATTTGACCTTATGACTTTCCGGTCCTTCTTCCCTCTCGGTTTGACCGAATTTCAACCTCTTGAGCAGAGGGATGAGACGCGGTGCCATGAGAGCGGCTAAAACAAAGGTTATAAAATATGCGATCGCCGACTGTTTCATCTTTCCTCCCCTCCAAACACGGATAACAGTTCTTCCATCTTCATACCGCGGGATCCCTTTATCAGTACAAGGTCTCCCTCTTCCAACAATTCTTTCAGGTTCTTTGCGACTTCCTGTTTATCGTTCGAAAAAAACACTGCTTCCCTCTTCATTCCCGCCAAGACGGCAGCCTCCGCCATAAAAGAGGCATATTCTCCGAAACAGAGCAGGCTGTCGCAACATTCAAAGGCATAGCGCCCGACTTCTTCGTGATATAGTCGGGAATTCTCTCCCAGTTCCAACATATCTCCCAGGACCGCTATCTTCCTCCTTGAGGAAGGATCGGTCTTGAAGATGGAGAGCACCGACTTCATCGAGTCGGGATTGGCATTGTAGCTGTCGTTGATAACGGTGATCTTCCCGTATTCTCTGACATCCATCCTGAGGTCGGAGGGACGAAAGGCTTCCAAGCCTTCAACGGCTTTTTTCAAATCGAGACCCATCCCTTCGATCGCTCCCAAAACCGCAAGAGAGTTTGAAATATTGTGTAGCCCCAAAGGTACCCGATACTCTACGTTTTTTTCTCCTATCAAAGCTCTGACCTTCATCGACAGAACCTCCTGTTCATAGGAGAGGCACCTGTAATCGGCGTTCTCCGAAAAGCCGAAGGTCTTGACGGTGCAGGAAAGAGTGTTTCTGTCCGCATTGGAGAGAAAGTCATCGTCCGCATTGAGAAGGAGCAGACCCTTCTCGTCCATACGATGCGCGATCTCCATCTTCGCTCTGAATATCGCTTCCCTGGAACCCAACTGTTCCATATGAGCCGTCCCTATGTTTGTGATGATGGCGACATCGGGTTTGGCAATCCCGCAGAGGTAGTCAATCTCTCCCTCCTGCGACATCCCCATCTCCAACACCATGTATTCCGCTGTCCCGTCCGCCTCCAAGACAGTGAGGGGCAGGCCTATTTCGTTGTTATAGTTTCCTTGGGTCCGATGCACCTTGACCTGCGATGACAGAGCATAGTACATCATATCCTTGGTGGTCGTCTTTCCACTGCTTCCCGTTACGGCTACAAGAGGAAGACTTAACTTCTTAAAGTAGTACCTCCCAAGATTTCCGAGGGCAAGCACGCTGTCTTCGACACGGATCTCTCTTTCATCGTCCGTTTTTCTCGTCGTGAGGGCCGCACAGGCCCCTCCGGAAAAGGCCTTGTCCACGAAGTCGTTTCCGTCGACATTCTCTCCCTTAATCGCAACAAAGAGACTACCTTCCCTACACTTCCTGCTGTCCGTAACGACGCTGTCAATGTATCTGTCGTATTGAGAAGTACCGTTCACACTACCGTGAACCGCTTCCACCACTTCCGAAAACTTCAATTTTTCCATCTTCCAACATCCTCTGTCCTTTGTTTATACTGTTTATCCGATTAAAAACACCGGTCATCTCAAGCATCTGAAACCCGAAAACGGATCAAGTGAGCATGAAGATTTTATTCTATCTCCGACAATGCAAGAAGTAAAGCAGTTCCCTGCCGGTGCGTTCAGCTCTCATATCGTTTTTTCAAAACCTAAGGAGCAGGCTCTCCTTCCTCTTCCATGGGTGCTTCGAGTCCTTCCATCGGCATACCCGCCTCTTCCGGTCCGACAAGGTCGGTCTCGGAGGTGCCCTCCTCCGTTGTTTCTTCCGCTTCTTCGATCTCCTGCCCGGTTTGCTCTTCACTCGATCCTCCAACTGCCCCGGGGTCGGTCTCCGGCTTCAAGGCTTCTTCTTCCAGTTTGTCCGCAATGGAGGGCTTTTGGAAGACATCTTCAAACTTCAAATTGACCATGGCTCCCTTCTTGACCAACTTGTTCGGCTCGGGGAACTGTTTGATCAACTTCCCTGAACCCGAGAAACTCAATCTCAAGCCCAAGGAGGTTATGATACGCTCGGCTTCCGCAAGCGTCTTTCCGTTCAGATCCGGCATCAAAACCTCATCCGCAACTCTTCCCTCAAAGTAGAGCACGACTCCCGAACCGACAGGGACGCTTTCTCCCGGTTTGGGGAAGACATCGATGACCGTCGTTTCATCCGGTGGAGGATCTCCATCCGACACAAAGGTCAGGTTCGCCTGATTCAAGAGTACTCTGGCCTCTTTAAAACTGATGTTTCGAAGCTCCGGGACCTCACGTCTTTCGATGTTGGTATTGTTGGTCACAATTGCATTGGGTGTCACTCCCATATAGCGCAGGGTATCCTTTAAGATCATCTTCACAAACGGAGCGGAATTGGTACCTCCATAGATACCGTGATTTCCATGCGGCTCATCGGTGATCACAAGAACGACGACCTTCGGGTCCTCCACAGGAGCAAAACCCACGAAGCTCGAAATATAGTATCCTTTCGGATACTTTCCGTTGATGACCTTCTGAGCCGTACCGCTCTTTCCTGCAATCCGATATCCCTTGATTGCGGCCTTCTTTCCCCCTTCTTTCTGAACCACATTCTCAAGAAGGTCAGTGACAATCTTATTCGTCTGCTTCGATACGGACTTTCTTACAACTTCGGGTTCAAAGCGTTGAATGATCTCTCCCTCTGAATTTGTGATCTCTTTTACGATCCTCGGTTTCATAAGGACCCCGTCATTGGCGATGGCACTGACCGCCATAGCCATTTGGATCGGAGTTACCGACACCCCTTGACCGAAGGACATGGTCGCCTGTTCGATCGGTCCGATCGTGTTTTTGGTTCGAACGATCCCCTTCGCCTCTCCGGGCAGCTGGATCCCGGTCTTTCTTCCGAAACCGAAGGCCTTGATGTATTCCACAAACTTTTCGCTTCCAAGTCTTCTGGCAACCTCGATGAACACGGTGTTGATCGACTGACCTACCGCCTTTTTAAAATCGACCGTACCGAAGGCACGAGGCGTCCAGTTCGATATCTTCTGCCCCAGGATCACTACGTTACCTGCATCCTGAAAAGTCGAGTTCGGTGCAACCACACCTTCTTCTATCCCTGCACTTGCAGTTACCGCCTTAAATACCGAGCCCGGCTCATAGATATCGTTGACCATGGGGTTTCTCCACATCTCATTGATCACATCGTCTTTGGCCTTGCTGTCCTTCGCCTTCTCCATCTTTGTCCGGAAGTGTTCATAATAGATCTCCCTGGGTTCGGCCGGATTGTAATCGGGCTTGGCACACATCGCCAAAATATCTCCCGTCTTAGGGTCGATGACGATGGCTATACTTCTCACCGAATTGTTTTCATAATGGGATTGCTCCATTGCTTTTTCGACATAATGCTGGATGACTTCGTCGATCGTCGATATGACGTTGTAGCCGTCAACCGCAGCATTATACTGGTAGGATTCCGTTTCTATCTCATGGGACTTCGCATCGCTAAGTACGATCTTTCTGCCGGGAATACCTGCCAACTCCTTGTTGAAGTAGGCTTCGAGACCCGCCAAGCCTTGGTTCTCTTTGGATATATGGCCGATGACATGTGCGGCGAACTTTCCATACGGATATCTTCTCGAATGAGACTCTTCAAAGTAGATCGGTTTAAATTTCAAACTTTCGAGTTTCTTCATCTTCGTTCTGGTGACTTTTTTTGTCAGAACAAACCTCGCCTTGTTTTGGGCCTTATTCTCCTCGATGATGGAGAGGATATGTTCAGGTGTAGCTCCCAAAATCGGTGCTACCCTGTCGGCAAAATTCTGCCATTCCTCCTTATCCCAAGCTTTTTTCTCCCCCCTGGCGTAGACCAGTTCGATCCATACATCGTAGTACGAAACATGAGCTGCCAGTTCTTTTCCGTTTCTGTCATAGATGGCTCCCCTCTTGGGCATGATCTCTATATCGCGGTACTGTGTACGGACCGTCTCATAAAAGAATTTTTCTCTTGCTATGACCTGGACATAACCGAGCCTTGCGATATAAAATATGATGACCAGCGCAAGGAATCGGATTGTTATGGATAAAATCTTTTCCGATTTTCTCTTTACATTCGTTTTTTTCATAACTGACCTCATTAATTTACACGAATATAGGTGATCTTACTTTCCTTCGGATATTCCATCCCCAATTCCTCACGGGCATATTTTTCGATAATGTCACTTCGGTTTTGGCTCTCCAACTGAACCTCGAGGTCGTCGATCTCGCGTTGCTTCTCGGAGAGTTCTTTGTTCAATACGTTGATCTGATATTTGATCTGAGCGATCTTGGAGTACCTATCCACAAGAACTACGGAAAACGAAAAGATGATACATAAAATTGCTACAATCAACACGGTAATCCCCGTATCTCTGAGAAAACTTCTCTTTTTCGTCTTCTTCTCTACGATGGAAACCGTTTTGCGCGCTTCCTTCTTCTTTATTTCCACAGGAGCGCTCAAACTCTTCTTTTTCTGTTTTTCCGCTACCTTCTTTTCCTTGGAAACCTTTGTATCCTTCTTCTTGAGTGCGGACTTTGGAGGCTCTTTAAGCGGAATGATCTTACGCGGCTCCGGCTTAGACCGAGCTTCCCCTTCCTTCTTCGCTGTCTTCTTCCCGAATGAGAACTTGGGTCTCGATTTCTCCTTCTTCTCCGCAGACATCGAATTGGAGTAGGCTTCCTTCATCTTATAATAGGCCATACTTTCATGGTTCACATACGGGTTCTCCGGCCTTTTTTCTCCCTTCTTGTTATGAGTGGGATCCGCTTTCTTTTTCAAAACAATTCTCCTTCTCCATTCGATCTTTCTTATATTCCTTTATATTTGTAACGGGTATAGCACCAAACAGGCCCGTTCCCGAAAAAAATACCCTACTGCTTCTTCCTTGCACCTCTCAACTTGGCGCTTCGTGAACGCGGATTGCTCTCAAGTTCGTCTTTTGATGGGAGGATGGGTTTGCGATTGACAAGGCTTACCTCCGCCTTGTGACCACACCTGCACACGGGAAGTTCGGGAGGACAGATACAGTCCGTTGCCTTCTCCTTAAAGCAGGTCTTCACAATCCTGTCCTCAAGCGAGTGGAAGGTGATGACCGCAATGAGCCCGCCGGGTGCCAAAAGGTCGATCGCATCCTCCAAAGTACCTTGGATGATGTCGAGTTCTCGGTTCACTTCGATGCGGATCGCCTGAAAGGTTCTTTTGGCGGGATGCCGGTTTTCTTCTCTCGCCTTTTTGGGAATCGCCGCCTTTATGATACCGACGAGTTCTTCAGTAGTTTCAACAGGTTTTCGTCGTCTCTTTTCTACGATAAACTCGGCGATGCGTACCGCCCACTTCTCTTCGCCGTACTCCTTGAGAATACGGCTCAATTCTTCCTTTGAATAGTCGTTGACGACATCGAAGGCACTGAAACCTTCCCTCTTATCCATCCTCATATCCAAGGGTGCATCCTGCATATAGGAGAAACCCCTGTCCTTGTTGTCCAATTGATAAGAGGACACCCCTAAATCTAATAGTATACCATTTATAGAGTGAATATCAATATTTTGAAGGGCTTTTTTTAGATTAAAAAAATTATCATGCAGGAAGATGACCTTGTCCTTGTAGGCATCGAGCTTGATCTTGGCATTTTCGATCGCCTCCTCATCCCTGTCAAAGGCGATCAGTTTACCCTTATCAAGACGTTTGCAGATCTCCAGCGAGTGGCCCGCACCTCCGAGGGTCCCGTCCACATAAATACCGTCGGGATCGATATCGAGTATCTCGATACATTCCTCAAGCATGACCGACTTGTGTACAAATTCCATAACTTCCTCCTAAGTTCTCAAGGCGATATCGCCACAGATGCAAGGCTCATCTCCTCTGCTTACCGACCTCGTGTCTTCTTGCCGAAACTTATAACACCTTATGGAGAGACAAGGAGATAACTTCCATTGTACCCTTGCCCGCAGAAGGGTCTCCTGTCCTCCTGAAACCACGAAACCTCGGTAGATCTCTCTCAAAATACAGCTTATTGATCTCGATAGTTGAAACGGATCATCCCACCGGCTGTTACACCGTCCGCCTTGACAGGGCACTGTCTACAAGCGTTTAAATTGTCTTAAGCCTTTATACCCATGTCGCAAGCGACCCGATCGAATACCGTTCTTACCCGCCGTTGCAACGGATAAGGTCGACACCGATGAAATTCCCCTGAGTTTTGTTCTCCTTGAGGTAGTAGAAGACTGATAACCTCCCACCCCATATCGATGATATACCGTCAAGTTTTGTAAATCGCTTTTTTATTTCCGGCTATTTCGTGACATAGGCCTCGCCTACTCCCCTGTCTTTGTTCTTCCTCCACAAGAGCGCTCCAATCACGATGAAGATCAGACTGATGACTTGAGCTGCCCGAAGAGGTCCGAGCATGAGGGAATCGGTCCTCAGACCCTCGATAAAGAACCTGCCTATCGAATAGCCGATCAGATAGATGGCTGTCATCTTCCCGTCAAAATCCTTCTTCTTCCGGACGGACAGAAGCAGGATGAAGATGGCGATGTTCCAGAGCGACTCATACAGGAAGGTCGGATGGACCTTGACCCCATCCACCATGATCCCCCACGGAAGATCCGTAGGACCTCCGTGAGCCTCCTGATTGATAAAGTTTCCCCATCTTCCTATCGCCTGCCCCAAGATGACATAGGGCGAAAAAATATCCATCGTTTTAAGAAGTTGGAGCCTGTGTTTTTTGACAGCGATCCATCCTCCCGCAAAGGCTCCAAGCAAGGCTCCGTGGATCGCCAATCCTCCGCCTCTGATATTTATCATCTCAAAGAGATCTCCCCTGTACTCCTCAAAGTGAAAGAGCACATAGTAGGTCCTCGCCCCTATGATTGCAAGAGGAAGAGCGTACAAAAACACATCGAGGAGGTGATCTCCGACAAACCCTTCTTTCTTGGCCTGCCTGAGCAGCAGAGCCATTCCAAGCAGCATCGACCCCGTAATCAACAGGGCATACCACTTCACTTCTATATTAAAAATCGTAAATGCCGTAGGATCCACGACATCCTCCTTTCCATCATCAACAACGGGACTTGGGCGATGTCAAGATCCCAAGCTCGAATAAACGCTCAGGAAAGCAGTCAACAAAGTACCGTTGCCCGCGCCGTTGTATCATCACATTGAGATCGAAACCGTCCGTAACTGTGCTGCCGATCATTCCGACTTGTAACAAGGCCGTAGAATACGGTCGATCCGATACCGATCGCTCTATTTCGCCTTGGGCTCGATCAGAGACAGGACCGTAGCCTCTTCCCTGAAATGCTCTCTTAATCTCTGTTCACATTCCCGCCTCGTGACTTCTTCAAGCAATCTCGCATAGTCCATAAGGTCCATCCCTTGGAAGTGATAGGAGAGGTAGGTATTCGCCAAGCCTTCCATGGAATCGAAGAAACGCACAAACCTTCCTATCTTCGCCTTCTTTGCCCTCTCAAACTCTTCCTGATCCAAGCCCTCCGCCTTGACCTCTTCGATCCTCTGTCGGATCCTCCCGATGACTTCATCCACCTTTCTGCTCTCTCCGGAGATCAGGGAATAGGAATAGGAGGGGGCGATATTGAACTCCGCACTCAGGGGAGAAAAGATCAATCCTTCCCGGTAGAGTTCCTCGTGAAGTTTGCTCCCCTTTTGAAAGAGGATGGACATAAGCAAATCCGTCGTGATCATCTTCCTGAGCATTTCCCGACCGTTCCGGTCTCCGCCCGCCTCTTCCTTGATCCCGATCATAAACATCGGTATGGAGACCGGAAACTCCTGTGTTACTTTCTTCGTTCGAACCTCTACAGGTTCTACAGGCTCTATCCTCTTGAGTTCTCCCTCAAAGGCATTATCATCCTTCACCGTTTTTTCAACGATGTCCTGAATTTTTTCCCAAGACAGGTCCCCTATGACAAACAGGGCCATATTCGAAGGCGAATAGAAGGTGTTGTAGCACAGGTACAGCTCCTCCGGAGTAATCCGATAAATACTCTCGACCGTTCCCGCAATGTCGATATGGACGGGGTGCTTGGAATACATCGCTCCCAGAGCGTTGAAGAAGAGCTTCCAGTCCGGATCGTCTTCGTACATCTTGATCTCCTGGGCGATGATTCCCTTCTCCTTCTCCACGTTCTCCTTCGTGAAATAGGGAGATTGCACATAGCTGATCAGATGTTCCAGAGCCTCATAGAAGTTCTCCGTCGCAGAGAAGAGGTAGGACGTCTTATCGAAGGTGGTAGCGGCATTCGCATTTGCCCCAAGCTTGGCAAAAGCTTCGAAGGCATCGCTCCCGTCCTCCTGCTCAAACATTTTGTGCTCCAAAAAATGTGCGATCCCCTCGTTGAGCCTGACTCTCTCCCCGGTATGAGGGCTTATGAACTCCAGATCGTTCGAGCCGAAGTTCGTTGCAAACACCGCATATTTTTTGGTAAAGCCCTTCTTGGGCATATAGAAGACTTCCATACCGCTCGGAAGGGTCTTTCGATATATGGTTTCCTTCTCTATCATCTCAAGTATATTCATCCTACTTCTCCCTCCCCTTCAAGAAAAAGATGCTGTCCAACTCTACCGATCTTGCAACCCTTTGAACGTCTTCAATCTCCACTTTTTCGATCGCTTCAATCATCTGCTCAAAGGTCCTGTTCTCAAACCTGAAACTCTGAGCAAAGTGGAAATTGGCAAGAGAAAAAACGTTGTCCTTCACTGACTTGAGGTCGTTTATAAGCATCTTCTTCGACTCACTCAGCTCCTTCTGTGAGATATTGCCCTCTCTCATCTCTCCTTGCAGGACTTCGATAAGCTCCACTACCTTGTCCCTGTCGGCAGTCTCGATCCCCGTCTGAATAAGCATCAGGGCTTTCAGACTCTCAAGCCCTGCTCCGATGTAGTAGCAGAGACTGTGTTTCTCGCGAACGATGCGAAAGAGCTTGGACTGTGAGCCGATTCCCAAAATCGTCGCATAGAGCAGGACGTCGGTGCAGTCCTCGACCATCACGCTGCGGTGGGTACGATAGCCCAAGACCAGCTTCGCCTGCTCGACATCCATCTCCTCCGCCTCTTCTTTTATCTTTGAAGGGGAAAAGCTCAGATCAGGGACCGAGATCTCCACCCTCTCTCCCTGCGGAAAGACAAACTCTTCCTTCAGAAGGGAAAGGGTCTTTTCACGATCCATCTCTCCTTGGAGATGGATCTCGATTTGAGAAGTTCTTATCACCTCTTTGTAGTGCTTGTAAAGCTTCTCGGGATCGATCTCATCCAAGTCTTCCATATAGCCTTCCTCCGCAACTCCGTAGAGCTCGTCGCCACACATCTCTTCGAGCAGTCTCTCCCTTGCATAGGAGCCCTTGTCGTTGATCCGTGCCAATATCGCCTCTCTCAGGACTTCTTTCTCGATCGACAATACGAGTTCGGAAAAATATCTGTCTTCCAAATAAGGTTCGAACAAAACCTCCTTGAGCAACGACAGCACCTCTTTGAAGAGTTC
The DNA here is from genome assembly GCF_042652965.1 of Filifactor villosus. NCBI lineage: Bacteria > Bacillati > Bacillota > Clostridia > Peptostreptococcales > Filifactoraceae > Filifactor > Filifactor villosus. Next base: position 32,709 of record NZ_JBHSHL010000045.1, read on the forward strand.
TTCCTCCACATACTTCTCGTTGATAAAGGCAAGCTGAAAACCGAAGATCTGAATCTCACCCTTCTTGCTCACATTCGCACTGAGGAAGGCTCCGTACAGGTCCTTAAGTTTCTTGGAGATCGCGGTCTCATTGGGATAGGACTTCGTCCCCGCCCTCATCACATAGGGAAGAAGTGAATTCATCGTCACTTCCTCCCGGCAGATCGGCCTCTTGAAATACACCGATATCAAATTCGTCTTAAATTGATCCGTGGGGATCCGCTTGAGTACGACCCCTTCCTGAAGTTTAATTGTCTCCATAGCCCGCTCCTTTGATCTCCCGTTCGACAGCGGGTCCGTCGACATACTCGATATCGATGTTTTCCAACTGTGCTCGGAACTGTTCCCGAAACTGTTTCAAATACTCCTGTCTCAAATCTTCTCTCTCCCTGACTTCCGCAGGGGTCAAACCTTGTTTTTTATTCTTGCGCGAAAGTTCGTTGATCCTTTCTATCAGTTTTTTGTCCATATGTTCTTCTCCTATATTCTTATTTTGTATCAGCTTCGATCAAAGCGAAACCGTCCCTCACTATGTGCAAAGCTGTTCCTGTCTTAACCTTGTTGAAGATACTCCCCGGTCGCCTTCCTAAGCAGTTCAAAGGAAGACGGTATCGCTTCCTCGTCCAAGGAAGCACAGCTGATCCGAAACCCCCGCTGACAACGCAGGGAGTCTCCGAAAAGCCCTCCTTCCAGAACCTCGATATTGTGCTGCCTCCTGAGATAGAGCCTGAAATCTTTCGCCGAATGTCCCTTGGGAAGATAGAAAAAGGCATTTGTCCCTCCTGCCGGTCTCAAAAACTCCAACAGGCCTGTGAACCCCTTCTCCAAACTGCGGGACATCAACTCGAACTTCCTCAAGTAAGCACCTTGCACCATGCTGAGGTGAAGATTCCAATCAAAATCCTGAAAATACTTATACAACGAATGTTGAATAATCGACGGTCCGGCAATATCCATCTTGTTCTTCTCCTTGCGGATTGCGGGAACAAAACTCTCCGGCATCTCCATAAACCCGATCCTAAGACCCGGCATCAATATCTTTGAAAAACTCTTGATATAGATAACCCGATTGTGCTCATCGTAACTTCGAAGGGGCGCATGCTCCTTGTGTCCGTGAAACTCAATATCGCTCAAAAAGTCGTCTTCAATGATATAAAAATCGTATTTCGCAGCCAATTCCAGCAGGAGTTTTTTCTTTTTGAGGCTGTAGTTGACACCCGTAGGATTTTGGTAGGTGGGCATCACATAGATGAGGCTCGGCCTGAACCGTTCGAGCTTCGTCTTTAGGATTCCGACATCGATTCCGTCATGCATCATCGGAATGGACACCGGCTTCAGCTTCTTGTCCGAAAACACCTCCATCGCCCCGTGATAGGACGGCTCTTCCACATAGATGATGTCTCCGTAGTTCAGGAGCGCCTTCGCTACAAGTGAGATCCCCTGCTGGGCTCCGGAGATGATCTGGATCCTCTCCTTGTTGGAATGGATGCCCGACTGCTCCAGATAACGGACGAGGTACTCCCTGAGTTTCTCGTAACCCAAACCTTCCTCGTAATCAAACACTCCTCGCAGGTTAAGAGCCATAGCCTTTTCGACGGATCTGCGGAAGTTCTCGAGAGGAAACATATCCGTAGACGGATGCCCTATATCGAAACGCACCTTCCCCGTCTCTTCCTCCACACCTTCTTCGACGGGAAGGACATAGCAACCGCTCCCGCTCACCTTATAGATCAAATGCTCCTTCTCCAAAAGATTGTAAGCATTGACACAGGTCGATATATTGACCCCCAAAAACTCGGAGAGCCTCCGAAGCGGCGGCAGTTTCTCGTTCGGTCTCAATTGGCCCTTCTCGATGATCTTCTTGATATGCCTGTATATTTCCAAATACTTGGTATCGTTGGTCTCAAACTCCACCTTATACTTCTTCATCCGCTCTCTTTTCTCATCCTTCTTGTTTCGGATACTGACACCTAAAGCAATCCCGCACAAATGTAACATTTTGATTTTTCTATGAATTTGCAAAAAATGGGATTTTGTCAAATCAACACTTTCAAGAAATTCATTGTTCATGTACAGTGATTTTACGATGATTTTTCGAATCGTTCGATATTGCCTTAAAACAAACGATAATTTCCCATTAAAGTATATCATTTTTATACGAAAGAAACAAGAAGACCTCTATAGGCTTTACATTCTCCTTTTGCAGGGAGGATAAAACCAGACAGCCTGCCAAAGGACATTGTTCAACATAGAAAACGATCTCCCTTGACAGGCTGTGTAAATCTTACTGTTGCCGTTCCCGATTGATTTTATACTATTCGTCCTTTGAGTTATGGATAGCCGCAACCTGTACTCAACGGAAGATAACACGGATTCTCCCGGTCATAAAGTAGATATAACCACACTTCTATTGGACAATAGTATTATACTATTCTTCGATAGAAGTGTTGTTATATTTGTTTTGCAACCACGAAAAGTTGTTTTCTCTTCTATGGAGTACAAATCGTTGTATCCACCATTCAAAGGAATAGTAGTATCAAAGGCTTTTTTTGCTTTTTTATATGCGAAGTTTAAGGTAGTATACTTCTTACTTTCCCCGAAAAAAAAAGACGATAGTTCTTCTACCGCCTTTTTATATTATTCTCCGTTTGAAATGCCGAGTACGGAACATAATTATCGAAAAAAAGTTTGGAGGATGATATGCTTCCAAGCGTTTAATACTACTATTCTTTTGAATAGTGGATATAAATACTCTGTGACCCATAGAAGACAACATAGTTTTTTGTCATCGAAAAATAGATATATCCATACTTCTATTGAACAATAGTATAACCCGTCGATCCTAACAGATCATACTCCATGCCCTCAAAGGGAGGATGGTTTCTGACCATAATACTTGAGGAGGCTTTACAGGAGGGAGATCTCGATCCCGACGACCCCGACCTCCGCCTGTTGTTTCGGCGAATAGTACTCTTCCATATCCCGCGGAGAAGCTCTATGGACATCCTCCTGTGTATAACCGCAGCTCGTAAGGGGAAGACGTTGATACAGTTTCTCGAAACTCTCGAAGACATAGAGGTTCTTTACCTCCACGAAGAGGGTCTCGCCTTCATCTTCCATATTTACAAAACAGATCCTGTCTCCGATCGATATCTTCCTTCTCTTTTCGTCATAAAGTCTCAATTCCATGGTCTTCGTCCCCTGTTTTATCTTTTCGAAGGGAGACGGCTTCAACCTCATCCTATGTTCCATCCTTCCACCTCCTTCCTAATCGTTCTCGTGTTTTTCCCTCAGCATTCTCCCTTGCAAACGCAAAAAGGGGAGTTTGCCCGTACTCGGTCATCGACGCAGAGCATTACCCCATTATCCGGCAGAAGGGTCATGACATCAATCCTCTGACCATGAAAAACTGTTTCGTCGCCTATGAAGTATAAATCTCCGGCAATAACTGACTAAATAACAGGATATATTATCCCTCGGTTTGATCGAGGAGAAATGCAAAGATGTACGATCTCCGCCTTACAAGACACGGAAGTCCTACGATACAGTATCGCCGCGAAATAAGCTGTTCTTTGTTCGTCACTTTCTTTTTCAGAAGAGATCTCCCGCCAAGATCCTGCCTACAAGTTCAGTTTTAAATCGCCGTCCTTGATCCGGCCCATCTTTTTCAATATAAAGTAAAAGAGGTAGCTCAAGAGCGCCGGGAGGATAAAGTGGACCAACGCGATGCCCAAGTAGATCGTAGCCGGGGAGGCTCCTGCCTCTTCCATTGCCGTGATCGTACCGATCTGACCCACCAAACCGCTCGTTCCCATTCCTGATCCGATGGGGATGTTGGTCATACGAAAAACTGTGGTCGATATCGGTCCCGTGATCGCCGCAGCGAGGGTGGGAGGTATCCATATCTTCCAGTTTTTCAAAATATTGGGGATCTGGAGCATCGATGTACCCAATCCCTGTGCCAAAATACCGCTCCAACCGTTCTCCCTAAAACTGATGACCGCAAAACCCACCATCTGCGCCGCACAGCCTGCCGTTGCGGCACCTCCCGCCAAGCCTGAGAGCGAAAGCATCATGCAGAGGGCGGCGGAACTGATGGGAAGGGTCAGCACGATACCCACAATGACCGAGACTGCGATCCCCATCCAAAAAGGTTGAAGGTTTGTCGCCGCCATAATGACTTGGCCGAGCCCCGTCATCACTTGAGCTATCATCGGTCCCACAAAGGTCCCTATCCCGACTCCCGTCAAGATCGTAACGGCCGGCGTAACGATGATGTCCACCTTGGTCTCCTTGGATACGAGTTTTCCCAATTCCACACTGATCCAAGTAGCTATCCAAGCTCCGGCAGGACCTCCGAGCTGATTGCCCGCATAACCGACCACCACCGAGGAAAACAGGATCAGATTCGGTGCCTTGAGTGCCGTTGCGATTGCGACCGCGATCGCAGGACCCGTCATTTCTTTAGCGATCGGCCATATCGTTTCGCTGAGGAAACCTATCCCCAGTTTCGTACCTATCGTATTCAATATCGTTCCGACCAGCAAGGATGCAAACAACCCCATTGCCATAGATCCCAAAACTTCAATGCAATAACGCTGAAATGAGATCTCCACATCTTTCTTCTTCAAAAACCTCTTTACTCTTTCCATCTTTTCTGCAAGCCCCCTGTTGTTTGTTATCTCCCAAGCAATCGACTTTCATACAAAGAGAGTGTGGAACGTCCAACTGTCAAAAAATCGTAACGTCCTTGAACCCTCCTGAATAAATCCTCCATAACAAATGCTTCGGAGAGGTATGTGTTTTCTATACAAGAAAATAGTACAATACTTTGAATGTTTTTACAACTGTCTTGTCAATAAAATTTAAAGTATCACGGAAGAGGTTTATGATGAAAATATAAAACAAGGCTAAACATCCATATGAGATCGCGCTAGATCAAGGAGTACTTCATCAACACAAAGAAGGCGAGTGAAACACTTCCTAAAGATACCAAGGTCGTCATCATCACAAGCATCGCCGCGAGCTTGTCCTTATTCGTATAGACGATGGCATAGGTGTAGCTTGAGATGGCGACGGGAGAGAGCAGGGCGATGGCTATAACGAAAAGACTCTGTCCCCTCAGCCCCAAAAGAACGGCGATAAAAATCGCCGTGTAGGGCACGAGGAAGTTCTTCCACAAGACGGAGTCCGCAACACAGAGACCTTCTTTCCTAACCGATTGAAAGGATAGACCCGCTCCGATCAGAAACAGCCCCAAAGGCCCTGCGACCGAGGACAGGGATTGAACGGGTTTAAGAAACAACTCCGGTATCTCCAAACCGATGAGCCTGCATACCAAGCCCGCCATCGCTCCTGTGACGATCTTGTTTTTCATGATATTGCCCGCTATGGTCCGTAGCGGTACCCTTCCGTTTATACCGAGTTCAAAGCAGAGCAGGGCCATGATATTGACAAAGGGCACCATCAGAAGAAGATTCAAGATGACCAACTCATAGCCCTGATCCGTATAGTAGCTCGCCGCGATCGGAAGTCCGAAAAGCAGGAGGTTGGGTCTGATATAGCTCTGGATCATGACCGACCTCGTCTGCACATCCCGACAGAGACGCGTATTATAGATCCATCCGAGAATAAAGATGAGCACCGTGTAGCTCATCAAAAAACAGAGCGGGAGCAGACTGATCTTTCCGATGTTATCCAAACGGTAGATCGACAAAAACAGAGAAAGAGGAAGAAAAACCTTGAAGATCGCCTCGTTTCCGTATTTTACAAGATCCCGATTTATGTAGTTTCTGTACCTGCAAAATCCTCCGATAAAGATAATGGAAAATACCGGCAATAACAGCTGTGCCAACCTTACAAACATAAAAACCTCCCCTGATTTCCGCCTCGTTTCATATCCGTGACCGTCTGCAATCAAACAATAGGACATCCCGATATATTGAAATCCAAACCGTTTGCGACTATACGGCCGATCGTTGTGACTTATAATCGTTGCGACTTCGACGATAGCGTACAAATGTAGAATTTTGATTTTCTTATGAAGTTGCAAAAATGGAATTTTGTCAAGTCAATACTTTCAAGAAATTCAGCCTTCATATACAGTGATTTTATGATGGCTTTTCAACTTATACGGTGTTTTCCTTATAATAAGGATACGGGATCCGCTCGATCGTCAATAGACGATACAAAACTTCGGCCTATCAAAATAACATCCGACCTCTTCCCTCTTCTCTCTTCCGCGGTTTCTTTGTTCAATATCGATATCCCGGATGATAAGACAACTATACATACCTTGTATTATAGCCGATTGGAAGAAAAACGGAAAGTCATGTTTGCAAAGAAGCTCTTCACAGACCCTCGTAGGTGACGTCTTCATACAATGAAGAAAAAATCTTACCTTTACTCTTGAGAAAAACAATTCTAAATCACGATTACAGCAGCAAACAATACCATAACACAAGTTTTGAAAACGAATATGTAAAACGACCGCTCCTTCTTCATACTTGCCTTAAAAAGATAAACAAAACCCCCTCTCTCTTTTTGAGAGCTTTAACAGCAACACTGTAAATGAGTTTTGTAGAGAATAAAGAAAATTTATATTGACAGGATCTGCAATCTTTGGTATTTTATAGGAAATGAATAAAAAAAATAATTCATTCAAGAAAGAGGAGGCTTTATGGACGAAAAGAAACTATTGTTGAATAAGGCAGCATATGAAATATTCCTGCAAAACGGCTATAAAGCTACCAATATTGTCGAAATCTCAAAAAAAGCGGGAATATCCGTCGGAGCATTTTACAAATACTATGATTCAAAAGAAGATTTATTTACAGAAATCTATATTCGTGAGAACGAGAAGATGAGAGGGGCTCTGTTGAAGGAAATCGACTGGAACTTGCATCCGCTTCAGGTTATGGAAGAGTTGTTTCAATACATTCAAGAACATATGCTCAACAACAAAATTTTAGCGGAATGGAATAATTCCAAGATCAATGACAGATTGCAACAGTACTATCTTTCGGAAGAGGGGATCAACAACAACTCCTTTCATCAATTTCTTCTAAACTATATCGACAGATACCTGAAAAAATCGGGCTACCGAGAAGACGAAATCGCAAAAATCATCCGTGTATACGAGATGATGTACTTTATCGATTGTAATGTGAAAGAGGAGGAGTTTGCCGACAAGACAGAAACCCTAAGGGTGATGTTGCATTACTTTATTCAGGGAGTTTTAAAAAGCAAGTTGGAATAGGGAATTTCGGTTCCCTTTTTATTCGATAGAGACTGAATGAATATATTAGATTATTCATTCAAAGAAAAGAGGTGTTATTATGTTTCGATAAAATCATGTGGATATCGACATGTATAAACTTGTTTCCTCTCCGGTGAAATAAGGGGATTGATATCAACTGTTCCAACAATTTACAGAATGTATTCCAAGGAGGAGTATGCTATTTTCAAGACAAAAGATTATGTAAAGAGGCAAGTGTAACAAATTCATCGACATGACGGTATAAACGGGTGTTATACTAAAACCCAATTAAAATGTCCGGTGTATGGGAGGTATAGAGATACATCGGAATTGATAGTAAATGAAAGTGCAAACGCAACGAGGACGTTTTTGGAGCTGAAAACCAAGTCGTGAACCATAGCAAATGTTTTGGAGGTTGCGGAGTTTAAACTGTATACATGAAGAAGTTAAACAATCAATCATATCAAACAAGTTCAGTGCCTGTATTTCAAGAGAAAGGAAGAATTATGAAGAGAGAAATCCAACTGAAAAAAACTGTGAAAACAATAGCGGGAGTCTGTATACTTTTGAGTTCCGCATTGAGTATTCTGTATGGAGGAATGTTGTTTCCCCCAAGCCTTACCGATGTGGACTTTATGAGTTTTTTGGTAGGATCCATGATCGGTATTGCAATAGGCCTATGTATGATTTCGAGTGTTACAAGCCTTGTAAAACAAGGCTTCATCATTATTTTGGGCATAACTGTTTCCGCCTACTGCTTTCTGTTTGAAATGGATTTGCTTATAAAATTGATAGCGAGCGTTTGTATCATGGGACTTGCAATCGTATTGGCTTTTTGGATTGCTTACAAAGACAGCGAAAGCACTACAGTCAAAATATGCAAAAAATGTTCCGCCGTATCAGTAGAACATCTGGAGAAATTTTCAAGTGAACACGGGTATACTACAAGATACGGGTGTATTGGAATGTGTGCAGGCAAGAGCAATCAGCCTGAACATTATGTGGGATTGAAAAACGGGAAGCTCATTCAGGCGAAATCGGAAAAAGACTTTTTTGAACAGTTGAAGTAATATCAAAATGGATTTAAAACTCCGAGTTAGACAGGTTGATATACCCATCAATTCCAACTGTGCTATAAAGCCTTTAATAGTACAAAGATGCCGGATAATACTACTAATCACTTGAGTTATGAATATCTATGATCTGCACTATATGGAAGGTAACACGAAGGTTTGTGGTCGGAGAACATAGATATAATTCCAATGCTATCGGAAATAGTATACGACTAAATATCAATTTGTCCTTCTACGGTTATCTGTTCGAATTCACAGGTTCAACTCACCGAAGCATATTATTCTCCAAGCGGTGTTTCGGTAAATGAGATAGGTTTTAACCCCGACAATTCAAAGGGAGAATCGTATTAGACTGTATGTCACAGAGCTTCAGGTAAAGAATCGTATTGGAACAATTACTCCTTCTATCAGAAACATCCCTCGGCCGAGGGATGTTTCTTTCTGTCTGATACTGTTATTTATTTGAGTTATTGATATCAACGATTTATACTGCATAGGAAATGAAACGAAATTTCGTAATCGCAGAATAGATATGGTCGCATTTTCAGCAGATAACAGTATAACAAGGGTCTTGCTTTAAGATCCACGGATTTCTGAGGAAATCCCGTGAAAATCAGAATACGGGTTTCTGTATTTGGTAAAACAGCAGAAAAATTATGTTGTATCTTTGTGTAGTATTTTCTCTAAAAACTTCCCTTCGGACGTTTGGGCAAAAGAACCGCCATAATGATATACAGCAACAGCCCGCTTCCCGTAGCGATCATAAAGGCCCAAATGATCCTTATAACGGTGGAGTCGATGTCGAAGTATTCCGCCAAACCTCCACAGACCCCTTCGATCATTACATCGGAATTGGATTTATACAGCTTTTTCACAGTAGATCCCTCCTTTATAGTATTTATATTCTTGTATGGATATGTTGCAATCACCATCCATTTCAACTGTGCCGCAAATTCTTTAGAGTGACGGTTGAACACTTTCACTCCTTTGCGTTATGGGTATCAACGACCTTACACTCTATATACATACAATACTATTCTTCGTTTAAAATGCCGGGTATATAGAGCCGAAAAAACGATTTGGAGAATTGCAGTTCAAATCATTCGACCTGTCAATGTGAACGGATAGCAGTATAACCATACTTCTATCGGATAACGGTATTATCCCTATCACTACATCCACTCTTATTCTACCGCCTTTTCTTTTGACCTTCATCAAAAAAACATAAGAAAGCCGTTACAAAGACATTACAAAAAAATCGGCAGCACCCCAAGGATACCGCCGACTTATATCGATTATTTCTTCAAATTTGCATATACTTTTGCAACCGCTTCTTTTACTGCAGTTTCATCCGCAAGATAGGGGATGGTGATATGCTCTTTTCCTTCTTTCTCCCTGTTGAACTCGAGAACGGTTTCAATGGAGTGCTCGTTTCTCGCCCAGCTTCTTCTTGCAACTCCGCCCATTACGTCCCAAGATAGTGCCGATTTGACGATCTCATCCGCTCTCTCACTTCCATCGAGCACAAGTCCGAAGCCTCCGTTGATCGCTTTTCCGATCCCGACTCCTCCTCCGTTGTGAAGAGCAACGAGACTCATTCCTCTGGCTGCGTTTCCGGCATAGCACTGCACTGCCATATCCGCCATGACATTACTTCCGTCCTTGATATTGGAGGTCTCTCTGAACGGAGAATCCGTTCCCGATACGTCATGGTGGTCACGCCCCATCATGACCGGCCCGATTTCGCCGTTTCTTACCATTTCATTGAACTTCAGTGCAATCTCAATTCTTCCCTTAGCATCCTGATACAGGATTCTCGCCTGAGTGCCGACTACCATTTGGTTCTTCTCCGCATCACGGATCCAGTTATAGTTGTCTCTGTCCTGATATCTTCTCTCCGGATTGATACAGCTCATCGCTGCCTGATCCGTCTTGATCAGATCTTCATGTTTTCCGCTCAGGCACACCCAACGGAAGGGCCCGTATCCGTAATCGAACAACTGCGGTCCCATGATGTCTTCTACATAAGAAGGCCAGATAAATCCGTCTTTTTCATCCACCCCGTTTTTCGAGATCTCTTTTACCCCCGCATCGTAGATTGCCTTCATAAAGGAGTTTCCGTAGTCGAAGAAGTACACTCCTCTTTCGCTCAAGGTTTGAATCAGTTCGAAGTGCTTCTTCAAGGTTTTATCCACCAACTCGTTAAACTTCTCCTGATCCTCCGCCAAGAGTCTGGTTCTCTCTTCAAAACTGATGCCTTGCGGGCAGTAGCCTCCGTTGTATACGTTGTGGCAGGAAGTCTGATCCGACAGAAGGTCGATATGGATGTTATGATCGACCACATACTGCAACAGATCCACGATGTTTCCGTGGTAGGCAATCGACATTGCCTCTTCTTTTTCCATCGACTCCTGTGCCCACTTGATCGCTTCCTCCGCCGATGCCGTCATTTTTCGAATCCATCCTTGATCCAAACGGGTGCGAATCCGGGATTCGTCTACCTCCGCAACAATGGCGACCGCATTTGCAATTTCGCCCGCCTTGCCTTGTGCCCCGCTCATTCCTCCAAGGCCGGATGTCACAAACAGCTTGCCTCTAAGATCTCCGTCTTCGGGCACGCCGAGGATCATACGTCCCGCATTCAATATCGTGTTGTAAGTGCCGTGCACGATGCCTTGAGGTCCGATATACATCCAACCTCCCGCCGTCATCTGTCCGTAGTTGGCAACTCCCATCTCCTGAGCGATCTCCCAATCTTTGAGGTTGTCAAACATTCCTATCATCAAAGCATTCGTAATGATGACTCTCGGAGCGGACGGTTTGGATCTGAACAGACCCAGAGGATGTCCCGACTCGATGACCAAGGTCTGATGGTTGGTCATCACCTCAAGATATTTCATGATCAGTCTGTACTGCATCCAGTTTTGGCACACACTTCCCGTTTCTCCGTAAGTAACGAGTTCATAAGGATAAAGGGCTACTTCATAATCGAGGTTGTTGTCGATCATTACTTGGAAGGCCTTTCCTTCGATACAGTTTCCCTTGTATTCGTCGATGGGCTTGCCGTAGATCCTTCCCTCCGGACGGAAACGATACCCGTAGATCCTTCCTCTTGTGGTGAGTTCTTCCAAAAACTCGGGGATCAACTGCTCGTGGAACTGCTCCGGAATGTATCTCAAAGCGTTCTTAAGAGCAACCTCCGTCTGACTTTGAGAAAGCTGAAATCCTCTGTCGGGTGCTCGTCTTATTCCTTCTTCAAACTTCGGCATCTCGGGTAACATGTCATCAAGTTTTATTGTCATCGCCTTTGCAATTTCTGCGTTGTTCATAATCATCCTCCTTCAAAACCTTCTTAACTTCATTAAGAAAAATATCTCTTTTTCTTGTATTCCTATCATCAGTATACTCTCTACCTCGTCTCCAAATCGTCAACATACGAAATGTTTTTTGACGTTTTTCGTCCCTTGTTCTCAAAAAACAAATTTGACGATTCTACCTTCCTATCAGAGCGTCCTCCTCTCGCTCGGCCAATATCTCTTCAAGGAAGAGGTTGAAATTGGTATATCTCTTAAGTGAATTGTTCTCCTGCATAATAAAATCCCAGCTGTCGTAGTAGTCCATCTTGACGGAGAACTCACTCTCACAGATAAAATCTACAAAGGCCTGTTCGTCGTCGGCATACTTGTCCTGAAACCGATGCGCATACTCCATTTTACTTCTATCTCGCACGGAGATCTCATTGTGCAGGACGTGCTCAAGGTTGCACGAAAAATAAAACATCCGATAAGGAACATTCCCGTACACATTCTTGGTCGACAGGAGGATATTGACCGACGCCTGTTTCTTTTGATTTCGCGTCCACACCCTCTCCTTGCTCTGATTGTAGATCATTTCCTGCGTATAATGAAACTCTTTGTAGCGTTCATCCTCCATGATGTAGTCCTCGGACACGAAGGCTCCATCCGTATCGATCAGGTGGACAATCTCCTTGTAGTCCTGTTTCAAAAACTTTCTTCTTCCCCCCGAATTGATGATGTCGGTAAGCTTTCGTCTGATATTGTTACCCTTGACGCCCGCATTGGCGGTGATATCTCCCTGGACAACCTCGAAGACGACGCTGTTGTCCTTCTCCAAAAGAGTGTGTAAGCTCAGTTCCAAACTCTCCCTATCCGTGATTCCTTCTACAATAAACAAGATTACTTTTTTTCTCATAGTTCTTTTTCACCGGCCTTACGGAATGCCCTGCTGATCTTGGCACTGTTGGTCGTGAGATAGATCTCCTCGCTCTGTCCTCCCAGAAGGATATCTCTGTAGTAGGTGTCACGCAGGTTGTTGTTGGGTCTTCCATTCTTGAGTTTGATATAACGGTTGTTGGGATTGACCGTTGTAAAGATCAGGTTATTCTTGTCAAGGATCTCCAGGGGTCTCAGATTGTGAGAGGTAAAGATCAACTGACCCTTGGACTTCTCCTCCACGATCTGGAGAATCTCCCCGAGGAGGTATTCGAAGATGCCCGCATCCAACTCGTCGATCAGCACCGTGATCGTCTCACTGTTGTAAAGGGCAATAAGCATATGAAGAACCGCAACGATCTTCTTGATTCCGTCAGACTCATAGCGTATCGGAATCTTGACTTCACCCCTGCACGACATCATCTCGAACATCACCATCTCCTTGCCCGTCTCCGACATCTTGCGTCCCAATTCGACGATCTCAATGGACAGCCCCGGAATGATCTCCTTGAGGACCTTGTTGGAGGCCTCCAAGATTCCTTGCGTTTGCTTCATCGCACTCACTTCAAGTTCCGACGGTTTGTTGAGTGCGATGGGAATCTGGCCGAAGACCGAAGTCTTTCCGTCTTTATACTGCTTGAAAGCGATCGGCAACATCACGTTCGCATCGCTCAAAGCGATCTTTTTGTTGTCGATGATGAACAGACAGGTCTTTGCAAAAAAACGCAGCCTTTCTAAAATACAAAATTCCTCGGGAACCATTTCCCTCTTCTCATCCAAAAGAGCTATGAGTTCATTGGAGAAAATAAAGCTGCGGTTTCTCTCATGCGACATCTTTTTGCCTACCAGCAGATCCACCTTGCTCTTATAGAGACGTGCCACCTCGGAGTGTCGATACTTGGGAGACAGAGCGTTCTTGTCATAGCGACTGCTCACAAGGTTGAACTCTCGCCCCTTCGCTCCTTCTTTCTTGCTGATACATCGATACTTCACCGACTCTTCCTCAATAAAGGCGGAGGTTTCATCCTTGGCGATGATACACACGTACCGGACGAGATAGCCCTCATCGTCTTCCTTCTTCCCGAGATACATCTCGACCTCAATCAAGGCCCTACTCTTGCCTGATTCGATGTATTCTCCGACATCCTCGGGCAGACTCTCTCCCTCAAAGAGGGACTTGACCAAGCTGATCGCACTGATGACGGAGGTCTTTCCCGAACCGTTCTGTCCGTAGATCCCCGTGATACTCCCCTTTCCTTCTTCCGACTCCTTCAGATCCGATATATCCATAACTCCGTAGGATACATTCTTGTAGTTTTCCAATCGGATCCTCGTTATTTTGATAATATCCTGTTCAAAGTATTCCACAATTATCACCCCTCCTGCGCATCGACGGCCTGTCCGCTTCCAAGCCGAAAAATTCTCTTGCAGACACGCCTCATACTATTATCCGTTTAAATTATTGACATCCGGGATCTGCACCTCATATAGTGCCGAACCGCGTTTTTGTGTTCTGTCAGGGAGATTCTTCCCCGTTTCAATCGGAGAACAGCACCAATTTCTTACGTTCTTATTTTTTATTATACCAAACAAACCGCGGTTTTTCTACGGACGTCGGTCTCCTTCTCAAAAAAACAGAACGATCCGACACAGAGATATCCGACTTCCCGGCACTTTGGAAACTCATTGCTACTCTTGACGTTTTATAGATGTTTAAAAAGGATAATTAGGGTATAATGGTAAAAGAATTATGAATTTTTTATGAACCTATTATGATATATTGGAGGAAAAACTATGGCAGCGGATAAGGTATTGGTTCACTTAAACCAAATTTTTTGCCCTAATGATACGGGCTCTCCCCTCAGAGGGAAACAAATGGATGAGGCGGTGATTTTAAACGACGGATATATTGCAATCAAGGATGGAAACATCCTTGCCGTCGGAGAAGGAGAAGTTCCCGGCGAACTGATCTCTTCGTCCACGGAGGTCATCGATCTTGCAGGTTGTGTTGCGACCCCGGGTCTGATCGATTCTCACACCCACCTGGTACACGGAGGAAGCAGGGAAAATGAGTTCTCCATGAAGCTCAACGGCGTTCCCTACATCGAGATCCTGAAGGCAGGCGGAGGTATCCTGAGCAGTGTGACCTCCACAAGAAACGCAAGCTTTGACGAACTTGTCGAAAAGTCGAAAAAACATATGGATACCATGCTGATCCACGGCGTTACGACCGTAGAAGGAAAAAGCGGTTACGGTCTTGAATGGGAGACCGAGAAGAAGCAAATGCTCGTTGCAAAAAAACTCAACGAGGTCCATCCCATGGATGTGGTATCGACCTTTATGGGAGCCCATGCCGTACCCTCTCAGTACAAGGAAAATCCCGAGACCTTTATCGACATTCTGATCAACGAGATGATACCGAAGGTCGCCGAGGAGAACCTTGCCGACTTCTGCGATATCTTCTGTGAAGAAGGAGTGTTCAGCGTGGAAGAATCCCGTAGGATATTGACCGCAGCGAGAGAGCACGGCCTGAAATTGAAAATGCACGCGGACGAAATCGAATCGATCGGCGGCGCGGAGCTCGCCGGAGAACTTGCAACACACAGTGCCGAGCATCTGATGGCTGCTTCCGATGAAGGGATTCGTGCCATGGCGGAGGCGGGAGTCATCGCCAACCTTCTTCCGGGAACAACCTTCTCCCTGATGAAGACTTCCTATGCTCCCGCTCGAAAAATGATGGACAACAACCTCGCCCTTGCCCTCTCTTCGGACTTCAACCCCGGAAGCTGTCCGACCGAAAACCTTCAACTCATCATGCAGTTGGGCTGTCTTGCCATGAGGATGACACCGGTAGAAGTGTTCAACGCCGTAACGATAAACGCGGCACACTGCTTGGATGTCGCTGACAGAGTCGGCAGTCTCAAGGAAGGAAAACAAGCCGATATCACCGTCTTCGAAGCTCCCAACCTCGACTACCTGCTCTACCACTTCGGAGTCAATCAGGTAAAACAGGTTTACAAAAAAGGAGAACTTGTCATGGAAGATCGAAGGGTTCTATACTAAAAAACAGGGAAATAAAAAACCGACAAGAAGAGGCTTGCAACATAAACCGTTCTTATGTTGCAAGCCTCCTTATTTGTACGGGATTTATTATCTGTTGCATCGATCATTGATATCGTTATACTGTTCTTGATTGCGTGTGAACGTAGTTATTGCATACCATCCTCCGACAAAACAGCCGTCCGAAGAAGCGATATCATCTCTGAAGAACGTATGGATTTAAGAAGTGCAGTGCTATACACCCCGGAAATTCAAACAGATAACAGTATTGCAAATGACAGGACGTTCCCTTGTTCCTTGCAAAGCACAAGCCATGAACACCTGTGCTTCAAAGAGCTGACAGCATAAATCCCCTCGCCCCTTTGAAACACTCCTCCGCATACAGCTCACATCGCCGACGGTTTCACCGATCCTTCATAAATAGGTATCCTTCATAACTTTCGGTACCGACCCTACTACCGTCTCCTCTCTATCCTGTATTTTTGAACAAAGTGTTCATTTGCCTTCAATATCGTTTTATAATACCGATCATATGACGGCGAAAACTCCCTGATTAAAGGCAAAGCTATTTCAAAATAATTTATTTGTGCCATATAATTCTCAAGTTTTTTCTTTATCGAATACCAAAGAGAATCTCTGTACTCGTCACTCTCTTGAAATTCAAGGTAGGTCCTGATCTCTTCGTCATGTTGCTCACACCAATCTTCAATCTCTTCTAAATCGCCGATCCTTTCGTTGATGGAAAACGTCATATTCTCGACTTCCATACCCTCCGCTCCCTTTTCGAGAAAGTCGACCTCCTCTTTAGATAGACAAAGCGGAGGCAGGCCATCCATAAACTTCACATACCTGTCAAAAGCTGCCTTCCCTTTCTCGTCAAGTTTGTCGGACAAAAACGGTTTGTAGTTGAAAAAGAACAGCTGCCCGAAATATCCCGGAAAGACCCTTGTCAATTTTTGATAGACGGTTTCTTCCTGTTCGATATTCTTCAACCTGTCTTCGATCACATTGAGTTCTTCTCCCCTCAAAAGAGCACTCAGAGCCTCCTCCTTCTTCCTTTCGATCTCATTCTTCAAGTGTTTTTCACGTACGATGGAACCCAATATCGACTTCGTATCCGAACGGAGGATCGCTTTGATCTCCTCTACCGAAAGTCCCAATCTTCTGTAGAGCCCGATACTCCTAATCCTGTCGATATCCTCCCTGCTGTATCGCCTGTATCCGTTTTCATCCCTCTTTGTGCAAAAAAGCCCCTTGTCTTCATAATATTCCAATGCCTTACGCGTCAGTCCGGTCAACATTTCCACTTCATTTCTAAGCATTTTCGCCACCTCCTTAATACAAGGATAAGCCTGTTCCCCGAGTGCAGGTCAAGTGTCATTTGTGTTTTATGATAACACACTCTCCCAACCTCTTCCACTCGTTCTTCTCAATAAAGTTTGGCAAAGATATTGAACAAAACTCAAAAAATAGATATATTGTAAGGGAGTATATCGATAAATCGGAAGTTGTAGATGTAATACTATTCTCCGTTTGAAATGACGGGTATATAAACTTGTCATTGCCGCAAAACAACTTGGATAATGGGCTGCTTCAAAATATGAAGATTCCGACTCAAATAGATTATTTAAGGAAGATACTTTCAGAATGAACCTTTTGAATTCACATTTGGAAAAGATGGATGAGGCGCAATGTCAAGAGAAACATAATAGAAAGAGAAATGAGGTTTTCATAAAATGTTACTTAATAAAATAATAGAAACTCCAAGACTTGTGATACGATCTTGGAAAAAGTCGGATGCTGATTTTACTCTGTCTCTTTGGGGCGACAAAGAAAATGGAATGTATATGTCTGATCCTGCCTTTGAAAATCAAGATGAAGAATACCTTCAATCTATTGATGAGATGGAAGACAATCCTGACGGATATTATATGATTGCTGTTTTGAAAGAAGATGGCAGTCCGGTTGGAACTTGTTGTGCATTTCCTGAAAATGAGAACTATGATATCGGCTATTGTATTTCTAAATCGCATTGGAAAGAAGGGCTCGGAACCGAAATGATCGATGCACTGATTGACCGGATCAGATCGGAAGGAGGAAAATCTATCACCGGCGAGGTGGCAGATGTGAATCTTGCGTCGATTGCACTTCTTCGTAAATTCGGTTTTTCAGAAGACAGGAAAACTCGCTACAGAAAATGGGGAGAAGAAACATACTTTGATGCTCATTGCTACAAGTTAAACCTTGAGTGAAGGATTCATTTGGATTTGCTTAAAAGTTTCGATATGGACAAATACAAGGAAAAAAATAGTAACATTCTTATGAATTCGGTTGGAAACGCAACGCTACCCTATTATCAGAAAAAACTATATGAATACCTGCCAATAGGATTTTATACTAGTGTACTGACATATTGATATTCAGCTTTATTTCTCATCTCGGTTATAAAGAAAAAGAATTCATATCAAAGTCAGAATTACCGTGAATTTCAACGTGCCGTTACACTAGAGTGTATCTACGCAATCTTTTACAAAGTATAAAACTTATGGAGTATCTGAAAACTAAAAATAGTTATATAATATCAATGAAAAAACAAGCATATAGAACAATATCCAAATACTACAAATTCAAATGTTATTCAATAAAATCATGAGATTTAAAAAGTTTTGTACCTGTCAGTGTTTATGGTAATATAAAACTACAAAAAAAGGAAATTAAAAATTTATAAAGAAAATAGCATGAAATAAATTAGGGTGATTTAAAAACTAGCCATATTCCAGTAAATGAAAGTGAAAAGCATATGGAATAAATGTGTTTAACTGCTTTACAAAGCCTTGTTTGAAACGCTTAAAGACTTTTCAGATACCCCCTAAATGAAAAAGAAAGTTCCCTATGATTATGTATAGTAAAGTCTACAAGGAGGAAAAGTCGTGAAACAGGTCAAATTGGAAATTTTTATGCCCGAAAGTTATTTGGAATCTTTACTTTCGAAGCTTTCGGAAATAGGTGCTTGTAGGATAGGACGCTATTCCTATGTGTCATCGTATTCTAAGATCTATGGAACTTGGATGCCGGGAGAAGGAAGCAATCCTTATGAGGGAAAGACCGGCGAAATTTCGCGAGGCGAGGAATATAAACTGGAGGTTCGCTGTCCTTATGATCAGGTGCAAAAAGCGATTGACATCATTCGAACATATCATCCTTATGAGGAGCCGGTGATCCACATTATTCCTTTATTGAACCATGAGTTTGTTGAAAGATAAGAAGTTTTTGTAGATGGTTGCTGTATAAAAATTACAATTTTATGAGATAACCTACAAAGTATGGAGGTAGAGTATATGTGGAATTACTGCCGATTTATAAAAATAACCATCGGAATACGAATCGGAGGCAAACATGGATTACAACATAAGAGAATTAAAACGCAATGAAACCAAACTGTTGGATACATTTCTATACGAGGCTATTTTTATTCCCGAAGGTGTACAAGCTCCATCGAAAGATATTATCAAACACCCGGATCTGCAAATATATGTTGCGGATTTCGGCAAGAAAGAGGATCTCTGTTATGTTGCAGAAGTTGAAGGAAGGGTAGTAGGAGCGGTATGGACTCGTATAATAAATGATTACGGTCATATTGATGATGAAACACCGTCCCTTTCTATTTCACTTCTCAAGGAGTATAGAAATCTGGGTATTGGAACCGAACTTATGAAACAAATTCTTTTGACTTTGAAGGAGCAAGAATACAAGCAGGTTTCATTGTCGGTTCAAAAGGCGAACTATGCAGTGTATATGTACAAAAAAGTAGGTTTTGAAGTTGCTTTTGAACACGAAGAAGACTATATTATGATTTGTAACCTTGTCCATTTGAAGTTGTAAGGAGAGGACTTATGACAATATTAAAGATGATGCTGATAACAGTTGGAGTGGCTTTTTCATTATTCGGCTATTTAATTTACTTTAAAAAACAGTATGATTTGATCAACGGCTTTGAAGAGGATCATAAGGCAGGCAGAAAAACAGAATCTTATGCTAAAAAAGTCGGTATGATTCAAATGATATCAGGACTGCTGTTATCGTTGATCGGAATTTGTGTGATAAGCACTAAATAAATCTCGGTTTATCATGGAGGACGTTGACCTTGGAAGAGTCTATGGAATATATACAAGTATTTATGGAGTATGAATCTGTTGATATGCCTTTGGTATATTTTTATGAAGTTGACCTAAGTGAGGGCCGGTTTGCTCATAGAGCAATGGAAGTGTTTACAAGCAGGAAGGTCCACCATATGAAGGATCTGTACTCCGATGTTATAGAGAAACTTCCGATTCCAACCCTTGATGAGCTCAATACAGGCGTTTGGGGAGAGGGCTTTTATGCAGTCCTTATCTCCCGGGAAGACTTTGAGAGGGTATGGAAGACCGGAATGTACAGCGGAAGTTTAACTTCCTTTCATCTTCAAAAAGACAAGGATCGCTTATGAAAAACAAATTTCAATATTCAAGAACAACTTCAAGAGGCCTTCTTCCCTCCGACGACTGGAAGGAAGCATGGATCATCGCCTTTTTTATCGCGGCGGGCTCACAATTTTATATCGATGCCTTTACCAACGGCTTTATCATTGCCTTTTCCGTTGTGATCTTCCCCATCTTCCTCTATCTGTATCGAGAGCACTCGATTACAAAAATCTGTTTGATGACATCGTTCTTCTCCCCTTTTTTCCGAGCGGCGATCATCACCTTCCGACAGCTAAAAACCTTCTCCATCGCTTTGGCTACAGTCTATCCGGAGTGCATATTTTATTTCAGCTACAGTCTGATCTATTACCTTCTCTATCACAGACGCCAGTTAAAATCCGGCGGAAGAGACTTTCGGCGTTTTGCCCTCGTTGTCTTCCTCTGCGATTGGGTATCGAACGTGATTGAGATTTCGCTAAGAAACGGTTTTCGTGCGATTCCGGATACCCTGTACTATCTTTGGATTGTGGCTGTTTTTCGGACACTTCTTTCCTGTATCCTTATTACCGTCATCAATTCTTCCGAAAATTTCATCCTGCAAAGGGAGGATCGACGCCGCTATGAAAACCTGCTTATGATGAATTCCGTATTTCAGTCGGAATTGTTTATGATGAATAAGAGTATTGTGGATATTGAAGATGTGATGAAAAAATCCTTCGATCTCTATCGAAGCTTGAACACGCAGCCGGAATTTGCACAGTGGAAAAGCACCGCCCTCGAGATCGCCAAGGATATCCACGAAATCAAAAAAGAGTATATTCGGGTGATTCAAGGAATCCAAACCCTCTTTGATGAAAAAGAACAGAGTGCTTTTATCAGCGTTGAACAGCTTATTGATATGATATCCATCCATATTCTCGGGGAGGAAGGATTCAATGATAAAAAAATTGAATTCAGCAACCGCTATCATTTCGATGCAAAAAAGGTAGGCGTCAAAAACTATTATCAACTGATCCCGATCCTACGCAATCTACTCTCAAATGCTGTGGATGCAACTGTCGAATCGGAGTCTCCTTCTATTCGGATGAATGTCTATCGCGGAAACGGAACTATTTATTTTTCCATCAAAGATAACGGAAGGGGAATGACAAGTCGGGAACAGAAGATGATCTTCCTTCCCGGCTACTCGACAAAGTTTGACAAAAAGACGGGAAACATCAACCGAGGTCTGGGTCTTCCCATTGTCAAAGATATGGTGGACTTCTTCGAGGGAAGCATAGAAGTCGAGTCCGTCTTCGGCAAATTTACGGAGTTTAAGGTCTCCATCCCGGAAAAAAACCTTTGATTTCAAAAAACGATCGAACCCGCACTACACAAAGATAAGACAGCTCCTCGATACCCGTTTTGTACTATTTTTCGTTCAACATATCAGGCAAACAGAATATATATTTACCGGAAATGTTTTGAGCGATTGTAGAATTGAAACTTCTCGACCGGACAAGTTTAATAGACAATAGTATTACAGGACACAAGAATTTTATACTTGTATGGTGTCGACTAAGAATAAACATGGAAACAAAGACAGGAGGATGAGATGAAGTTTTTTTTGATCGACGACGATATGGGGGTTATCCAAACCCTGAAAAATATTATCGAAAGCTCGGATCTCGGAGATGTCGTGGGCTATACGACCGATTCGACCTCGGCAGCCTCGGAGGTCCTGAGCTCAAAACCGGACATCGTACTGGTCGATTTTTTGATGCCTGAAAAAGACGGTCTCACTGTAATTGAAGAAATCAGTCGTTATTCTCACGGTCAACGTTTTATTATGATCTCTCAAATTTCGGACCAACAGCTGATTTCCGATGCCTATTCCTATGGGATCGAATTCTTCATTCACAAACCCATCAATGTCATAGAGGTCAAAAGCGTAATCGAAAAGGTGAGAGAAGCGGTTCGCATGGAAGGGCTTCTCAAAAAAATCAAAACCATTATGGGGGATGAGCCTCTTGAAGAGCCTTCAAGAAGCAGAGCTTCGGTCGAAACTCCTATGGATGTCTGCAAAAAGATCCTCAACGAACTCGGCATGATTGGAGAAAAAGGGAGTAACGACATCCTCGGAATCATGGAATTTTTGATTTCCAACTCAAGCGAGTACGACAAAAACACAATTTCGGACTATGGAAAGAAGATCGATGTCTCCGAAAAAGTCATACGACAAAGGATACGTCGCGCCTTAAAGAAGGGAATGACCAACCTGGCGAGTCTGGGACTTGAAGACTATGCCAATCCGACTTTTGAAGCCTACAGCAACACCTTGTTTGACTTCTCCCAAATTCGGGTGGAGATGGATGCTCTGCGCGGAAAAAGAAATGGAACGGCAAAGGTCAACGTAGATAAATTTATTCCCACCTTATTTCTGTACTTTGATCATTGATACGACTTATTTGAATGATACGATTATCCGGTAATGATATTCGTCGATTCCCTATGTGCCTTATACCCTTTCTTCAATCAGGATTTCATTTGAAAAGCAGTGTAAGAACTGCCCTACAAGGGCATCTTGTACTTTTGGCCTCACTTGACAGACGGCATAAAAGTCTGTGCGTTGAAGATCTTCAATAAACTCCGCTTAGGTGATCCTGTCAATAAAAGCCGGGTATTGACGAGTTTCGTTTATCAACAGGATATATTATATTTCTCGGTCGCTTTAATAAGGGAATGGGAGCAACATCAAACAAAGAATTGACAGAGATCTCCGCCTCGAAATAATTTCCCGACACAGAATTGTCAGAAAAAATATTTCTAAGATTTTTGAGATTTTTTTGAAGGATTTTGATTTTTTTTGAACCTCTCTCTTAAAATTAAGAAAGCAAATGAAATTTCGTTTAATTTTAAGGAGGAGAAAAAATGGATCTGGCAACATTAACAGGAACCATCGCCGGTTGGCTATGGAGTACCCCAATGATTTTACTGTGCTTGGGAGTGGGATTGTATTTTACGATTGCAATGAAGGTACCTCAAGCGAGGTTGCTCAAAGATATGGTAAGCAACCTGCTCGGTGGCGGAGATTCCGAAAATGGAATTTCATCCTTTCAAGGTTTTGCAATGGCCTTAGGCGGAAGGATCGGTGTAGGAAATATCGCCGGTGTGGCAACCGCCATCTATTTCGGTGGACCCGGAGCCATCTTTTGGATGTGGGTCATCGCCTTTGTAGGCGCTGCCTGTGCTTTTTCCGAATCCGCTTTGGCTCAGGTTTGGAAAGAGGAGATCAACGGCGAATACCGCGGAGGTCCCGCTTACTACATAGAGCACGGAACCGGTTTAAAATGGCTGGCTGTTCTGTTTGCCATTGCGGGTATTATTGCAAACGCTTTGACAGGACCTACCATCCAAGCTTTTAACATTGCGGATGCGGCAAAGAACGCCTTCGGTATCAATCCCGCGATTGTAGGTCTGTCAGTGGCTTTTTTGTTTGCCGTCATCATCTTCGGAGGTCTCAAACGAATCGGAAAAGTAGCGGAGTACATCGTTCCGTTCATGGCAATCGTCTACATCGTCTTGGCTCTGATTATTCTCGTGATCAATGCAAGACAGATCCCTTCCATGTTCGCTCTTATCTTCCGTTCCGCTTTCGGAAAAGAAGCCTTGTTCGGAGCAATTTACGGCAAGACAATTATGTGGGGAGTAAAACGTGGAGTATATTCCAGTGAAGCCGGCATGGGCTCGGGAGCACAGGCTTCCGCGGCGGCAGAAGTATCCCACCCTGCAAAACAGGGGTTGGCTCAGTCTTTCTCCGTCTACGTGGATACCCTCTTTGTATGTACCGCAACAGGACTGATGATTCTGTCAACGGGCTGTTACAACGTCGTGGATGCAGCAGGGGATCTTCTTGTAAACAACCTTCCCGATGTCGCTCAAGGAACTGCTTACACACAGGCTGCGATCGACTCGGTCTTCCCCGGCTTCGGATCGATCTTCATCGCTGTGGCAATGTTCTTCTTTGCTTTTACCACCCTGCTTTCCTTTGCAGTATACAGCGACTGTAACGTCGCCTACCTGTTTAAAAACAGCAAGTATTTCAAACAGATCACTATGGGCTTCAAGGTGCTTCTGTTGGTTATGATTGTCTTCGGAAGCTTAAGAAGTTCCGATGTGGCATGGAATATGGCGGACATCGGTGTGGGACTTTCCGCATGGATCAACCTGATTGCAATGATCCTTCTAAGAAAAAAAGCTATCGCTGTCTTAAAGGACTACGAAGACCAGAAAAAACAGGGACTCGACCCCGTATTCTCACCGGAAAAAGCGGGTTTCAAGAACGCAGGACTTTGGAACAGCATTTCCAAACGAAGCTATTCCAACCTGAACGCCAAATAGAGCTTGCCTACAAAGAACGTACAAACTCTGATCTAAACTGTCTTGACTACGGGGCAACTTCGTTACTGACAAAGCCCCGATTCATACCGTTACCTATTTGAGTTTTAACTATAAGCGCTCCTTTGGCCACAGACTCGATTTGTATAAAGAATGTGCTTGAATGTAAGTTTTATTATACGAGGAAACACCGTCTCGATCTCTCAGTTTATAAGGCTCGAAAGTTTGCCAAATCAAAATCTCCAAGAATTTCATCCTTCCTGTAGAATTGCTTTTGTGCCGACTTCTTCGAATTATATGTTGTCCATAATAGAAGGAAAAAGAGTAGCTGATTACTATTATTCCTTCTATTGTGGATATCAACGTTCTGTGACCTGTAGAAGATAAAACAATTTTTCGTGGTCGAAACCCATACCTCTATTGGAGAACAGTATAATCTCGGTTTATCACGGAGGAAGACAAGATGAGTAAGAAAAAGATATGGATCATTCTATTTATTCTTTTAACCGTCCTCTTAGAGCGTGTCTACACAAATTAAACAAGGCATCTTAACCATAAAACGATCGATGCCAAATGAACTGCTCC
>NZ_JBHSHL010000046.1:0-7194 GCF_042652965.1 Filifactor villosus
AGTTGAAATTTTGTTTGAAATTCCAACTTTTTTTGCTTGTTTTTTCTCATTTAACTCAGAAACTCAGGAAACACCGCACAAAGACACAACATGTTCTTTTTATCGTTTTGAAAATACATAAAGTTTGTGAAACGAACGGTTTCAAGTACTCCTTTCCTCCGTACGAAAACCGATTCAAGCTTATTTTGTGAATCATGAGATATCTTCTCAACTATTCTCTAATAGAAGTAGGGATATATCTGTTTTTCAACCCACGAAAATTCGTTTTCTCTTCTATGGGTCACAGATTGTTTATATCTACAATTCAAAGGAAGAATAGTATTAAGGCAATGCCGCACAAATGCGAAATTTTGATTTTTTTATGGAGTTGTAAAAAATAAAATTCTTTCAAATCAATGCGTTTAAGAGATTCATCATCCCTTTAAAAGTGATATTACGATGATTTTTTGAATTATGCGGTGTTTTCTTAAAACTTCCCTCATTTGTACTGTTTTCCGCCTCAAATTCCGGTTATACAAAATACATCATTACCCAAAAATACTTTTGACGATCACTTTTTGTATCGAGGCCGATGCTACATACTTTCAAATGACACCGAACTGCAAACCGGATCCGCTTATCTATATCTCTTTGTCCTCTTTTTCGCCCTCCACACACCATAACCGCACAGAGCATAGTAGATTAGGAGAAAAAGCCCGACATAAAACTCCACTCCCGTTGTCGTATCCCTGCCAAAAGCGATGAGGTAGAGCGTGGGCGATATTCCGACCAAGGTTCCGATCAAAGAGCCCATGCTGAGCAAAACCCCCGCCGTTACCAAAAACAGAGCAAAAAGGGCGGCGGTAGCTTCTATCGAACCTGTCCCCAGCATAAATGCGACCCATATCAGAAACACCAAAAAGAGAATCGCCGGAACAAAATACACAGCCTTCTTCATTTCTCCTCTTCCTCCCTTATACTATTATCTGTTAAAATTGACAATTTGAGTACCTTGGAGCATATCCTCCTCCAAACTGTTTTTCGTGGATGATATATTCCGTATACCCGGTATTTCAATCGGAGAATAGTATTAACAAGTTCCTCATCTCCATAGGTACGGTCCGCATCGACAGCTTGTGTACATCGGCGAAACGGTTTTTCGTGTTTGTAGAAGGGCACTTCCATACCTTGACCCTAGAACAGGATAATCCCGATCCCTCAAGACCCTTCTCCTACTGCAACCGCTCGCCCTTCAACAGGATTTGCACCGAACCCGCTACCCTTTCGAACTCCTCCAACAACTGCAAGCGTTTCGGAGAATCCTCATTATAGAGGTCCGTACTGCCCAGGATCTCGAAATAACAGTCCTCCTTCTTGAAGACGTAGAAATAAAACTCGTGCACCTCCCCTATCGCATAGAGTTTCATATACAACCTTCCGTCCTCTACCATCCGATACCCGCGCTTCCACGTCCTGCCGCAACAGAGATAACATCTGTCCGTGATCTCGTCCTCACTGAAACTTCCGTACTTGTTCCCGATGCTCAGATGGATCCTGTTGTCATGGTTATCGTGCTCCACATAGACTCTATCGTAAAGTTTATAGGGATGTTCCAAAAGTTCATACGCGGAGATATCGATCTTGTAACGCAAGAGTGCCCCGTCTTCCCCCGGGAGTTCGAAGGTTCTGTACACGGAAGGTCTCCTTCCGTGCAAGAGTCCTCTTATCTTCTCCGCATCCTCATCCGAAAGGTCCGCTCCTACCTCCAATTCAAAAAAGGTGTCGATTCTGTAGCCCGTCTCCTCATCCGGTTTCATCTCCTGAACAAGGCAGATGTCTTCCTTCCGTGTTATTTTAAGGCAAGAAAATACAAGGCTGAATTCTCGAAGACTTTTGAAACCGAACTCCTTCCAAAACTCATACTCCTTCTCCTCATAGAGATAAGGGGCGGTCTCGGACCTTTTCAGCCCGTCTTTGATCATATGCAGGAACTCGGCGGTACCGATAGTGCTTTCGCCCCTTGCAATCGGTCTCAACACCGCCGGAAGGAGCTTGAACTTGTCAACTGCCTGTGCCGCTGCGATATAGCCCCTCTTCCTGTTGTAATATATCCGAACGACCGCTTTTGACTTCATCGCTCCCCTCTCCTTTTCCAAATAACAACGGCTTGTTTGTATCCTGTGCTTGTCATTTCGTATGCCCTAATAGAACACCTTATATCCCTCGATCTCTATGCTTTTTTCCGCTTCTTCCATCAGTTCGACAAATTTCTCGCTATCCCTGCTCTTCACAAGTCCGAAGACAAAGAACTCTTCCTCCTTGTCATCGATACAAAAGAGTAGACTCCCCCTCTCCCGAATCAGATCGGCATACGCCGTTACCCTGTCGTAGACCGTCGCCTCCCCGTCTTCATCAAGCAACCGGTCATCCAACGTCCTGCCATCGATGACCGAATTTTCAAGAAGGTCCGCCATCCCCCTCTTGTCGAGAAGGTGGTAGAGACTGTAATGGATGTCTTCCTCCCAGTCGAACTCGGCGAGGAAGTCGTTCTTATAGAGATAGGAATCGATCAGTTCTTCTCCCGTAATCTTCATCATTGCTTCTTCAATGTCTTCTACGCCGAACAGAGGATAGAGTGTTTTCGCCATCCTCCTCAGCTTCGTTTCTCTATGCAATTCATCCCTATAGGCAAGCTTCAAATCCGAAGAAAAGGGACAAAGTATCATCGGTCCCTCCGAAAGACCTTCCTGATCTTTCTTCCCGCATAAAAACAAAATGGAAGTCGAAAACCCTCCCCTCTTCCATATCCACAGGTTTTCTCCCCTTCTTTGTGCCTGTCTTTGGAGGTCTTCGATCAAAGCAAAACGATTCTCATAGTCCGTACTGTCCAAAACATACAAGTCTCCCGCTTCCATAATCAGACTCTCGAAGGTAGCGCCTTTCAAATTCAGTACCGCAGTTCTCTTCCGCAAAAGTTGCTCCACCAACGCATCAAAACTCTTTGCCCGATGTGCCTGCGGATAGTCGTTCTTCTTCTCGGTATTCAAAGCGAAATACTGGTTGAGGCTCTCATAGAGCCCCCCGCCTTCAAAGAGACTGTCCAAGACTTGGATCGGCTTGTCATAACCCTTCTGCTTTATAGAAGTCATCGTCATATACTTGAGGAAGGAGAACAGGATATAAAATGATATTTGAAGCTCCGAGGTGTCCCTGAGGCTGAACTTCGGACCACGGCTTTTTCGAATGATCTCCGCCCTGTTCTCCGATTCGGATTCATCAATCGTATTCTCCTTCCAATCGAGACTCTCACCCACCAAACTCAGATAGTAGTTCTTCTCCTTGGAGCTGTGATAAAAGACCAGTTGTGGAGGCAGCAGGCACACCCCTCCTTCCATGTCTCTTACACACATGTTTATATAATCCGCACCAAAGACGACCGTGACCGTATCGACAAGAGTCGGGGGATGGATCTTGGTAAGAAGTCCCCAGGACTGCACCTGCGAAAGGATCTTCGGGATCGAAAAACTGACGACATCCTCTTCCTCTAAAGTCCCCACCTCGTGCATTCTCTGTGCAAACAGAATGATATTGCGAGCATAGTCGAAGGCAAACTCCTCCTCATACGCCTCCCGTCCTTCTACCTCAAACTCTCTGTAATAGATGAGGGGAATCTTCGTCCTTTCCTTCCTCTTGAACAAATCGAATACTCCCATACTTCCTCCTTTCCAAACTCTATCCTGTTGACTTGAATTTCGGGCGAAAACAGTGTCTTGATCGGTTTTGTGATCCTCACTCGTCATCCAAATCGCTTGCATTAAAATATCTTTCCTGTTCCTGATATCA
Source organism: Filifactor villosus (assembly GCF_042652965.1). Classification (NCBI taxonomy): domain Bacteria; kingdom Bacillati; phylum Bacillota; class Clostridia; order Peptostreptococcales; family Filifactoraceae; genus Filifactor; species Filifactor villosus. The sequence continues at coordinate 3,823 of NZ_JBHSHL010000046.1, forward strand.
CAACAGGATCCGGAATTTAAACAAAATGCCTCTCCCTTCACCACCTGTCATCCGTCGGGAAAACTCATCGCAAAGATAAGAAAGTCCCTCATCACCGTTTTGTACTATTTTCTTTTAAAATTCACAGGTTGAATGCTTTGACCTGCCTTTTTCAAAATTGTTTTTCGATAATGATATATTCTATATACCCGACATTTCAAATGGAAAATAAGGCAATCCCGCATCCTTTGAAAAATCAGACCAAACCCTGTTTTTTCAGGTAAATATATTTTCCAAAGTATTTGTTTTACACGATTTTTGTATTTCGTAAACCAACGGAAAAATTATTTGGTGCCTTTGTGCGGTATCTCCATTATACTGTATTTGAACGGTTCATACCGATGAGCTGTACCTATGAACTGTTTTTATGATTTGTAGGACGGATGTTTCTTCAAATTTTACTTCCTACCTTTCATCCGAAAGGATGGAGTAATAGCTTGCGTCGCAGATTCCCGTATTGTTCCAATCGCAATGTCTCAACGTCCCCTCGTACTTCATTTTGCACTTTTGCATAACCTTGCCCGAATTGGGGTTTTGCGGATCGTGCCTTGACTGGATACAGGTGTAACCGACCTCATCGAACAAGAAGTCGATCACCGCCTTCAAAGCCTCCGAGGTGACCCCCCTCCTCCACCAACTTCGCGAAATACAGTAGCCGACATGGGCAAGCTCCGCCTTTTCGTTTTGCCTGACGACACTGATACTTCCGATCGGCTCCATAAACTCTTTGGGAACAATCGCCCACTGATAGAAGTCCTCCTTCTCATACATCCCCGTCCACTCTGCAAGGACCTCCCTCGTTACCTCGACATCCTTATGTGCCGGCCAAATCAAATAAGCGGTAACTTCCTCATCCGAAGCCCAGTTATCGAACATCATCTGCGCATCTTCCATCTCAAACCTTCTGAGTATCAATCTCTCGGTTTCCAAGCGTCGTGTTCCTCTATGTTCCATATCCTACCTCCAAACATAACAAATGATAACTCTATTTTCCATTCTTCCGACTCCAAGCAAAATACACCTGACCGAAGGATCTCCGCAATCATACTTTGACATAATTGAAAACCATGAATGTTCTTCTCGTTGCACATTTCCTCTACAATCACGATCTAAATCTATTGTATCAGAGCCACCCTACTCTATCAATCTTTTCCGTCTCAGACTCCTATTTGATGAAAAGACCGAATGCGATAAGTGACGGAGCTTTTTCAATCAGTATCCTACAATCTCCCTCGAGTGCCTATATTATATTGGAAGTCTTCCTTCTTTGTGATATAATGGTAATACTATTTCAGCTCCGGGGTTTACAAGGACTGAAAGAGAGTTGTTTAGTACTGTTCTCCGATCGAAGAGTCGTAATACCGCACCTTCAGAGGCGAAAATTGTTTCAGTTCCCTTATAATAAGGGGAAGGACTTTCGATTGTTCTAACGGATAACGGTACAGATTCCTTCACAAGAAAGCCGGAGAAATCGCGGACAGGAGATCGTAAGATGAATATTGTAAAACTCAACCTTTTGAATCCTCAACAGGAGATCCCAAAAATCACATATCGTCCGTTTAAGACCTACGGTTCCAATGTCTACCTCGAAAAGATCCTTTCGTCCAAAACCCAGGAGTGGACAGACGGAATCTACGAATTGTCGATGGAGACCCATGAGATGCAGCGCATTGACGTCGGCAGACAGGTTCAGGATCCGTTCCTCTTCGATATGGAGATCCCCTATACCCTCTCCGATGTTGTCAAGCTCTCCAAGCACTCGAAGATCTATTTTTCTCTGACTACACAGACCGTCGACACCGTGTCCATCACCTTTTATGAGATTGATCTCGACACCAGGGAGCAGACACCCATCCTGACCTTTTCCTTCGAGGACGAGGAGCTTGAGTATCTGGGAATGGAGATGCTCGACGACGGTTACTTCTTCTTTCGGCTCAACGAGTACAAGGACGATGATACGATGGACTTCTTCGATATCGTCCACCTTGTCGATGTCAAGGAAAAACAGTTCTACCGTGTATATGATCCCGTTGTGCGTATGACCTTCGGCGAAAAAATCGTCTTTCACAACGAGAAAGGCTCCCACATGATCGTAGAGGAGTCTTATCTTACGGAGGCGGAGCAATTTGAGTTTCTCACCTCGAGAGACTTGGAACTTGCCATCGAGGTGCCCAAGGACTTCTCCGAGAACTTTGTGCACAGAAACGCGATCTACCTCATCGACTTCGATACGTTCTTGAGCGAGATAAAGGCGGGTGCCCGTTCGCTCTCCTACGAGACCCTAGACAGCATCTACATGGACGGTCTGATCCGTATCATTGGAGAATCCGACGACTGTATCTACTACAAGCAGAGGGTCTACGACTTTGTGCTCAAACAGCACAAGGACTTTATGTCCCGGATGATGCTCGGCAATGAGATCATCCTCGAGTTGAACAAGAACACTCTGGAATCCAAGGTGATTGCCAAGGAGCACTATCCCAATAATATCTTCGTGAATGAGAAAGGCAGCTATAAGGCGGTGGAGACCGAAGACACCATTGAAGTTGTTCATTTGAAAAGTCAAAAGAGTATCCTGAAGTATTCCAAACTGCCCGCCTTCTACGAGGTGGAAGAGTTTCGTGACTATGCCGGAAACTACCTGATCATCCACTGTTGCGCAAAGTATGCAAACGATATGGAATATATCAAGATCGTCGATACTGCAAACAACAACGAGCTTGTCGATGTCGTGAACGACTATTTCATCCTTAACGATATTATCTTTACCATATAAAAAACTATTTCCCCGTCAGGAAATAGTTTTTTTGTTCGGTGTTATTACTGTTCCCTATTTAAGAAACACCGCATAATTCAAAAAATCATCGTAACCTCTCTTTTAAAAGGATGCTGAATTGCTTAAAAGCATTGATTTGACAAAATTCTATTTTTTACAAATCCATAAGAAAATCAAAATTCTACCTTTGTACGGTATTGCCTTTATACTATTATCTATTAAAATTGACAGATTGAGTGCTTTGGAGCATATCCTCCTCCAAACTGTTTTTCGCAGATGATATATTCCGTATACCCGACATTTTAAACGGAGAATAGTATCCGTTTCATCTTCATTGAAGCGGACCACAATCTCATACTATTTTTCAATAGAAGTGTGGATATATCTATTTTTCGATGACGAAAAACTATGTTGTCTTCTATGGGTCACAGATTGTTTATATCCACTATTCAAAAGAATAGTAGTATCATAAGTGGTCTTTCCAATCTCCTGAGTTTCTGAGTTAAAAACAGAAAGAATGCCCGTTTTAGTTGGAATTTCAATAAAATCGGGATATT
>NZ_JBHSHL010000047.1:0-566 GCF_042652965.1 Filifactor villosus
GAAATTACAGCTCTTACACCTTTGACGTGTAGAAAAACCGTTTTACTTGTCTTTTTTTCGTTCTCCTTCGTTCAGCTTTGCTCGTTCGCTCGTTACGTATGTCTATATACGCGCCTTGCTCTCTCGCTTTGCTTCACTCGGATCGACGAAAAAAATACTTCGTAAAAATTGTTCTGTCTTTTTTTCATCTCCTTAATTAAGAAGATGAAAAAAGCTCTTACTCTTGGGTATATTACCTTCGATTTGTTTTTTCTCTCTCGTCTAGCGTTTTCTCTGTAATTTCTCAGATGTTATGCAGTTTTCAAGGTACAATTCCTTTTACTTCTCATTTCAGGTAGTAAAAGGGGTTTCTTGTTTTAAAAATACCTTCTCAGGTATTTGTTGGTGGAGACAAGGAGATTCGAACTCCTGACCCCCTGCTTGCAAGGCAGGTGCTCTCCCAACTGAGCTATGCCCCCATATTTTTGCTGCGCTTTTTGACAATTTCTTTTAAATCAATTTGTCTTAAAGCTTTTCATTTTTCTTTTTTGAAGGATAAACCTTCAAAGCTAAACAGCAGACTCTAT
>NZ_JBHSHL010000048.1:0-2234 GCF_042652965.1 Filifactor villosus
TTTGTAGTTGTTCCATCGTATAAAACCTCCTCTGTTTTATACGAGTATCTCACATTTTTTACGTTTTGTAGAGTATTGCGTAGACACGCTCTAATATTTCTTTCAGTTCTTTTATTTCTTTTTCTGTGAGAAAAACATTTTGCAATGTTCCAAGTCCGGTTTGCCCCTTACTAAAATCAGTATTACTATAATCAGGTTTATTTATATTAGTATTACTACTGTGTAGATTCTTCACTTCTTGAAGTGTAATATCTACATTTCCGGAGTGTAAATTCTTCACTTCTGAAGTGTAATTTTTACACTCGGAGCGAAACACACTCATAAAGTCTTTCACATAAATGATGTTTGGCTTTCCAAGTCCCTGTCTTTTTCTCTCAATCAGTCCGATTCCCTTTGTGTTGGCATCAAGCTCATTTAGAATCTTTACCGCTGTTTTATTGGACTTGTTTAGCATTTTCATGATTTCTTCGACCGTAAACACGATGTAAACTCTACCTTGCTCGTCAATCCAATCATTTTTGAATGACAGGCTTGAACGCTCTAATAAACAGGCGTAGAGTATTTTGGCATCGGAAGATAAATTTTTATATAAATCTTCGGTTACCAAAATTTTAGGCAGCATATAAAAGCTGAATCTTTCCGTATCTCGATTGTAAAAATAATCAAAGTCCATCTTTCACCCCCTCCCTTCTTTAAAATTTGCACGAAAAAAGACGATAGTTTTCTCGCTATCGCCTTTGGTAACCATTTTTATGAAATTTTTTATATTGATTTTATAGCTTCATTGACTCCTTGTAGGAACGCTATGATTACAGCTCCAATCATCGGTATTCCGTAAGGACTTACTAAAAATCCGATAATGAGTGCTTCTATTGCTGCTCTTGTGTTGTGTAGCATAAAGAACGAGCCTATCGCCACAAATACACACATCAGCATGAGCAAGTACAGTATCGCTGTTCCTACGCTAAGCAAGAATGTCAGAAATGCAGTGAGGATACTTAACGATAAGCTGATTGGAAACAAGATTATTTTAATGATCCATCTCATTTAATTCTCACCTTCCTTACCACCGAAAGGCTGATATATCGGCTTGAAATATTTTTACATCCCATAAAAGCCTCCTTTTAGACCTGATTATTTGATTTTCACGATTTTTAAAATAAGGATACAGTGCTGAAAGCTCCTATTTATCTGGCTTTTCTCTCTGTATCCTTATTATATCTCAAGCCCAGTATGGTTCTATTATAGGGGGAAGATTTCCGAGAAATCTTCCTGTTCCCATACTATTTACATTTCAGTATGGTTCTATTATAGGTGATTACAGGAGATACCAAGCAGGTTGTCAATCAGCATTTACATTTCAGTATGGTTCTATTATAGGCTTTCTTTTTTTTACTTTAGCAAATCCAACACTTTCACAGCTATTTTTTGTCTATCATTTATTTATCCTCTTTACAGAAGGAAACTTCTATAATGCATCTTTACAAGTAAACGCTGTGTGAATATTGGATTTTTGATGGCTGCAAAAAATCTGTCGAAACCCATTGTTTTTTACACTACTGCATATCGACACGGAAATGCTTATATAGTTTGTTATAAAGTCATATTTTTGCTATGGAAATTACCGCACACAGATACAAAATCGTCTTTTCATTGTTTCATGAAATACAGGAACTTTCTCAAACCAACACTCTCGATAATATACTTATTCAAGAAAAATTGATTTTGCTCCTCCTTTTCAAATTATGCGCTATTGCCTTACTCTAATTTAATTTCCAAAAACATATAAGTCCACTATTAAATAATGTTTAGCTTATGAACTAAGAAGACGCTACACAAAGGCAAACTTCCGATTTTTCTTCAGGTTTATAAAATGCGAAAGTTTATCCTATCAACATTTTCGGGGATTTCATCCTTCCTACAAAATTGATTTTATGCTAATTTTTCAAATCGTGTGGTATTGCTCTAATACTGCTCTCCAATTCAAGAGTGAAAGTATTCACCTCTGCAAACACAAAAAATTGTTCCGGGATTTTTTGAAGTACAAGCCTCGAATATCAGTGATTCAAATAGATAATACTTACACTCTTTTCTCTATAATACTATTGTCATATCGATTTTGCAACCACAAAAATATACGGTATCCCCCTAGAGCGCGTCTACACAATACTTTACAAAACGTAAAAAATGTGAGATACTCGTATAAAACAGAGGAGGTTTTATACGATGGAACA
>NZ_JBHSHL010000049.1:0-14162 GCF_042652965.1 Filifactor villosus
GGAGCAATTCATTTGGCATCGATCGTTTTATGGTTAAGATGCCTTGTTTAATTTGTGTAGACACGCTCTAAGGAGATCCCCGATTCAAAAAATCGGTATAAAATCAATGTGATACAAATGATCCAGTCTTTGAAAATATTGATTTATAATAGTATTCATTTGAGCTATGGATATCCGAAACCTGTACTCAACAGAAGATAATATTGAGAAGACGGCAGTACAACATCGAGAGAAGAACATAGAAAAAGGAGGGGGTGGAAGTTGAAGGCAGGGAAGAGGATTTTATGGATGTTGTTGCTTTTAGCAGCGTTCCTTGTTTTTTTGCAGAAGGAGGAAAGCGGGAAGGAAGAACTCGGATGGATTTACGGAGTCACTATCGATGATTCCTGGTACGAGGACAAGACGGCGCAAGAAGTTGTCAACGCCCTTGAGGCGCTTCCCGTCAAACCTACGGTGAGGATCGTTATGTCGAAGGAGATGGAACCGAAGGAGTATCGAACTTTGTTCAAACAGATCCACGAAGTTGCCTTTGTGATGGCAACTCCCGTCGATTCCTATGATATGGCAGCTTATCAGACCGTAGAGTCCTACCGGAAGAGATTTTTTTCCTCTTATGAAGAATTGAACGGTTACGTCGATATCTGGGAAGTGGGTAATGAGATCAACGGTCAAGGATGGTTGGGTGACGATCCCAAACTTATTGCAGATAAGATGACAGCTGCACACTCTCTCTTGTCGAAGAAGGGGGCAAAGACGGCTCTGACCGCCTACTACACACCTCCGGAAGGAGAGGAGGATCAAATGAGGGAGTGGTTGAAGCTCTATGTTTCTTCCTCTGTCAAAGAAGAACTGGACTATCTCTTTGTAAGTTACTATGAAGATGATAACGGAGGCTATCTCCCGGATTGGAGCAGGGTATTTCGGCAGTTGGAAGAAGACTTTCCGGGTGTAAAACTGGGGGTCGGAGAATGTGGATGTTCCAATCTTCACGAAGAGGAAGAATTCAAAAAGCGGAGAATGAGATCCTACTATCGCCTGCCCCGATACACTCCAAACTATGTGGGAGGATATTTCTGGTGGTATTGGGTACAGGATTGTGTGCCTCATCAGGAAAATCACTTGTGGGAGGAGTTTTGTAATCTCGGTCTTCAAGAAAGTCGAGAGAAGAAGCTGCCCTAAGGAGGTTATTTGCCTGCATATCATAACAGGAGAGGAGGAAAATAATTCAAAATAGTAGGCTCCAAAGCGTATGAGAGGTGGGGCAACAGGTAATTATAGAACAGTTTTGTGAGGTGAAGCTATGAGTATACGCAAGAGTGAATTTCCTATTTTGGAATTTGATGATAAACGGAAATCGGTAATTATGCCGGGACATGAAAATCTGAATGTAAACCTTCCTAAAAGATGTGTCTATGCTTTTTTAGGGGAATATATAGATAAATTTGCCGAGAAAGAAAGGGCTGTAAGGGTAGCTGAATTCGATTCGATCACAAAAAAATATCCGATCTATATCGTTGACTATAAAGGCGAGGAAGTATGTTTGGTTCAGGCTCCTATGGGATCCGCACCATCTGCACAGATTTTGGATTGGTTGCTTGCTTACGGAGTCAAAAAAGTGATCAGTGCAGGTTCCTGTGGAGTTCTGAAAGATTTTCCGGAAAACTATTTTTTGGTCCCCAAATCGGCTCTCAGGGATGAAGGAACAAGTTATCACTACTTGGAACCTTCCAGATTTGTTGAAATAAGTGAGGAGGCATTAAAAGCGATCGAGGAGACCTTGGGAGAGCATAACTTGAAATATAAGGAAGTGGTCACTTGGACAACGGATGGATTTTATCGAGAAACGGCAGAATTGGTCCGATATAGAATGGAAGAAGGTTGCTCCGTCGTTGAAATGGAATGTTCCGCATTGGCATCTGTTGCAAAATTCAGAAATATTATATGGGGAGAAATTTTGTTTACAGCGGATTCATTGGCGGATGTAGCGCAGTACGATGTCAGAAGTTTCGGTTTGGACTCTTTTGAATATGCATTGATATTATGCTTGGATTCTGTTTTAAAATTATAATAAGGGAAGATCGGTCTTGTTCGATCGAAGTGATAGTCCGTAAGATGTTGCACAAAGATAGATCTTGGGATGGTTTTGTTGTTTTTTAAGTGAAAAGCTCCTATAAAATCAATGTTTTCACAAACCTTATGTTTCGTGTCATACTACTCTTCCTTTGAGTTGTGGATATAAACAATCGGTAACCCATAGAAGACAAACTGATTTTTCGTGAGTTGAAAAACAGATATATCCATACTTCTATTGGATAACAGTATCAAATAGGTTTTGCTCTGTCTTTTTGAATTTTGTATTGTTCCGTTATGGAAATACCGGATAGAGAGAAAGTACACAGACAAAAGTTGAGGTTATGAAGCATTATGTAGAATTTAATGTAAACAGATGGAATAATGTTTCAAAAAAATGGAAATCCTTATACCATTCCCATCAGTCCGGAAGAGTTTGCAAGAGCGAAGAACAGACCGATGAGAGTATCGCTTACTGTCGGGAGGTCGGTATCCTCTAAATGGTTTGAAAAAGCGAAGGGAAATAACTGTTAGGTTTGGCTTGTGCAGATGGACAGCAGAACCCGATTGTCCCGGTACGGGAGTGATTGTATCATGGATCTGTCAATGAAGTTGTAGTACAGTTACAAGTTAGGGAGGGGAGTATATGAGGCTCAAAAGCCGGAAGTATCCGAATATAGAGTATGAGAAGGGAGAGGAAATCTTCTTGTTTTCCGAGGCAGAGGGACATCCGAGGTTTATATTCGATGTGGAGGAGGCCCTGACCTCCGATGATAAAGTTATGGAGGAGATAGGCCTTGCCCTCGACGAAGTCGAGACTTTGGAGGAAATCGCAAAAGACTGTTTGAAGCAGTGTCTTTCCAAGGAAGATGATGAATACTTCGCAACGGTTTCCTATTTTATGGAATTTCATAGGGACGAGTTGGATGAGAAAACGGTAGAGAGTATATTTGAGGGGAAACGCAGGGAAGAGCTGTCCTTTGCGCAGATGGTCGACTATCTTAAGCTCAACCGTTTCGGCAACCTGATCGACGGAGAATGGGAAAAGCATGTCATGGTACTCGATTTGACCTTCGATCCCGAAATAACCGATGAGTTGCTTGTCGTTTACTTCGACTTAGGCAGGAACGTTGTTTGTATAACACATGAGAGTTGATCCTACTGTTTGAAGTGATACTGTTCGTTATTTGAATTATGGATAATGCGGATTTGTACTCCGTGAAATAGGATAAGAGGAAGGAAGTCTTATGTTGATATACTCGAACGGTGTTAGAAAGATGAACTGAGGGGTATAAAAATAAATTAAAGCAAAAAAGAATGTCTTCAAGTCGGGATTTCGTCGAAGCGGTTCCTTCGGACACAAAAGAGTCTTTTTTAAAATGTATCGAAAAACGACGGATAAGGGCAAAATTTATCAAAAAGGGCAGAAAAGTCGGGATTTTTACATCCTATACAAAAAAATTGAAATTTGATAAAATAGGAAGGAAGAATTGATACTGTTATCCGATTGAAACAGGATGTCTGTAGAGATGATATCACTTTCAAAAATACTTGAATTCATAATACACGGTTATTCATCGCATTGTTGATATCGGCGATTTGCGGTTCACAGCGGATGAAACAAATTTTCATGGTCACAGAGTAGATAGGACAACAGTTCTATTGGAGAATAACAGTATTACACGGCATTAAAAACATCGTAGAACAAGTAGTAAGGAGTTGCCATGTTGTATTACCAAACCTTTCTCATTTCTTCTTTGGGAGAGATGACAATCAGTTGTGATGGAGAATATATCACTTCGATCTCTTTTGGAAAATTGGACTTGGAAGGGACTTATCGGACCTGTCCTTTGTTGGAGAAGGCGAGGAAGGAACTGGAGGAGTACGCCGAGGGAAGAAGAAGGGAGTTCAGCCTTCCTTTGCACGCCGAGGGTACCGATTTCCAGAAGAAGGTCTGGGAAGAGTTGTGCAAGGTGGGTTACGCAGAGACCGTAAGCTACACTCAGATTGCACAACGTATAGGAAACCCCAAGGCGGTGAGGGCGGTCGGTATGGCAAACAACAGAAATCCGATCAGCATCGTTATTCCCTGTCACAGGGTAATAGGAAAAGACGGAAAGCTCGTCGGCTACGGAGGAGGACTGGAACGCAAGGAGTTTCTCCTGGACTTGGAAAAGAGAAACCGATAGAAGAAGGGATGAGAGATGTATTATATCGATGATACCATAGCTGCAATCGCGACCGCTCCCGGAGAAGGCGGGATCGGGATCATAAGGATAAGCGGAAAGCGTGCCTTGGAGGTGGGTGAGGAGGTTTTTTCTTCGTTTCGGGGCAAAAAACTCGTCGATTATCCGGGCAGGCTTCTTTACGGTCATATCGTAAAACAGGAGGAGAAACTCGATGAGGTGCTGGCGGTCTATCTCAAGGCGCCCCATACCTATACTACGGAGGATGTGGTGGAGCTTCACTGTCATGGAGGGATGATGGCTACGAGACTTGTCTTGGAATGGGTTGTGTACAACGGAGCGAGGATGGCGGAGCCGGGAGAGTTTACCAAGAGAGCGTTTTTGAACGGAAGGATCGATCTGTCTCAGGCGGAGGCGATCCAAGATATCATCTCGGCAAAGACAAGTAGGAGTTATGCGGTGGCCCAAAGTCAGCTTAAGGGCAGTTTGTCGGAGAAGATCAAGAAGATCCGAGACAAGGTAACCGAAGATGTCGCCAAAATCACGGTGGCAGTCGATTTTCCCGAAGAGGATACCCCTGAGGTGACTTATGAGGAGCTTCGTGAGAGTATGAACAGTGTTTGGACGCAGATGACAAACCTTCTTTCGACCTTTGAGACGGGCAGGATGCTGAAGGAGGGTCTGAAGACGGCGATCGTCGGTAAACCCAATGTCGGCAAGTCTTCTCTTCTCAATGAGATGTTGGAGGAGCAGAGGGCGATCGTTACCGATATTGAGGGTACGACCCGAGATGTGATCGAAGAGATGATCATGATAGAGGGGATCCCGCTTCGGATTATAGATACGGCGGGAATCCGAACCACCGAGGATGTGGTGGAGCAAATCGGAGTGGAACGCTCCAAACAGATGATGGAGGAGGCCGATCTTGTTCTGTTGCTTCTCGATACATCGAGGGAATTGACACAGGAGGACAGGGATATCTTAAGCATGAGCCGGGGCAAGAAGCGGATTCTTCTGCTCAATAAGACCGATCTGCCTCCTCTTTGGACGAGGGGGGAACTTGATACGCGCGAGAGGATTCTCGAGACATCGATTTTGAAGAAAGAAGGGATTGATGCCTTGAAGAAGATGATTAAGGATCTTGTATTCCGAGGAGAGGTCGTTATCGACCGTGAAGGAATGTTGACGAATGTACGACATAAAGATGCGTTGACCAAGGCGATAAGGAGCAGTGAGGATGCCTTGCGTTCGATAGGGGAAGAACTGCCCTTGGATATTTTGGAAACGGATTTCAAAAACTGTTGGGATGCCTTGGGCGAGATTACGGGCGAGTCGGTGTCGGAGGATCTTCTCGATACGATATTCAAGAATTTCTGTATCGGAAAGTAGAGGAGCAGCCTACCTGTTTGTCTTGAGAGGTGGAGCACAAAGGCAAGATCCCGACTTTTCCGTGAGTTTAGAGATTACACAAGCACTTCGGATCGATCGGGAATGTTATCATTCATATAGAAGAGAGGTTGATTTTTTTGAATGATCAGGCATTTCCTTTGTTCGGCAGTACGGTTATTGTGAGAGGGGTAGCTTGGTGTTGATCTGAGTGCGGTTCAAACGGGATAGGTTTCTTTTTTTAACGATTACGCCATGTGTTGTATTTGGGAACGGACCAAGAGTCTTGGGCAGTGATATCTCCGTGTGTTGATCGGATCTGGGGCTATTATAAAAACGAAAGATACTCTAGTAAATGAGTGTAAAAGAGACAGGTTACGGGAGATATCATTTTAAAAGAATAGATATTACGATATTTTTTGAACTATAGGGAAAGGCCTTGTGTGTCTTTGCGAGGTATTGCCTTGAAAAAGCGGGCTGCTTGCTGCAGCCCGACAAATAAACGGAAGGAAGGGAAGAACAGATGGCAGGGATATTTGAGATCATAACGGATGCGACGGTGGATTTTGTGGCGGATGTGATAGAGGAGCATGAGATCACCGTTATTCCTATGGAGTTTCATATAGGAGGAACATCTTATCAACACCACTATGATTTTAGGGAGTACGCTTCCAAGGATTTTTATGAGGCCTTGCAGTCAGGGTTGAATTCTACAACGAGTCAGGTAACACCGAACCATTTTGAGGATGTGTTTCGAAGGTTTGCTCAACAAGGAAAAGATTTTATTTATTTGGGCTTTTCTTCGGGGATGAGCGGGACCTACGGAGCTTCCCTTCTTGCGATCCGAAATTTGGAGGAGGAGTTTCCGGATGTGAAGATGATGGCGGTCGATACTCTTTGTGCCTCCGGAGGAGAGGGGCTTGCCGTCTATATTGCCTCGAAGATGCGTGAAAACGGGGCCTCTATGGATGAGATTGCAACGTGGGTCCGCGAGAAGGCATCCAAGAAGATCGTACACTGGGTCAGTGTCGACGATCTCAAACACCTTGCCAGAGGAGGTCGTATCAGTGCAGTATCGGCGTCGATCGGTACGGTTTTGAGCGTGAAGCCCATTCTTCGAGTCAATGAGGAAGGCAAGCTTGAGGTGGTGGACAAGTGCCGTGGAAACAAGGCGAAGATGAAGAACTTGGTTCAGAAGTTCGAGGCGATGTGGGAGCCGGAAGAACATAGGGAAATCGTGATCTTTCATGCACAGGCTCGGGAAGAGGCCGAAAAGACGGAGGAGATACTGAAAAATTTGGATCTCTGTAAAAAGCATCAGCCCGAGATCCTGATCTCGGAGATCGGACCGGTTGTAGGCTCACATACGGGCAAGGGTTGTGTAAGTGTTGCGTTTTGGGGAAAGAACAGAGGATAAAAGGAGATGTCTATGAGCCGGAAGAACATAGGCCTTTATGTACTGAAGATCTGTTTTGTTATACTGTGGGGTCTATCGATCTTCTTGAAAGGTTGGAACAGGGGTATGGTAAGGTCGGCCGTGAGTGCGACCGGAGCAGCTTATTTTGTTTGGAGCTCCGTCTGTACAAGAGGTTGGAGGAAGACTCTGTATCTGATCCTCACTCTTGTTTTGGTGGCCCTGTTGACGGCAGTGGTGTTGTATAAGGTCGGTGTTCTCTCAGGAGGAGAAATCGCTCTTTCTTATCTTATAGGGATCATCCTCATCGATGCCCTGATCTATCTTAAGGTCGCTCATATCTTGGATAGGGAGGAAGAAGAGTAGGATCTGTATAAAAGGGCGGGAAGGACTGCCCCAAAAAATAGAACAAAAAACTTAGAAACAGCATATGTCTTTATAGAAGGGCGGAAGGAACCGCCCGTTAAAGATAGTAGAAAGGAATATGGAAGGTATATGTATTTTCATGCAGGAGATTACGATATTGTAGTAATAGGTGCGGGTCATGCCGGTTGTGAGGCGGCTCTTGCGTCGGCACGTCTGGGTAAGAAGACCCTTCTTGTAACGATGTCTTTGGAGGCCATCGGTCATATGCCCTGCAACCCTGCGATCGGGGGGACGGGAAAGAGCCAATTGGTCAAGGAGGTCGATGCCCTGGGAGGAGAGATGGGGGTCAATATCGACAAGAGTTTTATTCAGAGCAGGACTTTGAACGCCTCCAAGGGGCCGGCAGTGCAGTCGATCCGTGCACAGGCGGATAAGAACCTCTATCATAGGGAAATGAAGAAGACGATCGAGAATACTCCGGGTCTCGACGTGATTATGGATGAGGTAACCTCGCTCATTCATGACGGGAAGTCGGTGTCGGGAGTTCGAACGCGGTTGAACTGTGAATATTATGCAAAGGCGGTCGTGATTGCGACGGGAGTTTTTTTGAGGGGAAGGGTCTATATGGGAGAGGTGAATTTTTCTTCCGGTCCTCTCGGACAGCTTCCATCGCAAGAGTTGACGACTTCTCTCGAAGAACTGGGACTGCCTTTGAGAAGGTTCAAGACGGGAACTCCGGCGAGGGTCCATGCGGACAGCATCGATTTTTCGAAGATGGAGCTTCAGGAAGGCGACGAGGAGATCGAGCCTTTTTCGTTTATGAACGATCGTTTGGAGGGTGGAAACAAGGTTGTGTGTTACCTGACGAGAACAACGTCCAAGACCCATGACATCATCCGTGAGAACCTTGAACGTTCCGCGATGTACGGAGGTTTTATCGACAGCAAGGGACCCAGATACTGTCCTTCAATCGAGGACAAGGTGGTCCGCTTCTCGGACAAGGAGAGCCATCAGTTCTTTGTAGAGCCGGAGGGTCTCGATACCAAGGAATACTATATTCAGGGATTTTCGAGTTCGATGGCGTATGAGGTCCAGCTTCAGATGTATCACACGGTCATCGGTCTGGAGAACTGCCATATGATGAGGCCGGCCTATGCGATCGAATACGATTCCATCGATCCCCTGCGATTGAAACCTTCGCTCGAGATCATGGGAGTCGAGAATTTGTTCAGCGCGGGGCAGTTCAACGGAACGAGCGGCTATGAGGAAGCGGCGGCTCAAGGTCTGATGGCGGGCATCAATGCGGTGCGTAAGATCGACGGCAAGGAACCCGTCATCCTCGATCGGGCGACGGCTTATATCGGTGTGTTGATCGACGACTTGGTGACCAAGGGCACGAACGAGCCTTACAGGATGATGACATCGAGGGCGGAGTATCGTCTTCTTCTGCGTCAGGACAATGCGGACCTTCGCCTTACGGAGCTGGGCTACGAGATCGGTCTGGTCACCGGCGAGAGGTACGAGAAGTTTTTGAGCAAGAAGGAAGAGATCGAGAGGGAAATCGAGCGTTTGAAGAAGGAGAAGATAAGGCCCGATGAAGTTGCAGAGTATCTGGAAGAGGTAGGAGCGTCTCCGCTTGCAAAGACGATCTCGCTCTACGAGGTGCTTAAGAGGCCGGAGATGAATTACACCGTCCTCAAGAAGCTTGGTCGTGCGGACGAGGGTCTTTCCGTCCAAGTACAAAAACAGGCGGAGATCACGGCAAAGTACGAGGGCTATATCAAAAAGCAGATCGAACAGGTGACATCGTTTCGAAAACTGGAGAAACGAAGGATTCCTGAAGAGATTCGCTATGAGGAGATCTCGGGACTTCGATTGGAGGCAAGGCAGAAACTCAACGAGATCAAGCCGGTCAACATCGGGCAGGCCTCGAGGATTTCGGGGGTATCTCCGGCGGATATCTCGGTGCTGCTGATCTATATGAAGCAACATTCGGCTCAGGAAGAAGTACAGTGAGGACGGGGAGATATTCCGGCATAAAAAACAGAGCAAAACCCGTTCCACGCAAAGCAATTTTTATAAGTTTGGATTTTGCAAGGTTTTTGTACTGTATAAAACAACAGGATAAACAAGATATCGCCTTGTGAAGTGTTGCCGTAAGAAGGGCGGATTTCTTCAAATTTTTCCATTTGAGTTTTATTCCACACGCAAATCATGTATAATAAACAGATAGAGAAGATAGGAAAAGACACAGAGGACAGTATGAACAATGAGATATTAAGACGGGGGCTGGCATCCTGGAAGATGGAGTCAAGCTCCGCTATAGAGAGGGACTTTGAGATATACAAGGACCTTCTGCTCCAATACAATAAGGTGATGAACCTGACGAATATTACGAAGGAAGACGAGGTCTATACCAAACATTTTCTGGATTCGATTTCCTGTCTTTACGCCTATGATATTCCCAATGGAGCGAGATTGATCGATGTGGGAACGGGAGCGGGCTTTCCCTCTCTTCCGATGAAGATCATGAGGAGGGATCTTCATCTCACCCTGCTCGATTCCCTGAACAAGAGGGTCGAGTTTCTAAGGAAGGTGGGGGAGGCTCTCTCTTTGGAGAAAGTGGATTATATTCACTCCAGGGCGGAGGACTTGGCACGAGATCCCCTGCACAGAGAGACTTACGACTTCGCCGTGTCCAGGGCTGTCGCCAATTTATCGACCCTGTTGGAGTACACGGTTCCGTTTTTGAAGAAGGGGGGCATCCTTCTCTGTCAGAAGGGTCCTCAGGTCGAGGAGGAGCTTCACATGGCAAAGACGGCACTAAAACTCCTCGGTGCAAGGTTGATTAAGAAGGTAGAGATTCCCTTGGAAGGTACCGACCTCGCACACAATATCCTTGTGATAAAGAAGGTGGAGACAACGGCCAAAAAGTATCCGAGAAAGGCGGGCAAACCGTCCAAGGAGCCCTTATAGGAGTTGGTAATAATGGAAGTTGTCGAACTTAGTTTAAGCAAGATCATCCCCGATCCCGATCAGCCTCGAAAGGAGTTTGATCCCGATGCTTTACAGGAGTTGGCGGAGTCGATAAGGCGCTATGGCCTCTTATCACCCATCTTGGTGAGATACGACGGTGAGAATTATATCATCATTGCAGGAGAGAGAAGGTTTCGTGCTCTTTTGTTGAACGAAGCTAAAACCGTTCCGGCCCTTCTTTATGCCGAGGACGATTTCAGGGAGATATCGCTGGTTGAGAACCTCCAGAGGGAAGATCTTAACCCTCTTGAAGAAGCAAGGGCCTTGAAGGCTCTGATGGACGAGAAGTCCTATCGTCAGGAAGACTTGGCATTGATGATCGGCAAGAGCCGTTCCTATGTGGCAAACTCCGTCCGACTCTTGCAGTTGGACGAGATGACCGCGAAGGCGATCGTCGAGGAGGAGATCTCCGAGGCACATGGTCGTTCCTTGGCCGGAATCCGTGATGAAGAGGAGAGAAAAAAGCTCCTGAAACTCATCTTGGACAACAAGCTGTCGGTTCGTTCGACGGAGGTTCTGGTGAAAAAATACAAGAAGAAACAGGTATTGAGTGAGGATGTGTTTTTGAAGCAGGCCTTGGAAGAAGCGGAGAGCCGTCTCGACACAAAACTTGAGCTCCAAGGCGATGAGAGAAGAGGAAGGCTTGTGATAGAATATTACGGAAAGGAAGAACTTGAGCGAATCTTGGAACTGTTGACAGGGCAGTAGGAGGTCGCTTGACAGGAGAGAGCAGATGAAGAAGAAATCGGTATTGATGATAGTGGTTTTGATATTGATGCTGATGTTTAATCCCTATACCTTGGATAAGATGGGTGGGATGTTTCGTACAACGAGCAGTAAGACGGTCCATCTTCCGTTTTCGTATGCAAACAACAGCTTTGTAACTTCATTTCAAAACGGGCTTCTCACCTATGACGGACTTTCGTTGAGGCTGATCGACAGTGAAGGTATTGAAGTTTTCGATGTTACGATCAATGCGGACAACTACTCGATCTCCACCTCACAGGACCGTATCTTTGTCTTGGATATTGCCAAAAAAAGCATCTTCATCCTTGACGAAAAGGGCAGTGTGATCACCCAGGAAAAGACGGGAGATATGCCCAAGAGGGTCGTGGGGCTGGAGGATGGAGGCTTCCTCATCCATTATTTCACGGATGTATATGTGGAAGGGATTCGCGTATTTTCGAAGAGCGGGAAGGAAGTCAAGGATATGCCCTATCCGAATGTAACCCTTACCCTGATCCGACCGGTAGATGCGACTTCATTTTTGGTAACGGGTTTCTTTCGAAATGCCGATACCCTCGATAACAGTGTCTACTACTACACGAATAAGGGGGAGTTGCAGTTTGCGACTCAGATAAACAACGCGATCTTAGGCAAGATCGTTCCTCGTAAGGACAAGTTCGTGATGATGGATGTATCTTCGCTCATCGTGGGAGATAAAGCGATGGAGGAAACAACGAACTTCGACTTTACGCTGAATCTCAAAGATATTCTGGCGACAGATAAGGAGATCTATGTGTTGGCTTCGGATAATTCGGTGAAGACTCTGAACTACGACTTTCAGTTTTTGGCGGAGAAGTCCTCACAGGCGGAGATCCTTGGAATCCTCTTCCACAAGGGCAAACTGCTCTATTACACCGACAATTCCGTAGTCTATGGTGCAGTATCCAAGCAGTATTCCAAGGATGTTATGAAGGTCGTGGATATCGGAGAGAAGGTAGCGGTCGTTTTTAAGGAAGGGATCCAATTACTGACTTTGAAGGAATAAGAGATAGAAAGGTCGGCGAGAACATTGGCAAGATATACGATTGTAGATATCATAATGATACTGTTTGTTCTGTATCATTCGATAAGAAGTTATCATAAGGGAATAAAACTCTTGTTGTTTGAAGAGGCCAAGTTGTTTTGTTCTTGGCTGGTAGCATGGTTTATATATGAATTTTTCTACGATATCATCGTTGAAAGCGTAATGTTTGACATTCTATTTTCCGTTTTTTATGCATTTATAAGACCTTTGGCCCGTGTATCTCTTTTTATGTCTCTTCTTCCTTGGAAAAAATTGTTCTTTTTCGCGATATTTATGCCCTTGGTTTTTATAGGGATCAAGTATGTCTTTAAGTCGGTGGCGGGAGATGAAAAAACAAAAAAAGAAAAGATCTGGGGGATCGTTGGAGGAGTGGCAAAGTCGGTCATCTACCTGTTTATCATCGTAGCTGTCTTGGATCCTGTGTTTCAAAATATGGGTGCAAAGGTAAGTCCTGCGATAACAAGGAGTTTCTTTATGCCCTTTCTCTATAAGTACAACCTTATTATTTATACGTTTTATTGACGATCGGACCTATCCTATCCCTATGATCCATCGAAGGGTCAATAGAATAGTTGAAATGGATAGGAATATCACCGTGTCAACGTACCGGTATAACGGCACGTTGAAATTCAGAATAACTCCGATGGCGGTATGAAGTCTTTTGATTTATAATAAGAAATAAATCCAATGCTGTTATCTACCGGGATTGACAGATTGAACTCTTTGAAGCATACCACCTTTCAAATTGTTTTTCGGTAAGGATATAGGTTTTATACTCGGCATTTTAAATGGAGAATAGTATAAATATCAATATGTCACTACCTTAGTCGAATCGATGTCCTGTATTTGTTCTGCAACCGGTTCATTTGTGCAAATAGCAGTAGTTAAGAAGGAGAAAATAAAGATGTATCAACCGAAGAAGATCAATATCGGGGATCGGGTCACTTTGAAGAAGAACCATCCCTGTGGAGGAAATACCTTTGTGATCACGCGGACGGGGATGGACTTTCGGATGAAGTGCGAGACCTGCAAAAAAGAAGTCTGGATCGAACGTCCCGAGCTTGAAAGAAGGATCAAAAAGATAGAAGTGCAGGAAGAAGAGTAGGGCTGTGAGTGCAAGGTCGGGATCTGTGGGTCGTCATCTTCGTAGAGATTAATCAGAACGAAAATGCTGCGAATGTTCACGCTCTGTTATATCTGTAGAGAGGGTATAAGACGGTTTTCCGATTGAAGTGTGGTTATAATAAGATCTGCAAATATAAAAATTTGTTTCGTCATCTATGGAACAAAGGGCATGGATGTCAACAGTTCGAAGGAATAATGGTAAAAGAGTGATACGGGATTTTCTTTTACACTAAACTGAAAGTTGTTATACTTTAGGGAACACCGAACAAAGGCAAGTTTCTGATTTTTCTCCGGTTTTATAAAGTATAAAAGCCTGTCATATCAATGTTTTTGAGAATCTCATCCTTTGTATAAAATTGGTTTTATGCTGATTTTTCGAATTATGCGGTATCTCTTTTATACTCTTATCTATTAAAATTGACCGGTTGAACGCTTTGAAGGATGGAACCCTCCAAATGGTTTTGTGGCAATTATATAGCCTGTGCAGTTGATCTGTGTAATTAATACCGATATATCTCTTCTACAAATACAGAAGTAGGATCGACACAGTACAAACCCTTGATATAGGCAAGGCGCGGGGCAACAATCTCAGTGTCCTTTTGTCGGAAGTTATGTGAACGGAAGAAGAGGTCCAAAAAATAAAAATTTTTTTCAAAAAAAGATGGCGAAAACTTCGATTTTGAGATACAATCCCGTCTTTGACAGTTTTAGAATCGAAAAACCCACCAAACACATTGCAACTAAATGTATTGGCGGGTTTTGTTTTTTA
>NZ_JBHSHL010000050.1:0-79299 GCF_042652965.1 Filifactor villosus
TGATTGATTGGACCGGTTTTCAAAGAGATTTTTTGTTGTTTGTGGACCATTTTTAGATTAGCATATACATTTTATCTGTATTTTTTAATTCTTCCATAAATTCTCCTTTTTGTTTTTTGGATTTTTAAGCATCAAAAAAGGAAGTATCGGCTATTTGCTTTTACTTCCTCTTAGTGGTTTTATTTAGTTGTTTTACTGCGACAAACTCGGACTTACTTGTAATTGTTATTGTCACAGGAAATAATTTCAATTCCTGAACTACACTTCAAATCATACTCTTCTATATAATAGTATCGCTCATCTGTATAGGGATATTTTCTCAATGCATATGTTTTAAACAGTTTTAACTGAAATAATAAACATTGCCTTCTCCATCTATATTATCAAAATCTTTTTTATATTTTAACCCTAAGGATTCCGCAGTTTTTCTTGACGGGATATTGTCTTTTAGAGTTAATGCAACTATTTTGTATTTGTTGCTCAATTTCTCTGTTACATCACCAATAATTTTATTAGCTGCTTCTTTTACAAATCCTTTTCTCATTTTAGATGGAGAAATTCTGTAATATAGGTTTAAAAAAGTTTCTTTATCTATTTTAGTATAT
Organism: Filifactor villosus; assembly: GCF_042652965.1. NCBI lineage: Bacteria > Bacillati > Bacillota > Clostridia > Peptostreptococcales > Filifactoraceae > Filifactor > Filifactor villosus. Next base: position 606 of record NZ_JBHSHL010000050.1, read on the forward strand.
CTTAATCCACATAACCCAAAAACTTTATTATCACCTTTATCTACCAATGTATAATACCCAAAACCATGTTGATTATGGTGTTCTATTATAGAATTTAAAAATTGCATGAATTCTTCTTTACTTGGTTTTTTCCAACCCGGGTTGAAAACATTAGTTTCCGAGTCAGCATGCACTAAATATAGCTCATCAAAATCATCTATTGTTGGAATTCTTATTATTAAACGTTCTGTTTCCATTATTTCCTCCACAACTTCTAATTTGTCAATTTCTCGTCTATTTCATTATATCACTTTCCCCATATTTTGTCATTGAGTCAAGCTGAATATTCATTCTTAAACCACTATATTTTTGTTTAATCCACTGCAAAACGGTGGCAAGCGTTCTAAGGCTCTTTTTCTCTCTCGGCTTATCTTTGTACCTAAATCATATTTAGAAACAAAATAGAGTGCTTGCACCGTCTTTTAAGCCTATCTTAAAGATGATCTCCTATCATATATTCTTCAATCGTCGGAGCTTTGCTTCTATCATTTGTTTTCTTTCGCAATTCTTCCTCATCTTTCTCATACCAGTGAAGCAAGGTTGCATAATGGTCTTGATAGGTCTTACCACTGCTTTGCATATACCTTGATAGCTTTTCAACCATTGTGTTTGTGTGGCTTTTTAACTTTTCCTTTAACCTTTGATATTCTTCATCGCTAAGATTGACATTTTGAAATTCTCCGTATGTTTTTGAATTTTGGGGTGGGGAACTTTCCTCTTCTCCTCCTCTCCCCTTATCTATACTACCCTTATCTAACCTATCCTTACCTATCCTATCCTGTGTATCCAAATCGGATACATTTTGGATACAGATACGCTCCGTTTTCTCATAAACATTGCTATTACTGATGTTTAGATAGCTTTTTTCGTCTTTATAGATTGTCCCCTTGTACCTATCTTTCTGAATATAGTTGTTTCGTTTCCAATGGGTAATCACAATAATTCCGCTCTCAAACACAATCACAAAGCCTTTGGTAACTAATATCTTAAAATCATCTTCACTTGCTCCTATCATTCTCAGTATTGTTTTGGGATTGCCTACAAATCCATCATCATCGGCACTCATATTCAGGTGCATATAAAGTGCCTGTGAGGATAAAGGCATTTCTAAAAACATATCGCACCAGATAACGGACTTGGAAAACATTCGTCTTTCTGCCATTTTTCTTTCCTTTCTTTTCTTACGCAGAAGGGAGTAACAAATCATTACTCCCCTCATAGTCTTTAATGGAGTCGTGATTTACGACACCCTTCGTTTTTGTGCAAGTCCCTAAAACCGGGTATGCAAAACTTATGCACTGAAACAGTGCGTCAGCTTATAGGAGTGGACGATTTGTTCACCCCTTAGATATTATCCCATTTCGGGACTTCATCTTTCCTCATTCCTGTAATAGTCCTTGTTCTTTTCCTTTCGTTTTTCATAGGCTTCTTGTTGTTCCTGATACTTCTTAATCTGTGCAATCACACTCGGTTTTTCTCCTCTCTTGATTGCCTTATCAATCTCAATGGATAGGTCAATTCCATAATCCTCATTGACTGTCTTGACTGCATACTTGATATGGTTGATTTGCTCGTATTCGGCTTTTATTCTCTGAGATTGATAATTTAAGTTCTTTATCTCTTGTTCAAGCTTTTCGATCTCTTTCTTCCAACTCTTTGGCTTTAAGGCACTTTCTCCGCTTAGTTTTTCAATCCGTCCTTTTGCTCTTTGGTATTTGTCGATTTCCTCTTGATGGGCATTGTAGAAGCTATCTTTGAACAAAAAGGTTTTACTTTTCCACTCCTCATAAATCTTTCTGTTTGCTTTGATGATATCTGCATAGACAAGGCATTGATGAAGTGTTTCTATTCTTTGAGTTTTGGCTTTGATGTCCTGATAGATGTTCTTATTCTTGCCTTGTAGTTCGGTGATTTTCCCTTGCAAATCTGCAATGGTCTGCAATTTGTTATCGGATAGATATATCCTCGCTTTGGAAAATCGGTTAAGGTCTGCACTGATTTTTTTGTTGCTTGCATAGGGGTTTAACTTTCTCGCCTTTTCTCCCTGTAAATCATAATAAATACTGATGTACTCATAGAGATTAAAGAGTTCCGCTTTGTTCTCATATTCTTCTTTCTTCTCCTGTTTGTACTGCTCATATTTTTCAAATAAGACTTTGGTAAAATCATTCAGCCAAGAGGTGAGTTCAGCTATTCTTTCTCGGACTGCTTTCACAATGGAGTTATGCTTTTTGATTTCTCGGTTGATGTTTCCTTTCTCGGTTTCTACTCCTTTTCTCTCTAAGGCACTGGCACTTGCTCCTAAATGAATGGTCGGAATTTCTTCTTTTCCTTGTCTTTTGTAGGAGCGATGATCCACTCGTTTTTGTTCTCCGGCTTTTTCTAAATACTGATTACAAAGCGTGGCAAAATGCTCTCTCCATTTCTCCGCATTGTCTTTGTTGTTCCAATCGGTGAGGTCGATTTTCCTTGTTTTAGGTTTTCCGTTCTTACCTAAAATCTTGTTCCCCTGTTCATCAAGAAGATATTCTTTTTTGCTCTTTGCTCCCCAAGTGCCATCTTGATTTAAGGGGCGAACAGTTGTCATGATATGGGCGTGAATATTTCCGTTTCCCTCGTCTTTTTCTTGATGAATGGCAAGGTCTGCAATCATTCCTTTGGATACAAAATTCTCCTGTATAAACTCTCTGATGAGTTCCTTGTTTTCTTCTAAACTTAACTCTTTGGGTAAGGCAATAATAAAGTTTCTTGCAAGCTGTGCATTGATGGCTTTTTCATTTAACTCCACACTGTTCCATAAGGTGGAGCGGTCTAAAAATTCCTTCGGTGCATTTTCCGGCAAGAAAATTTCTTTATACTCCAACCCTTTTTTGTTGTGATAGTCGTGGGTTACTCCGTCCCATTCATTCATCAGTTTCTCACAAGAAATATAGGCAGCACTTGCGACTGCACTTTTTCCTTTTCCTCTTGAGATGATGGAAATATTAAAGTGAAAACTGTCTGCCACTCTTATCAACTCCTTTCGCTTTTTGATTGTCTTTGTTCTTTTCTTTTGTTGTTTTAGGTGTCGGTCTTAGCGGTTTTCTTCTCGGATAGTCCGTAAAGTGAATGACCGTTTTGAAACGGTACAATAGAAAAAGCCGACTATACTGCAACTGCTTTTGTTGTTTCAGTATGTCGGCTTGCCGAATGGTATCCGTTTCAAATTTTTAGGGTCAAGGGTGAGCGATAGCGAATGCACTGAGGCTGCCCCAGCCAATTATCTCCAACGAAAATTTATTTGAGTTGTTGAGATAATTAGGCGAGGGTATTACCCTTGACGATAAAAAAGGGAATGGGGGATATGCGATCATCTTCGCTACTCCTCTATTGCTCCCTGCAAGGGTAAATGCTCCGCAGGACGCAAGGACACCCTTTAGGGTGTATAATTGCGCACTTGTAAACAAGGGAGCTTTCCTCTGCTTATCCCTCGCTTTTCGTTTCTTCCGTTTTTACTTCTTCGCTCGTCGATTTTTCCATTGACTTTTTGCATAGTTCCGATACCTTTTCCATAAATCCGTTTAGGCTTTTGGCATAGATAAGTAGCTGAGAATAATCGTCCTTGTTAAAGGCTATACTCTCTTTGATTATGCTCTCAAAGACCGCCCCTTTTTCGTAAATTCTCTTATCTCTTTCTTTTCGTTTCTGCTCGCTTAGTTTTCGTTTTAAGACTTTCAGTTCATTGCTATTCTTCTGTGCCATTTCTTCTCGTCTTGCAATCTTTTCTTCAATGGATAACTTCGCTTTTTTCTTTGTTTCCACCATCTTGTTCTCCTTTCTTGGCATAAAAAAAGAGACAACATTTCTGCTATCTCTCATTTGTTTTAACTTACTTAATTTGCAAGAAGTTCTAATGCTTTTTCTTCACCATCTTCTATTGCAATCTCCACGCTCCTGACTGCAATGTCTAATAGTTTTTTCGATTTCTCCCTTAAACTTTTGCTCTCCATAACAAGTTCACTGATGTACCTCTGTTTATCCATATCAATGATTGGAATTTTGACTTTTTCAATCTCCGATTTTTTCCAATGGTTGATAATAGATCCGCCCGCATCTCTCTCGCCTTGCATTCTTACAATAAATGAATTTAAGACAAGAGTGAGATATTCCGGCATAATTTTCTTGTTATTTATACTTAGGTGCAGGATTGCAGATGAAGTAATAATATCTTCATCACTATCAACCTTGTATGCAATACCTACCGTACCATCTTTTGAAAGCAAGATCGTATCTTTTTTAGGTCTTATTGTATCCTTGAACCGTTTCGCAGAAAGATAAATCTTAGGATTTGTTATTCCAAATTTTGTGAAGTCTTGAACTCTAATAAAAGGAACTCCTTTTTCCTCATAATTATCACTCCCCGGCTCAACAGATTTTGCAATATCTACTAACTTACCCAAACAGAGGGACTCATTCTTCTCGATTTCCTCAAACAACCGATCATACTTTTCATCATAATGTTCACTATCTAATCGCCCCGTTTTAGCTAATGTATCGCTTAAATTTTTAATTGTGTAATTCTTCTGCTTTGACAACTCATCAAATAATCCAAGCTCCTCATACAATCTGAAGAGAGCAAGTCTTATAAAATAAGTCGCTCTTTCTTCATAATATTCTATTGTCTGTCTGTCTGTCTGTCTGTCTGTCTGTCTGTCTGTCTGTCTGTCTGTCTGTCTGTCTGTCTGTCTGTCTGTCTGTCTGTCTGTCTGTCTGTCTAAGAAATTGTGTGCTTCTGTTTCACTCTTGTCAATAGCTATCTCGACACTTTTTTTCGCATTTTCAAGTAAAGCTTTTGCATTTTCTTTATATTCCATACTCTGCTTGATATATTCGGATATTTCAATTTGAGCTTGTTCTTCAATGAGCGGAATAGGAAGTTTACAAAATTCTTCTTTAGATATATTGGTAAGTATCGTTCCTGAACAGCCTTTTTTCATCAACGCTAACATCACATTGGATTTGAACAATGTGAGCAAGGTTTCAGAATTAAGCCTACTCGAATTTACCACATAAAACCCTGTGGAACATAAGGCGTTATGATACTTTTTAGGAACTATCGCACAACTATCCAAAGAACCTTCTACTGATGAAATAATAACATCACCTTCTTCTACTTTTCTTCTCGCTCTTGTCGGTAACTCTTTGCCCAAACTAATGGTGCAATCATTTATTTCAGCAGTCATACCAATATTAGAAAGTTCGATATATCGATACTCTTCGTTATCATTTGGCATATAATTTTTGTCTTTTATAGTGCAACATTCCGACAATAGCTTGAAACCTCCGCCATAGCCCATAATTTTCTTTACATACTCATCGTATTTAGGTTGATAGTATTCGCTATCTAATCGTCCAGTCCTCAGAAAACTTTCTTTCAAGCTTTTAATCGCTATTTTTTCATTAGAGGGATTGAAATTTTCAAGTCCCAGCTCTGATATAAGCAAATTTTCAGCTCGTAAATATCTTAATTTTGCACTTTCTAAACAACCATCACTCTGAACAACCAATTCTTCAATTCTCTCTTGAAAATCCAAGGAAAGATTTGGGATTTTTAGCGTCCGTATTTTATACAAAAACAAATGTAATTGTACATTTCCTGTGCTCTCCCTTAGTGTTTGAAATTTTCCGTATTTAGACAAAAGGAAAGTACTTATAAACCTCGATCTAAACCGATTGTCATTCAAGCGGATTATCCCAGCATCTCTATCTGAATTTGCAGGCAATACAGATCGATTTACAACTGCACAATTTCCTATTGTCCCAACAGTCGAAATAATAATATCATTTTCTTTCAATGCAGTTCTTGGGTTTTGCTTATGTGCTTTTTCTGAAATATACACTCCTCTGGATAAATCAAAATAATTCTCTTTTGGTGTTGTTGCTGAAAAGAGATGAATTTTGCTTTTTTCACAATAATCAATTGATGTGTGAATTCCATCTGTTACATAAGCAAACTCTCCAATTGTAGAAAACCCTTTTTTTATCAAGACATTGTTTTTTTCAAGATTATCTTTTTTGTGATACTCAGCGTCCAACCTGAAATCTATGCTTTCATCGAACAATTCCTTATAAGGTATCACACTTATTTCCAGCCCGTTCAATAATCTTTCATATTTCTCTTTATCGAACGGGCTATTTAGAAAAAACTGAGGTTTTCCTTTTTGGCAAACTCTATAAAGGCTTCAGCTATTCCATCTTCCGTAACTCCATCGTGATTATATAGATCGTGTTTTACAATTAAATGACCGTGACTATCAAGAAGTGGCAGACCATCTTCGTCCTTAACAAAAACCTTATCTCCCGAATTATCCTTACTTGGTTCTTGCATAGTTGCAAAGAAAATTGGATAATCCTCTTTTTTAGGGCAAAGTTCATCGTCCCACTTCTGAACAAATAGAACTGAGGTTTTTGTGCCTGTATGTGGCTTGAATACATTTCCGTGAAGTCCAACCACCGCAAGAATTCTGGCGTGCTCTGAAATAAAATCTCTAATATATTTGTCTGATGAATTATTAAATCTACCTTGTGGGAGAACAATCGCCATTCTTCCACCGGGCTTTAGAAAATTGAGATTTCTCTCGATAAATAGAATATCTCTGCCAACTTTTGATTGATATTTCCCCTTCGCATTTTTTCCAAGTTCGTACTTAGAAATAATTCTCGACTCCTTGATTTCACCCGCAAATGGCGGATTAGCCATCAACACATCAAAATTAAAGCTATAATCACTATTCTTTGTTTCTCGTAGCTTTTTCAATTTCTTCCAACCGTTATTGTAGGTATCCGTCCAATCGTCTGTTTTTGTTGTTGTTTCCCATCTTTCATAATCCAAAGTATTCAGATGGAGTACATTTGTTTGACCGTCCCCGGCAATCAAATTAAGTGTTCTTGCAACTCTAACCGCCTTCTCATCAAAATCTATGGCAAATACTTTATCATTTACATAATCAGTACACTCTGCCGGTTTTTCTTGGCTTGTAAACAGGTGGCTTTGTTCCATACCCTTTTCTTTAAGGATCTCTTTCCATACATAAAAAATAGTATGCACTGGGAAACCGCAAGACCCACTCGCAGTGTCTATCATCGTTTCCGTTTTCTTCGGATTCAGCATTTTTACGCACATATCAATCACATATCTGGGTGTAAAATACTGACCTTTTTCTCCTTTTGATGATTTACTCATCAAATATTCAAAGGCATCATCAACAACATCAAGATTAGAATTAAAGAGCTTTACATCTTGCAAAGAAGATACACAAACTGAAAGGTGAGATGGAGTAAGGGTGATTTTTGCATCTTCACTAAATACTCCGTCCCATCTTTCTTTCGCTCTGTCAAATAGCCTTTGGACTTTTTCTTTCAATTCACTTTCAGTATCTCCATAGTTCCTAAATTCTAAGTGTCTTGTAGCATTCCTTCCACTTTCCATTTCATCAAAAAGTTTGGTGAAAATCAACTTAAAAACTTCCTCAAAAACATCTACGCCGGCATTTGCCAAAACCTCATCTTCCATTTCCAAGATGAGATCTTTCAAGCTTTTCTTTTCAGTAACAAGTTTATCTTTCTCTACTAAATCTTGTATTGTCCATCTTTCACTTAGAATGTCAGATAGCTTTTCTGTATAACTCGGTATATTCGGTAAGTCCTCAAAAAAGTTAGGATCTTTCCTGTGATAAAACGAAATTTGCCCACCATTCGTCCATACACCAATAGGGGCTCCGGTAGCATTACAATAACTTTTTAACTGCTCTTTTCCATCTTTAAGTTTTGGTTTCTTGAGTTCAACAATAATATATGGAACGGTCGTTTCCACTTTATCAAATATGACAATATCGGCTCTTTTCTTTTCTCTACCGAATGAAACACTATATTCAAGCTCCATCTTATCTTTAGGATACCCATAGGTGTTGGTTAGCTTAAAAATATAAAGCTGTCTTACCAATTCCTCATCAGTTAGCTTTATTTCCTTGTTCCTAACTTGACAATTAACATATAAAACATCTTCGCCTTTTTTATTCTTTTTGACAGTGATCAGCTTTTCTACCGCTTCTATCTCAATATCTGAAAATTGTTCTACTTGATAGTTTGAGTCTACAAGTAGTTTTGAAATTATCCTACTCATTATTCTTTTTCCTCCAACATTTATGTGAGATCATTTAAGTGTCTCGAATGCTATTTTAATCATTTTTGGGGTTATGCTTACTTTTATCTCTTTCATAAGCACCTATCACTTTTTCAAGTTCGGCTTGAAGTACCTCTTTGTTTGGAATATACAGTGTATATCTTGATGCAAAAATAGTGTTGGAAATTCCACCGAGTGCATATTCTGCCTGTATGTTTTCCTTGTCGGTACATAAAATAATGCCGATCGGCTCTGCGTCCATCTCGTCATTCACTTCTTCTCTGAAATAATTTAGATACATATTGAGTTGCCCCACCGCTTCAGGCATCAGTTTTCCCGTTTTCAATTCTATCAACACATAGCTTCGGAGTATTTTGTTATAAAACACCATATCCACATAATAATGTGTATTCCCCAAAGTCACCCTCTGCTGTGAACCGACATACATAAAGCCTTTCCCCAATTCCAACAAAAAATTTTCAATATGAGCGATTAAGGCTTTTTCTAAATCACTCTCCATTATCGGCTTTTCTTCAGGTATCCCCAAAAATTCAAACACATAGGGATCTTTGACAATATCCGAAGAACTCTGTATCTCGTTGCCTTTTAATGCCAATTCCAATACTTTTTCCTTGTTCTCTTTTCCGGCAGAAAGCAACAATCTCTCATACAAAGAGGTTGATATTTGTCGTTTGAGTTCTCTTACCGACCAATTAGAATTGACAGTTTCTTTTTCATAAAAACTACGCTTATTCTTATCACTAATAGACAATAACTCGCAGTAATGTGACCAACTCAATTTAACAGACAGTGTCTGTTGAATTTCATATTCTTGGTAAAATCTTCTCATAAATTGTAGATTGGAAACTGAAAATCCACGCCCAAATTCTTTAGTCAGCATCTTAGATAAACCTTTCAGTAAAGCTCTTCCATATTCTGCCCTTTCAGAATGATTTTGCTCATTCGTAACGATCCTCTTGCCAATCTCCCAATAAGTTTGGAGTAATGTCGAATTTATTTCCGTTACAATGTGGTTTCTTGAATGAATGACTAAGGTCTTTATTTCATCATAAAGTCCATTCATTGCATTTTCATCTTTTAACTTAATTTCGCTCATCTTCTTCCTTTCCATAATCATCATCAAAGCTAATCACATCGTTAGGAGTGCATTCAAGTGCCTTGCATATTCTCTCAAGGTTTTTGAATGTAATAGGCTTATTCTTTCCCATCTGTGCCATAACATTCGTGGTAAGTCCCGCCATTCTGATGACATCGACTTTCATCAAATCCTTTTTTATAAGCTGTATCCATAACGGTTTATAATTAAGTGCCATAGTTCATTCTCCTATCTGCATAAACTTTATCAATTATAACATATACATTGAATAAACTCAATCTAATGTTTCTCGAACTCAGTTTTGCAAACCTTGTTTCACTTGTTATTCCGTCTTTATTTTGCCATTAAGTGTTTGACACCCTGTGACTTCGCTCCCGGGTTGTCGTTTCCGTACCCCTCCATGAGGTTAATCACGCCCCACGCACCAAGACCTGCACCTACCGCCGTTACCAAAACTTTTAGTACATCTACTGCCTGTGTAAAAAATTCCATATTAGTTTTCCTCCTTGTTATCTTCATTCTTATTCTTGTTTTCAATTTTGTTCAGAGATTTTACGATGAAGTTCTTAAAGATCTTATCTCCCTTAGCTCTTTCCTTGAAGTAGCCGAACACATGGATCAAGTCGCCTTTCTTAAAACCCCTTGCCATCTCACTTTTTTCGCCATACACCGAGCATTTTGTGTATTCCTTACCGCCTCCGTACTTCTTCACCAAAGTGAAGTTTGCAACCTTTACCTCTTCGCCGTCTTTTTCAAACGACCTAAACACCGGTTCTTCCACAAGACTGGCATTGATGTTAATCATTTTTTCTTTGTCCATTTCCTTGTCCTTTCGTATTCCCCGTAAAAAAATAGACGATAGGATTTCTCTCTATCGCCTAAACTACTTGCCTATTCTGATTATTTCCACCGATATAGTTGGGGATCTGTTCCTTATTCTCATAGCTTCCTCCTTATTTTTAAGCATCAAAAAAGGAAGTAACGACTATTTGCTTTTACTTCCTCTTAGTGGTTTTATTTAATTGTTTTAGTTCGACAAACTGGGATTTACCTATAATGATTATTATCACAGTAAATGATTCCAATTTCCAAACTACACTTCAAATCATAGCTCTTTTGTATAATAGTATCGCTCACCCGTATAAGGATAGTTTTTCAATGCAAATACTTCTTTATAACCATGCTTTTCATAAAATTTCGGTGCTTGAAAATTAAAAGTGTCCACGAATGAATACTTACACTTTCTCTCTTTCGCCTCTTTTTCCGCCATTTTCAAGATTTTTGAGCCGAGCCCTTGTCCCCGTAAATCATCCCTGACATACAAATACTCAATCTCAAGCCAATTTCCAAAAGTCTCCGCTACCATGCCGGCCATTAAGTTGCCTTGTTCATCTTCCGCATAGATGTTAAGAGGTTCACTTTTAGATTGTTCTCTCTTAGATCTATTGTATTCTCTGATTAAATTTGCCAATTCTTGCGTTTTTTCCGATTCCATATTTTCTAATTTCAATATCATATTTCCCTCTATAATTTTATTATTTTTTAGCTTTCCTATATTCCGATTCATTATATTCTAATTTATCAATTTCTTATCCATCCCATTTTATCACTTTTCCCATATTTTGTCATTTAATCAAGTGGATTATTCATTCTTGTAACCACCGTATTCTTTCTTAATTTTGCTTTTTCTCTTGTGGCAAGATACTTCTGAATATCAAAGAAATTTCTCTTGTCGTAGTCTTCTAAGAGTTTATAATTTTTATGCTTTGTGATGTCGAATTTATCCAACAAAAAAGGTCTGACACCACGAAGCTGAAAGATACATTTACTACCGTCCATCACCGTAATCTCGTCTTGGCTCATCAGCTCTTTTCCGGTCTTTTGGTAATTCAGCCCGAAACTCTTTTGATTGCTCCTTGTTTCCGAAGTGTTATAAAGGTCGATGGTTTCTTTTCCAAGTGTTTCAGAAAGCTCTTTTAATGTTGTTTTCTCTTTCCCTCCTAAAAACAAGGTACTATCACAGTTACCGACAATGGTATCTGCATGATCCTTGTAAATTGCCTTTAGCTGAGATTGTGCTTGCAAGATAATGCTCGCCGAAATCTCTCTACTTCTGATAGTTGCAATCAGCTTCTCAAACTTTGGAATCAAACCGATATTTGCAAACTCATCCAAAAGACACCTTACATGAACAGGTAATCTTCCGCCGTAAACATCATCCGCCTTATCACAGAGCAGATTAAATAACTGTGAGTACATAATCGAAACAACAAAGTTAAAAGTATCATCGGTATCGGAGATAATAACAAAGAGGGCAGTCTTTCGATCTCCCAGTGTATCCAGTTCCAGTTCATCTTCACTCATCAAATCCCTAAGTTCCTGAATATCAAAGGGAGCAAGCCTTGCACCACAACTTATAAGAATCGATTTGGCAGTTTTGCCGGCGGCTAATTTGTACTTTTTATATTGCTTCACGGCAAAATGTGCCGGTTCTCGTTTTTCCAACGCTTCAAAGAGCCTGTCGATCGGATTCATGTATGTTTCATCATCTTCCCTGACCTCGGAAGCATCAATCATATCAAGAAGCGTCTTAAAATTCTTTTCTTCTCTTGGAGCTTCATAGAAGATATATCCGATAAGGGCTGTATAGTAGAGTTTCTCGGCTTTGACCCAGAAATCTTCACCTTTAGTGTTCGCAATGATGGTTTGCACTAATTTCAAAATGTCTTTCTCTGAACGGATATAGGCAAATGGATTATATTTCATACTCTTTTTGAAGTTAATGGTATTTAAGATTTTTATCTCATAGCCATTATCTTCAAGCATCTTGCCACACTCCAAGACGATCGTTCCCTTCGGATCGGTTACGCAATATGACGAGTGCATTTGCATTAAGTTCGGTTTTACATAAAACCTCGTCTTACCGGAGCCTGACCCACCGATAACAAGAACATTTTTATTTCTTGCGTGTTTCGGATTCTTCGGTCGTCCATTCATCGTGAGCCTTTCTGTCTGTGTCAGAAGAATGTTATTCTCCATCTTTTCATCGATATACGGCTCTATATCTTTAGAATTTCCCCAACCTGCTTTTTACTATCTGTGGTAAAATATTTCTATCTGTAAGAGTTTTTACAGCACATCAAGGCTCTTTCCTCAAAAGTAGTAAATTGGTAGTAAATTCAACTTGTACTCTTGCAAATATCCTTGTATTTCAAAGGGGTTGAGGGTTAGTTATTAAAGTTTCAGTATAAATAGCAATAGTCCTTCACTATTGTTTCTCCTATTCTTCCTCTACATAATATTGATTCTTGATATAGTTGAGGAACTCCTTAATATAAGAGGGCATATTCATCTTATGATTCCACACCAAATAAAGGTAACGATATCTGCGCTCCACTTCCCCCAGAGGAATCTCTACAAGTTTTCTCTCTTCCACCAAGCCCTTTACCGCCACTTTGGAAAGAAAGGAGACTCCTACTCCTTCGACTACAAGTTGCTTCATTACTTCGACATCGTTGATCGATGCTACTATATTGATATCCTGAATCTGCACCCCGGCGGACTTCATGATCATCTCCATATGCTTCTTCACTCCGGAACCGCTCTCTCTTATAATAAAAGGCTCTTTTGCCAGAGTCTGGATCGAAGGATTGCTTTTTTTGAGATGCCGATAGTAGTCCGTGTTCGGCGCCACAAAGACGAACTCGTCCTTGTAGATGGGAAAGAAACAACAATTCTCCTCCTCGGTCTTCATCCCTACAATCCCGATATCCACCCTCTTATCCGCAATGGATTCAATGGTATCGAGGCTGTTTTTTTCCTCGACTTTTATCGAAATATCGGGATTTTTTTTATAAAAATCTCCCATGAGCCGCGGAAGAAGGTAGGTCGCCGATATCGTCGAGACCCCTACCACAACTTCTTTCCGCCTCAGCCTTATAAAGTATTCCATCATTTGATTTTTCTTCGAGATAAGCTCCTTTGCTTCCTTATACAGGAGCAGAGCCTCATCGGTGATCTTCATGTCCCTCGTCGAACGCACAAACAGGACTGTATCGAGTTCTTCTTCCAAGTTTTTGATGTGGATGCTCACCGTAGGCTGTGAAAGGTTTAGTGCCTTTGCCGCCTTGGAGAAGCTCCTGAGTTCAACCAGAGCAACAAAAACTTCCAATTCTTTAAATTCCATTCTATCCTTCTCCTCTCCGGTCTCTGAACTCCATAGAGATCCAAAACCCTATCTTCTCCCAAAGACCTTCTTATATTGCCACTTATACTAAAACCTGAGGAACCACCGAACAAAGGCAAACTTCCCGATCTTCCCTTGAGTTTATACAATGCAAAAGTTTTTCATATCAACACCTTCAAGAATGTTATCCTTCATATTAAAATCGATTTTACGCTGATCTTTTGAGTTGTGCGGTATTTCCCCAATTAAGCTGTCAGGTTTATGGGGTATATAAATGTGAATCATAGTTTGTAGTAAATCAAAGTGAAAAACGATAACTGCACTCCGGGGAGCAAGTACGGATCTCCATCGTCTTGAAAAAACGGACAGTGCAAACCCAAAGGGCAACCTCGGCTCAATACACCATCTTCAAGCTGCTTCCGCTGTCTTTTTTGTAGTCGACCAGGATCTTATTGGGGATGTCCTGTTTGAGTTCTTCGACGTGGGAGATAATTCCGATCAATCGATGTTTTCCCGTCAGTTCCAAAAGGCAGTCGATGGCATTTTGCAGTTTGTCCCTGTCGAGGGTACCGAAACCTTCGTCGATAAAGAGGGTGTGCACTTCGATCTGTCCCGTTGCACTCATCATGGCATCCGACAGCCCCAGAGCCAAAGACAGGGAAGCGAGAAAGCCTTCTCCTCCGGAGAGGGTCGCTGTATTTCTCTTCTTTCCTACGTTGGCATCGAGGATCTCCAGTTCCAGACCTTTGTTCCTCCTGTTTCCCTTGAAGTTGTCTTCCTTACGGTATAGGGTGTACTGCCCGTCCGTCATCTGATACAGTCTTCGGTTGGCATGGGCGAGTACCTCTTCGAAGTAGTACATCAGGACGTAGGTCTCCAGTGTCGCCTTGACGGCATTTTCTCCGCTGCACAGCCTATTCAGGGTCGCAAGCCTTCTTCGCACTTCTCCTTCCCGTCCCTGTTCTTCGATCACTGCCTTCATCACCTCCACGACCTTGGAGAGGTTCTCCCTCTTTGCCGAAAGGCCCTTGAGTTCTTCCCTGAGAAGACCGAGCTGTTGATCCGTTGTTTTCTTTTCTTCTTCCAGGGCATTCACATCCGCCTTCTCTTTGCTCTCAAGCTGAGCGGAGAGGGTTTGGAGCTTGGCGGAGAGTTCCTGTTTTAACTTTTCATACCCCTGAATAAGGCTCTCATCTTCTTCCATCTCCTCTTCACTCATAAGACTCTGTCTGTATTCTTCCGGAGAAGAGAAGATCTCCGCAACGTCCTTCTCCCACTTGGAGAGGCTCTGATGATACCTCAGTTCCTCCTCGACCTTCTTCTCCGAGAGGGAGCTGAGTTGTCCGCTGATCAAATGGAGTTTGTCACTGACTAACTGATAGTCCTTCTTTATTTGAGCGATCCTTGCCTTGTTGGAAGAACGAAGATCCTGCAGCTTCGCAAGTTCTCTTCTTCGAAGTTCGCCTTCGCTGACATCGTAGGTCTCAAGGCGAAGTTCTCCCATGATCCTCGCGATTTCGACTTGGCAGACAGTTTCCTTCTCCGCGTAGAGAAGAAGGTCCTTCTCCGCCTTCGTCTTCTTTTCAAGGAGTTCCTCTCTTTGCTTTGAGAGTTCTTCTTCCTTCTTCGCTTCATCACCCAGGATCTCCAGTTCCCTTCTTCCCTGCGCAAGGCTCTCTTCCTGACCTTTCAATTTCTTCTTCAGCTCCGAACCCGCCTGCTTGGACTCTTCCACCAAGAGGGCGACTTCCTCCTCATCGACGGACAGAAGATCGGTCAGGCTCTTGAGCCTTCGGGAGAGAGCACCCGCTTCTCCGTTTCCAAGCCTTCCAACCTCTTCGCGGAGTTCTTCGTTCAAATTTCCAATGTTCGCTCTATGCCCGACTTCCTTCTGCTGTGTCTGTACAAGTTTCTTTCTAAGCTCCGTGATCGCCTTTCTCTCTTCTTCCAGTTCCTGCTTTCCTACGACTTCTCCCGCCTCCAGGACCTTGGGATGGTGGAGAGAACCGCAGAGCGGGCAGGCCTCACCTTCTTTGAGGGTTTCGGCATAGACCAGAAGAAGTTGCTTTTCGAAGTTCTCCGTCTTGATATGGAGCTCTTCCTCCCTTTGTTTCAACTCGGCTTCCAGTTTCGGGACCTCCTGCGTAAGACTATGCAGACCCTGTTTTTCCTTCAGGGTGGAGTTCAGATGCTTATAGATCTTTCGAAGTACCTCAAGACCCGAGGTACTCGTATTACAAGTTCTCTCCAATTCGATCAATTCCGTAGTTTTGGCATGGATCCGTTTCAGTGGCGAGGACAGGGCTGCAATCTCTTCTTCCAACTTCGAAAGCTCGGTTCCGAGTCGCTGAACGACCCCTTCGCCCCCCTTCTTCTTTTTACGGTAAAGAGCTTCCTCCTTCAATTTTTCTTCCAGCCTTGCAAGTTCTTCGATTTCTTTCTTTAGAGCCTCGATCTGATGAAGGAGGTTTTCGGTCTCTTCCTCCAAGCTCTCGATCCCGTCGTAGTCCTTTTGGACCTCCTTCTTCTTCTCGGCAAGCTCTCCCTCGGTCGTCTTGAGGAGTGCAAGGTCCGAGTCGGTCTTTTGCAAGACCTCCTTCTGTCTCCGGACCTCCTGTTCTCCCAGAAGGAGGATGGACGAACGCCTTGCGGTGTCGAGCCTCTTGCGAAGTGTTGCGATCTTCTCTTCATGCTCGCACAACTCGCTGAGCTCCTTTCTTGCGGCCTCATAGTCCTCAAGTTTCTCATTGTGTTCTTGTGCACGATGGATGGAAACGGCCTGTTGTTCGGACCTCTTCTCTTCCTCCTTCTCTTTCTTTTGCCCCTTCCTCAGCTGCCTGTCGAGATCTTCCCTCTCCTCCTCCAACCTGTCAGAAACTTCGGCGTAGAACTGAGGGGGCAGGCGGTCGTCCTTCCTGTAGTCTCGGATCTTCTCCAAGGTCTCCTCTTCCAAGGTCGATACGGCGAGGTCCACACGTTGCTCTAGAATCTCGAACTTCTTTTGAACCAGGCTGTAACGCCTTTTGATCTCTTCCGAAAACCTCTGATACCTTGAAGTGTCAAAGATCTTGCGCAGGATCTCCTCCTTTTCGTTGGAAGCTGCCGTCAAAAACTTCCGAAACTCCCCTTGGGGCAGTAAGACGATCTTTGTAAACTGTTCCCAAGTCAAACCCGTAAGTTCGACAATCTTCTCATCCGCCTCCCTCTTGGCGGTGATGACCTTGTCTTCGTAATAGAGCTCGACCTCTTCGGATACCGCAGCCACGCTCCCTCTCTTCTTCTTGATGACCTGTCTGGGATAACGCACGATGCGGATCTTCTGCATATTGACCTCGAACTCCAACTCCACATAAGTCTTAGGGTCTTCCGGCGAAAGGTACTGGGAGCGCAGTTCTTCTCCGTCTCCCCTATCCTGACTGCTGATCTTGCCGTAGAGGGCGAAGCAGATCGCGTCGAAGATCGTCGTCTTGCCCGCTCCCGTAGGCCCGGAGATGATAAACAACGAGCCCTGCTCAAAGTTTCTAAAGTCGACGACCTCCCTTCCCTTGTAGGTAATAAATCCGTTCATCGTCAGTACGATCGGTTTCATCTGCTCTCTCCTCCTATCGCTTCCACCACTTCCCGAACAAGGTCTCGGGTAAGCTCGTCCATCGGTTCTTCGTAATTCTGTTCGTAGAACAGGCTCGCCATCTCAAGGACGGTCTTCTCCCTCTCTCCCCTGTGCGAAAAAAACTTCTTCGCCTCCCTCTCGCGAAACTCATACCTCAACTCCATCGCGTAGGGATAGTATGATTTCAACACGCTCATTGCATTGTGGATCAGCTCTTCATCCTCGAGGATGAATCGAACATAGTCCTCCTTGTGCACATCCGTTGTCGCGGCCTGCAGGACTTCTTCAAACCTCCCTCTTATCGTCCTCATATTTCTAAGAGGAAACACTTCCTCCTCTATGATACTGACATTTCCCTCCGCATCAAGGTCGACGAGGAGGACGGACTTGGTGTGTGTTTCTTCGGAGAACGAGTATTTGAGGAGGGTTCCGCAGTATCGGATCTTGGGCAACAGACACTTCTGCCTTCGATGAAGGTGCCCCAGAGCGGTGTAGTTGAACTTGGAGAAATAGCTTGCCTTCACAAAGTCCTTTCCGCCTATGCTGAGCGGTTTTTGGGAGTCGATCTTCTCCTCCTCGTCCGTCTCTTGTGATACGGCATAGCAATGTGCCAGGGCGACGCTCCTTACCGCGTCGCGAAGTTCTATCCTCTCCACCGTCTCTTGCATCGCCTCATCGAAACTCCGGATACTGTCCTCCTCCAAGGTCAGCCTCACCTCGGCGACATCGGCAAAGGCGATCGGATAGAAGTCTACCTCCCCGAACTCGTCCTTGAGGGTGATCCTCCTCGTGTCCTTCTTGAATGTTCCCTCCATATAGTAGGACATCGCCTCGGTAAGTGCACTTCCCGCCTCCAGACGTTCGCCCGAATCGTGGTTGCCCGATATGGCGATAACGCTGAGCCCCCTTTTGAGGATGAGCTCCGCCAAAAAATCGTTGTAGAGCGTCAGCGCCTCCTTGGGCGCAATGCTCCTGTCGTAGATATCCCCTGCTATAAGGACGACATCCGCCCCCTGCCGATCGACGATGTCGAGCACCTGAGCCAAGATATGACGCTGGTCCTCAAGCATGGAATAGCCGTTGAGTATCTTGCCTATATGTAAATCTGCCAAATGAAGTAATCTCATATTCTTCCTCCGTGTTTGAATTGAAAAATTCAGCGATGATGTATACTGTTATACGCCGGTTCATTGATATCCATTGCTTTCTTTCCATAAGCCCGGGAACAGCCTCCAGTGTTGCAGAGATGAATGTTTCGGCAAACACCGAACAATGTCAAATCTCCAGATTATGCCTTCCTGAAATTGCAGCCCTGATTCCAAATTTTACACGCAACCTATGCCCACCCTCTTCTATTATATACATATCACGAACATAGGTCAAAATCAAAACATCATCTCCATCTTCTTTTTTATAGGCCTCCGACTGCGATATCCGAGAGCTTTTTATCCCGCTGCCTTTTCACATTTCGGTAAATACGCCTTGGAAAACACCGCAGAACAACACAGAGAAAAACTTCTTTCACGCAAAGAATACACTTCTTAGGAGTGTTATTTCGTACTTTATAAATAAAATCAAGATATCCCTTTGTGTAGTGTTGCCTTAATACTGTTGAACCTTTGATATCAACAATTTGTATTTCCCATGATATAAAACGACTTTTCTCAATTGAAGGATCGATACGATCCTCCTTCTATCAAAGAGTAGCAAAGATATAAAAACGATATTTCAAAAAATATGATAGCGGATACAAAACATTTTTTATCGCTACTTCAAATAAGGCTGCACCTACTTATATAATGTATTTTTTATGAACAAAAAAATACAACTTACCTCGTTTCCGTTTACGATATTCTACAAATATCTTTCTTTTTTTGTTTCAAAATGAAATTGGGTGGTAAGTATAGGCTATATCCTATTGAAATACACTGCACAAAAACTTTTTATCACCGAATTGTAACAATTGTATTTTCATTGATATTACAAGCTTTTAATAAAGAACAAAAAAACTTTAAAAAAGGTATTGACATTCGTCATCGACATTTGTAGAATATAGTTAAGACATTTGTAGAAAAAAGAGCGTTTCCACTATATGAAACCATATTCTTTTTTGCAACTTCTACAACAAACCATGTTATTGAAAAAGGAGACTATAAGTCATGAAAACAAATAAGAAAACATCAAGGTATATTCTTGCAGGGCTTGCCCTGTCACTGGGATTGAGTTTGGTAGCGGGATCGGGGATTGCTTCCGCCGCACCCAAGAGTATCGGAGTCGAGAAAGCAAAATCCATCGCATTGAAGAATGCGGGATTAAAGGCGAAAAATGTTGCCTTCGTAACGGCAAAACTTGATACCGACGACGGAAGAAGGGTCTATGATGTCGAATTTTACAGCAATGGAGTAGAGTACGACTATGAGATCGACGCCGCATCCGGCAAGATCCTCGAAAAAGACACCGATATCGAGAATTATTCCATTCCTCAAAAAAATGCACAAAAGAAGGCTTCTTCTAAATCCGGTTCGAGCATCGGAGTAGAGAAAGCAAAATCCATCGCTTTGAAGAATGCAGGATTAAAGGCAAAAAACGTTGCCTTTGTCAGAGCAAAGCTGGACAGCGATGACGGAAGACAGGTCTACGACATTGAGTTTTACAGCAATGGTGTGGAGTATGATTATGAGATCGATGCCGTATCGGGAGCCATCCTTGAGAAAGACACCGATATCGAAGATTACACCATTCCGCAAAAAAGCACACAAAAGAAATCTTCCAACTCCGGTTCAGGCATCGGACTCGAAAAAGCAAAATCTATCGCTTTGAATAAGGCGGGATTAAAAGCTTCTCAAGTCAACTTTATAAAAGCTCATGCCGACTACGATGATGGAGTAAGCGTATATGACATTGAGTTTTACAGCAACGGAAAAGAATACAACTTTGAGATCGATGCGGCTTCCGGAACCATCCGTGAATACGATGTAGATATTGACGACTAGGAATACAGTTCGTGCTATTATCCGATTGAAGCCGGAAATATCAGCCTTTAAAAATACAACAAACTTCTTTGTGTTCATGAATACAGGTTATTGATATAGACAGTTTAGACAGATAATAGTATACATGCACTCTTAATACCGGGTATGCTCTGCATATCCGGTGTTTTTATATCCGCTTAGACTCAGACTGTTACTACTTCTCTTGTTACCTAATTGACCCTATTCTCCAATAGAAGTGTGGATATATCTGTTTTTCGATGACGAAAAACTATGTTGTCTTCCATGGGTCACAGATTGTTTATATCCACTATTCAAAAGAATAGTAGTATTATCTTCTATAGATCACAGAACGTTTATATCCACAGCTCAAAAGAATAATAACTTCCTAAAATATTTATCGAAATTCGAAATACAGTTATACGAAAAGCCCGAAATATAAAACCTATCTTATCTCCTCATCGCAGATGATTTCTTTAAGTGTTTTCTAAAAATTGACTTCTTTAAATATTTTTTACTTCAAACTCTCTGATATCAATAAACAAAAATTAATTTCAAAAAAATTCAAAAAAAACTATTGACATTTACATAAGACATTTGTAGAATATATTTAAGACATTTGTAGAACGATAAAAAACGTCACTTGTATACTTTGGCCAACAGAGAAACGATCAATCTACATCAAACAGGTATTTTTTAAGGAGGTTTTCAACTATGAAAGCACAAAAAAGCAAAAAGCACTATCTGGTCAAAGGACTTGCTCTTGCACTCGGATTGAATTTGACATCCGGTTCTATGATCGTATCCGCCGCTCCTACCAATAATAACATCGGACTCGAGAAGGCAAAATCGATCGCACTGAAGGACGCAAGAGTTCATCCTTCCAACGCATTTTTCGTAAAAGCGGCTCTCGATTACGAAAATGGGAAAATGGTTTATGACATCGAGTTCTATCACAAAAACAAAGAGTACGACTACGAAATTGACGCAGCTACAGGTAAGATCCTTGAAAAAGACAATGATATCGACAACTTTGTGATCCCCTCTCCCGCGGATATCGGAGTAGACAAAGCAAAGAACATCGCTTTGAAAGATGCAAGACTTTCCGCTTCTCAAGTCAAGTTTGTAAAAGCAAAGGCTGAGATGGAAGACGGCAAGAAGGTTTACGATATCGAGTTCTACCACAAAAACAAAGAGTACGACTACGAAATTGATGCAGCTACAGGACGAATCCTCGAGAAGGATACCGACATTGAAGGCTTTGAAATCCCCGCTCCCGCGGATATCGGAGTAGACAAAGCAAAGAACATCGCTCTAAGAGATGCAGGTCTTTCCGCTTCTCAGGTCCAATTCGTAAAAGCACAGGCTGAGATGGAAGACGGCAAGAAGGTTTATGATATCGAGTTCTATCACAAAAACAAAGAGTACGACTACGAGATTGATGCAGCTACGGGACGAATCCTCGAGAAGGATACCGACATCGAAGGCTTTGAAATCCCTGCTCCTGCCGATATCGGACTGAACAAGGCGAAAGAGATTGCTCTAAGAGATGCAGGCCTTTCCGCTTCTCAAGTCCAATTCATAAAAGCACAGGCTGAGATGGAAGACGGCAAGAAGGTTTATGATATCGAGTTCTACCACAACAATGTAGAGTACGACTACGAGATTGACGCGGCTACGGGACGAATCCTCGAGAAGGATACCGACATCGAAGGCTTTGAAATCCCCGCTCCCGCGGATATCGGAGTAGACAAAGCAAAGAACATCGCTTTGAAAGATGCAAGACTTTCCGCTTCTCAAGTCAAGTTTGTAAAAGCAAAGGCTGAGATGGAAGACGGCAAGAAGGTTTATGATATCGAGTTCTATCACAAAAACAAAGAGTACGACTACGAGATTGATGCAGCTACGGGACGAATCCTCGAGAAGGATACCGACATCGAAGACTTTGAGATCCCTGCTCCCGCTCCTGCGGATATCGGATTGGAAGCAGCGAAGAACATCGCTCTAAACGCAGCAGGATTGAACGCATCTCAAGTGTATTTTACTAAAGCACAAGCTGATTTTGAAGATGGAACAAAAGTCTACGACATCGAATTCTACCACAACAATGTAGAATACAGTCTCGAGATCGAAGCTTCTTCAGGAAATATCCTTGAATATGATGTAGACATCGACGACGATTATGACAACGGTCATAACGACGATGATGATGACGATGATGATGACGACGATGAAGATTAATCCACCATACGATTGCTAAAACTCCTTTTATTTCAGATACCGAATGCGCCGTTTGGGCGTATTCGGTATCTCTTTTTGTATCACCGTTTCATATGGATCTCCGTTACAGTTTCGTATAATATCTATAGAAAAACTTGACTGTTTCAAACAATATGAGATAATAAGCTCGCTACGATCTATATTTATCCCATTCCCCATTTGAATTATTGATATCCATATCCTTCATTCTATGGGCGATAAAACAGATTTTTATGCTTGCAGGTATGGATATATCTATTTTTCGACCGCAGAAAATCGTTTTGTCTTCTACGGGTCACAGATCGTTTATGTCCATAACTCAGAGTAATAACAGTGTTGATCAACGGATAACTCCTTACCGCATGTAAGGGACATTGACTGTAAATATTTCGTAATAGGTATTGGTGCAAGGAGGCATGCAATGTCTGAATTTAAACCGGAAGTAAAAAATCTCGCATGGATAGACGGGAGCTCGGATAATCCCAAGGACCCCTGTCTGCACGGCGATATAAGAGTAAAACTGGGGAAGACGGTCTTGGAATACGATGCGACCGTGAGCGCAACGGCTCTCTCTCTTCTCAAGAGTTTGGAATACGACCATATTGCGGGAGAGGGACTTCAATTCCTTCCCTGTTGCGGAAATACCTTCATCCCGAACGAAGATCTTTCCGAAGTCGAAATCATAGGCTGTGACAACGGCATCGACTGGACCCTCCTTCACGAGGGAGAAAAGGTCCGCATCATCCTCGAAAACAAGGAGGAGATCTCCCTCCCCTTCGAAGAATACAAGGCCGAAGTCCTCAAATTCGTCGATCGGATCGAAGCCTTCTACCTCTCCTCTTCCCCCAAGGTCCTTCACGACGAATTTGAAGAAGAAGGCTACCGTGCCTTTTGGAATGAATGGAAGAGGAGGAGGAAGGAAGCGGATCTGTAACAAGCAATCCCCCACCCGAAATCCTGTAATATCAAGGTTTGAAAAATAATCAAAAAAATTTCCGAAAAACTATTGACATTTATATAAGACAAATGTAGAACAAAAAAGCGGCCCGGATACCACTTATTCGATATCTGTTATACGATGATGTTTCTACTCTGTCCGCATCAAATCTGTGATTTTTTACTAAGGAGGATTTCAACCATGAAAACACAAAATAACAAAAAGAATTATCTGGGCAAAGGACTTGCTCTTGCACTGGGATTAAATTTAGTAGCCGGATCCATTATCGTATCTGCCGCACCCGTCAATAACATCGGACTGGAGAAGGCAAAGGCGATCGCCTTAAACGATGCAAGAGTTCCCGCTTCCAAAGCACGTTTCATCAAGACAGCTCTTGATTACGAAAACGGAAGAAAAGTTTATGACATTGAATTCTACCGTGACAACAAGGAATATGACTATGAGATCGATGCGATTACAGGTAGGATACTGGAGAAGGATACCGATATTGAAGGCTTTGTGATCTCCGCTCCCGCTTCCACGGATGTAGGATTGGAAAAAGCAAAGAACGTCGCTTTGAGGGATGCAGGTCTTTCCGCTTCTCAAGTCAAGTTCGTAAAAGCACATGTGGACTTTGATGACGGAAGAAAAGTTTATGACATCGAGTTCTACCACAACAATGTGGAGTATGATTACGAGATCGATGCGGCTACAGGTAAGATCCGCGAGAAGGACAATGACATCAACAACTTTGTGATCCCCTCTCCCGCTTCCACGGATGTAGGATTGGAAAAAGCAAAGAACATCGCTCTAAAGGCAGCAGGATTGAGCGCATCTCAGGTGCATTTCACCAAGGCAAAGGTTGATTTCGAAGACGGAAGAAAAGTCTACGACATCGAATTCTACCGAAACAATGTAGAATATAGTCTCGAAATCGATGCTTCTTCAGGAAAAGTTCGTGAGTATGATGTGGACACCGATGATGATCATTATACCAACGCTCCTTCCAATAACGGGCAATATTATGACTACGATGACGACGATCATGACTATGACTACGACGATGACGACGACTACGATGATGATGACGATGACGATGAAGATTATGACGACTAATCCGTCCTGACTTCACCGAATATTCTCCGATCCGACTATCAGGAGAAGAAGAATATACAATCAGCGAAAACCGTTTGCTTGACTGTAGAAGCTACACAAAGTCAATGCAACCGTTAACAATTTGATCCAAGATACCGAATACGTGAAACAAGCGTATTCGGTATCTTTTTGTATGTCCTCCCTTACGCTTTCCGCTTTCTCTATTTATACTATTCTCCCTAATATACAGACTTATCACTGCTGAAAAAACAACTTGGATCATCCTATTCTTCGAAACATTCAACCTGTCAATTCTAATAGATAATCGTATTATCAAACTTTTTGAAAATTTATTGATTTTTCCTTTACAGCCTGCTATAATACTTGATCATAGCGGATTTTCTTCGCAGTTAATACTATTCTCCGTTTGAGATGCCGGGTATACAGAATATATCATCTACCAAAAAATAATTTGAATGATTATATGTTTCAAACCATTCAACCTGTCAATTTTAATAGATAATAGTATACATTTCCATGTGCAATCAACGAGTCTAAAAACTCAACCTACATAGATACAAAAAACCAATATCGTCTTTTAGTTCCATCATTCGATCGGAGCGCCGATAATGTAAACCGTGCAAGATATAGAGATGTTTGCCAAGCAACGGCAGAATTTCGAGCGTACAAGCGGCGATGCAACGGATAACGGTGCGAAGACAGAGATCCGGTTATAGGATCTTATAACAAGAATATATTTTATACGGTAAAATACCGGTAGAAAAATAAAACCGGCAGCTACCGTCCGACCAAGGAGGTTTTTATGAAACGAAAACGTTTATCCTGTCTTTGCCTTGCCCTTATTCTGTTTTGCGTCCCTTCCGTGAACTACGCGGACGGTTTTCGAGATGCCGAATCTTCATGGGCGAGAAGGTACATACGCTATTTTAAAGAAGAAGGTATGATAAGCGGGAACGGGGACAACCTCTTCCGTCCCGACAAACCGATGTCTCTCGAGGAGATGACCGTGCTCTTCTACTCCTACCTTGCGGCAAACGAGCCTGAACTTATTGAGCGTGCCCTTATGATCGAGGGGACACCGTCCTCTTCAAAAGACGATCCGGAGATCGGTAACGGGGAAGTTGTCTCAAACTCCCTCCCCTCCCTCGCAGATGACGACCGAAGCCGGGTATCGACAGAAGTATCAAAGGAAGAGGATTCCGCAGAAAACTCGGATCCTTCCTCTGCCGATACGGGAAACCTCCCTTTTTCTCAAGAAAATGTGGAGGATGCCGGTCACACGGATCTTGCTTCCAAGACCTCCGCCGATGATCCGGTCAGTGTCTATCTTCCTGTCAAAAGCGAGGTCCCGGAAGGGGTCTTTGATAATCGATGGTCCTATGATACTCTGTCCTCGGCATATCGTCTCGGCCTGTTGGATCACTTTATCCTCGATTCCAACTTTAAGAACGAAGTCTTGACTCGAAACAGGATGCACCGGCTACTCAGAAACTACGATTCTCTCTCTACCTCTCAGGGAAGGTTCTCGGAAAAGGCCAAGGCCTATCGGGGATCGGTGCAAACTTCCTCGGAGGCGGAGGACATCGTCCTTGCTCCCAACCAAGTCATAACTCGCGGAGAAGCCCTGCAGATCCTCTACGAAACCTTCGAAACGCATGATCTTCCCCATAATCATAAGGTCGAGTTGCAGGTATCTCATATCAGTCAGGTAACACCGGTGTATGCACCCGTAGGCTGTGAACCCGTGTCCCTTCTGATGTGTCTCAGATACAAGGGCTATGCGAAGGATATCTCCATCAAGGACTACCTCGATAAAGTCCCCAGGGACAAAGACGATCCCGAAGTCGCTTTTGCAGGTTCGCCCTATACACCGAACAACAGACTGCGGACGACGATATTTCCCAAACCCTTGGCGGACTACGGTCGGACCTACGGAGCGGACGTCTCGGACTTGAGCGGTCAAGACATCGAAGGTCTGAAAAAAGAACTTTACGACGGTCATCCCGTCATCGCCTATGTGACCCTGTACTGGAGAAAACCCTACTACCGGACCTATAAGATCAAGGGAGAGACCAGGACCTACCTGCGAAACAACCATGCTCTGGTCGTCGCGGGCTACGATCCCGCAGCGAAAAAATTCCTTGTGGTCGACCCCTACAATATCAAAAACATCAAGAAGAAATACTGGGTGGAGGAGGCCAAGTTTAAGGCGCTCTATGAAGTGCGAAAGCATGCGGTTTCGGTGCGTTAGTATTCGATCATACGAAAGATTGATACTATTCTCCGATAGAAGTATGGATATATCTATTTTTTGACTACGAAAAATTGTTCTATCTTCTATTGCTCACAGATCATTGCTCACAGATCGTTTATATTTATAATTCAAAAGAATAACAGTATAAGGAGAAGATCCATGGATGATATTATAAAAGTACCTCTCATTGTACAAACCTTTATCAACGAAAAGATCATTTGTACTAAAACACCCCTACTCCCGTGTATATATGGAGATTTTGAAGACATGCAGATGGGTTATCGTTACGATCCCGTCCAAGAATGTTCATTGATCACCGAGAAACCGGGGAGTTGGCAGAAAAGCTGGTATGTGATCGCCCAAAACGCTCTCGGCGATCCCTTCTTTTTGGATTTGGACACGGAAGATTATCCGGTTTATACAGCTATGCACGGAAGTGGCGCGTGGGAGCCGATAGTAGTTGCCGAGAGCCTTGTTCAATTTACCGAGATTCTTCACAGGATAAACGAAACGGATTTGACCTTCCCTTACAATTTAGAGTTTTTGGCGGAACAGGTCGAATCGAATAATGAATTTTGGATGGAAGTAAATGAAAGTTGCCGAGAGGATGACTGAGGCAATAAAGCCAAACCAAAAGAGGACGGATCCTATCCGTCCTCTTGCATATCCGTCGATCATATCCACCGATGCCGTGTCCTACTGTTCTCTGATAGAAGTATGGATCTATCCGTTTTCGACCGGGAATATCTTCTATGGGTCACAATATCTATAACTCAAAAAGAATAACACGACAACCTCGATCTTGTACTCCTATTATCGGAGTTTCAGATAGAGCCTGAGATCCGATGAGAAAGTATATTGTTATACTTCCTACTATTTTCTGATAGAAGTATGGATCTATCTATTTTTTGACCGCAAAAACTTGTTTTATTTTCTCCGGATCGCATATCCACAACTTAAAGGAAGAATAGCATTACTTTATTATACGAGAAATAACAGTGTTATCTTTCCGAGCATTCCACCCGTTGTTGCTCGTGACCAATAGAATCTCAATGTCCCGATATCTTGCCTTCCCATTCCTCTTAAAGCTCATCGACCACGATCACTTCATAGCCGTTTTTCTTAAAGTTTGCAACTTCCTTGCCGATGCGGTTGGGTCTGATCTTATAGATGGAAGCGATGTTTCCTTCCGCGATCTTCTCATCCGCAAGTTCCAAGGCCTTCTTATACAGGTCTTCCGAAGCGAACAGGACCGCATAGACCTTTTCTTCTTCCGGAGGAACAAAGCCCTGATCTTTCAATATGTTGAAGATCCTCTCAAAACCGATGGAGAAGCCTACCGCGGGAATACTCTCCTTGCTGAACTTGGTCAGCAGTCCGTCGTAGCGACCTCCGCCGGCGATCGAACCCGAAAAACCGGGAGCTACGATCTCAAAGATGGGTCCGGTGTAATAGCCCATCCCTCTTACCAAGGTGGGATCGAATTCGATCGGATAGCGCTCCGAAACCGTCTTAATGAGCAATTTCAAATCGTTCGCGTAGTCAGTGTCCATATCTTCCAGT
This sequence comes from Filifactor villosus, assembly GCF_042652965.1. Classification (NCBI taxonomy): domain Bacteria; kingdom Bacillati; phylum Bacillota; class Clostridia; order Peptostreptococcales; family Filifactoraceae; genus Filifactor; species Filifactor villosus. The sequence continues at coordinate 28,838 of NZ_JBHSHL010000050.1, forward strand.
GAGGCATTGAGGTTCTTGAGGAAGGAATCAATCTTGTCTCTCTCATAACCCTTATCCAAAAGTTCAGCAATCACGCCTTCTTCACCTATCTTATCCGCCTTGTCCGCTATAATGCAGATGCCGGCAAACTCTTCTTCCGAAAATCCCGCTCCGATGACGATGTCTCTGAGGATGCGTCTGTCATTGACCTTGATGGTAAACTCTTCGAAACCGATGTCATACAGAGCTTTGGGAACGGTGAGCATCAGATCGATCTCCGCATAGATGGTCGGATCTCCCAATGTGTCGACATCGCATTGAACGAACTGACGGAGTCTTCCCTTCTGATTTCTCTCCGCCCTAAACACATTTCCCATCTGAAAAGCCTTGAACGGTTTTACAAGGCTGTTCAAATTATTTGCATAAAATCTGCTGAGCGGCAGAGTAAGGTCAAAACGAAGACCCAAGTCACAGAGATCGTTTTCGGTTTTAGCTCTTTCAAGGTCGAGTTTCTCTCCCCTCTTCAACACCTTAAACAGCATCCGAAGGTTTTCGCCACCTTCGCTGTTCTCAAGATTCTCGATATTTTCGATGATGGGTGCCTCGATCTGCGTATATCCCCTCTGTGTGTAGGCTGCCGTAATCTTTCGGGTCATATAGTTTCGAAGTCTTAAGTCTTGAGGCAAGAGGTCCTGAGTTCCCTTTGCCGGTTTGGATGATAGTTTCGCCAACGTACTCCCTCCTTTTTATCGAAATACCGCACAGAAAGAGGGCTTAACACTTCCATTATTTTGGAAGAAAGGGTCTTCACCTGTTGTTCCATGCGGCGTTTCCTTCTCTTTTTTCTATACCGTCCTGTATCGGGAAGGCTCCCGACACAGACACCTTCTCACATTTTTTGTTCCGGTATATTGACACCTTTATATTCGTATTAATTTATCAATCTTTTATCTTTAATGCCGAAGATACAATATAAGGCTAAATGTCCATATACCGGTACCCGCTCCCCGTTTCAGTCGGATAAGCGGAGCTCCTGTAAAATACTTGATTCCGGGTATCAAAAACCGATGTTGGGCTGTTTGTCCCCTTCGTCTTAAGCGTCGATGCTGTCCTTCAAGTAGATCTGTCCGTTGGCCTTGGGTCCTCTCGAACGACCGACGAACAGAACGAGGATAAGCAGGGTGCTGACATAGGGCACCATTGCGATCAAATGGGTGGACACGTTGATGTCCGACATTCCCATAACGATGGAGATCGCCTGTGCAAATCCGAAAAAGATGCAGGCGCCGAGCACCCCGTGAGGAGTCCACTTACCGAAGATCAGTGCAACCAGAGCAATAAATCCCTGTCCCGATACCAAGGTCTGTCTGAAGCTCGATACGATTGCCAAAGAGAGAGAGGCTCCTCCGAGGCCTGCCAGAATCCCCGATACGATGACTGCCCAATAACGAAAGGCATACACATTGATATTGAGGGTCTCCGCCGCCTTGGGATGCTCGCCTACCGCAATATGACGAAGGCCGTACTTGGTTCGATAGAAGTAGATCCACAACACGACGACCAGAGCCAAGGCGATGTAGACCGTCGCATACTGGGCAAAGATATAGCTGAGGGCGGGATGTTCCTCCAAGGCCGACTTGAACAGAATAGGCATCTTGTTTTCGATCGGTTTGGTCTGTGTCGCCCCCTCAAAGAAGAGACGGCTCATAAAGAGTGCGATCCCCGGTCCCAAAAAATTGATCGCGATTCCCGATACGATCTGATCCGCTCCGAAGCTGACCGATACAATAGCATGAACCAGGGCGAGCAATCCTCCCGCAAGTCCTGCCGATGCAAAAGCGAGCCAAGGATTTTGTGTATAATAGCCCACCGTAGCCGCCACCAAAGCTCCTATGGTCATCATTCCCTCAAGACCGAGGTTGACTACCCCGGATTTTTCGCTGACCATTCCTCCTAAAGCCGCATACAAAAGAGGCGTCGCAAACATCAGTGTATTTCCTACGACCAAAGCGATTCCTTCCGCACTAAACATTGTTTACTCCCCCCTTCTTGGTATTCCACTTCTTGGATAAAATCTTGATAAACAGCGGCATCGACGAGAACAAAATAATGGTTCCGATCACGATCTGTATCATCTCATAGGGTGCTCCCATCACACGTTGGATCTGTGCTCCTCCGTACTTCAAGCCCCCGAAGAAGAGTCCGCTGAGCAGAGCCCATATCGGGTGGTTGAAGGCCAAAAGAGCCACGGCAATCCCATCGAACCCGTTTCCTTCCATGGCACTCAAGGTCGCAACATTGCCGGTTACTCCAAGCACTTGGGTCGCTCCTCCGAGTGCACAGACCGCACCGCTGATCGCCATCGAAATCACAAGGTTCTTCTTAACATTGATCCCACCGTATTCCGCCGCATCCGGATTGAAGCCGACCGCCTTGAGCGAATAACCCAGAGTTGTCTTGTTCAAAATATACCACAGGATGATTGCCGTAACAATTGCAATAACAAAACCCATGTTGACCGGCGCGGAGAAGAAGTCCTTGATCGCAGGGTTCTCCGCCGTCTTGCGAAGTCCGGTAAACAGCTTGATACTCGCCGATGACTGAATGGAAAACGACGCTTCGCTGTCGGGCTTCTTAAAGCCGGGCAGATAGATGATAAAGTTGTTGAGGTAGAAGGCGATCCAGTTAAGCATGATGGTCGTGATGACCTCGTTGACACCGAAACGTGCCTTGATAAAGCCCGCCAGACCTCCCCACAGAGCCCCTGCGATCACTACGCAGATAAGAATGACGGGGATGTGCAGGACAAGGGGCAGTTGCAGGAAGTATCCGACCGCTACCGCCACCAGAGAACCTATGATGTACTGGCCCTCCGCTCCGATGTTAAAGGTCCCCGTCCGAAAGGCAAACGCTACTCCCAGTCCCGTAAAGATGACGGGAGTTGCTCGAATGATCGTCCACGAAATATACTTGGGCCTGCCGAAGATCCCCTGAAAAATGACCGAATAGGCTTGAAACGGATCATAGCCCGCCGCCAACAGAGCAATCGCTCCGAAGGAGAATCCCAATACCAATGACAGTACCAGAAAAAACAGCTTATTGTTCTTTTTCATTCAACTTCCCTCCTGCCATCAATATTCCGAGTTCCTTTGCCTCGGTATTCTTCGCATCTTTGATCCCGACGATCCTACCGTCGTAGATGACGGCGATCCTGTCGGAAAGGTCCATGATCTCATCGAGTTCGAAGGACACCAACAAAATCGACTTATTGTTGTTCCTCTGCTCTACAAGGTATTTGTGAATAAATTCGATCGCTCCGACATCCAAGCCCCGCGTCGGTTGAGAGGCGATGAGTACATCAGGATCGTTTTCAATCTCTCGTGCCAAAATCACCTTCTGCTGGTTTCCTCCCGAAAGCGATGCCGCCTTTGCGGAAGGATCCGCCGGACGAATGTCATACTTCCCGATTAGAGCCGCACTATGCTCTTTGATCTTCTTAAAATTCAGGATCCCGCCCTTACTCATGGGCTCTTCCTTATAATTGCCCAGTATCATATTCTCGGAGATATCAAAGTCGAGGACCAAGCCCCTCTTCTGTCTGTCTTCGGGAATACAGCTCATCTTGTTGTCAATGATCTCCCTTACGCTCATCCGAGTAATGTCCTTGCCGTTTAGCGTGACCGTTCCGCTCTTGATCTTGCGAAGTCCCGTGATCGCTTCAACCAACTCCGACTGTCCGTTGCCGTCAACCCCTGCGATCCCCAGAATCTCGCCCCTTTTGACCTCCAGGCTGAGACCCTTTAACGCCTCAATCCCACGGTTATCCTCCACAACCAGGTCCGAGATTGAGAGCACAGTCTCTCCCGCCCGTCTCTCTTGTTTTTCCACGGAGAACTGTACCTTTCTTCCTACCATTTTTTCCGCCAATACGGACTCATTCACCTCGTCAACCTTCACCTTATCGATAAACTCTCCGCGTCTGATGATGGTGCAATAGTCCGCCATCTTCTTGATCTCCGCCAGCTTATGTGTAATGACGATGATCGACTTTCCCTGGGAAGTAAGGTTCTTCACGATCTTGATAAATTCCTCGATCTCCTGAGGAGTAAGCACCGCTGTCGGCTCGTCAAAGATCAGGATATCCGCTCCCCGATACAGAGCCTTTAGCATCTCGACCCTCTGTTGCATTCCGACCGAGATGTCCTCAATCTTCGCATCCGGATCCACACTAAGCCCGTACATCTGTGAGAGCCTGACAACCTCCTCCCTCGCCTTCTTCATATCCAAAAACATAGCTCCCTTGGTAAACTCGTTTCGGAGAACGATGTTCTCGGTCACCGTAAAAGGCTCGATGAGCATAAAATGTTGATGGACCATCCCGATCCCGTTTTCGATGGCGATCTTGGGCGTCAGTTTTTGATAACTTTTGCCCGAAATGCACACCTCCCCCTCCGTGGGCGGAAACATCCCGTAGAGAATGTTCATCAAGGTCGTCTTGCCTGCACCGTTCTCGCCCAAAAGAGCATGCACCTCTCCCTTATGTAGCTCAAAATTCACATTCTTGAGTACGGTGTTGCTCCCGAACTGTTTGGTAATGTTCTTCATCTCAAGCAAGGTTTGGCTCAAATCCATGTTACTCAAGTCTTTCCCTCCTTTGTAAGTAACCGTTGTAATCTCTGTATCTATCATTTTTGTATATCGTTGTCTACCGGTAATACCACAATCCGATCGAAGAGTCAAAATATACCTCTCTACAATGTAGCGAAAAATTATTCTAAGGGGATGCCACACAATTCGAAAAATCAGCATAAAATCAATGTTATACGAAGGATGAATTTGTTAAAAACATTGATATGACAAACTTTTCTGTTTTAACAAGCCAAAAGAAAACTAAGAACTTGCCTTTGTGCAACACTTCCTTAACATCTGCAGAGTACAAGTTATTGATATAAAAAGCTCAAATGGAGCATAGTATAAGCACAAAATCTTACCTTCTATTATAATCTATATTGCCGGATAATCCAATAAGCCTGTGAAATATTTGGAACAGGCAGACTTTTTTTATGTAGGATCCCTGTGTTGTAAAGGATGAAATACCGCACAAGGGCGAACTCCTTATTTTCCGGGAGTTTGTTCGGGAGTTTATAAAGGGCGAAAATTTGGGCAATACCGCATCATTCGAACAATCATCATAAAATCAACTCCGCCCAAAAGATGAGGTTCTCGAAGATGTTGATTTGACGAGCTTTAGTATTTTATAAACGCGAAGGAAGAGCCTGAATTTGCCTTTATGAGGTATCTCCTTTGTTATACTATTTTCGGTTTGAAATTTCGAGTATGAAATATCTATCATTGCAAAAAAACAATTTGAGGATGATATGCTTTAAAGTGTTCCACCTGTCAATTTTAACATATGATAGTATCATATCGATATCTCCAATGATTTCTCCCTCAAAAATCATCCTTATTCAAAAAGACAGCCCGATCATCGAGCTGTCTTCTATCCCATCATCCATCTTAAACTTGCTGTTTGAGTGCTTTGAAATATATCATCCGCCAAGCAAGCTGCTTCTCGGTAGTCATATATCCTATATCCCTTTATTTCAAACGGAGAACTGCGTTTCCAACGTTGCTGTCTAAGACATCCAATTTAAAAATTTATATCCGTCAATAATCTCCACAGAAAGAGAGCCTACCATTTGACTAAAAGCAAATATATCCTCGTCCTCCTCGATCTCTTCCAGAGTAAAACCGGGCACTGTGATCTTTCCTCCAAAACAATTGATGTCCTTATCCAAAAAGTATTTAAAATAAGGATCCGATCTCATGGCTTCCACTTTTTCGGTAAGCTCAATGTCTTCCACACGCTTATCCGCTTTGTACTTAAACTTGTCATAAACTATGCCCTTGCAATCATCCTTAAACTCTCTCAACGTGAAATGTTCCAACCATTTGTTGATATCTCCTCCTGCTCTCAATTCAAAAAAAGTGTTGATTATAAAGGGATCAACATCCGATACCTGACAAAACATACTCTCATCCGTCAGTTTTGAAAATGAGAATCTGTTAAAAACTTTTTTAAACATATCGATTTCCCCGTCAACGTCAGAATCAATAAGACCGATCTTTGTCGTAAGTCTTTCTTCCGGAAAAAGACACGTCGGTTTTAATACAAAGAGATTGGCTAAGCATACCTGCACATTGATGCGGTTTCTAATAATGTCTTGGATTTCTTCCTTACCGACTGCTTCTTTTCCATAGCCTCTAAAAAACTTTAGGATCTTTGCTGTTTTCATTCCTCCTCCTTGCTAAAACAAGCGGACTTGAGCAACCACATTGAACCGATTCCGACCAAGTTCCAAATTCAGTATAAACTTAAAGTCTCAACAACAGTTCAGTATAAGCGATTGATATGTTGAACGGAAAATAGTATGACTTACAACCATATTCTTTTAAGCCGGAATATCTTGTAGTAATTGCATTATATCAAAAACAGAAGCAGATTTCTATTTTTGTTGGCAAGTCTTGTAATACTATTATCCATTAAAATTGTCCGGTCGTGAAATTTGAATTCTACGATTACTCAAAACATTTCCGGTAAATATATATTCTGTTTACCTGACATGTTATACTATTACTCCATAAAAGTATGGTTATACCCGTTTTGCAACCACAAATCTTCGTTTCCTGTTTCATGGAGTATAAATCCGTGTTATCCATAATTCAAATGATGCATAGTATAATAACAAAGATCTAAAAAATCGCCCTTATTCAAAAAGACAGCCCGATCATCGAGCTGTCTTTTCCCTGTATTATAGATCTTTTATTTCAGTGCCTCTACAAATGCTTTGAAGCCCGCTTCGTCAACGGGAACCGTGATGGATCCGTCCACTACTTTTTGCTTAAGCATTTCGGTCGCTTCTTTTACGTCGTCGGTCACCAATCCGTTTTGTGCAAAAGCAATGTCTACCGCCGAATCGGAAAGTCCGTATACCAAGGTCGTTCCTCCGTCAAACTTGTCGTTTTCGATCAGATCTTTGGATACCAATTGGATGGCTTGTCCCACCCCTTTGATGGTGGATACCAACATATGCTCGGGTGCAAGGTAACTTTGGTCACGGTCGACACCGATAACCCATTTGTTCGCTTCTTTCGCCGCTTCGATAACTCCGTCTCCGGTTCCTCCCGCCGCGTGGAAGACAATGTCCGCTCCTTGTTGATACATCGTGGTTGCAATAGCTTTTCCTTTTGCAGGATCTCCGAAAGCTTCCGCATACTGTGCGTTTACTTCGATCTCCTTGCCCAACTCTTTCGCCGCCATAGCAACTCCCGCCTTGAAGCCGTATTCAAAGTTTGCGATCGCCTGACTGGTCACGCCTCCTACGAAACCGACCTTGCCGGTCTGTGTCATTCTTCCCGCAACATAGCCTACGAGGAAGGAGTTTTCCTGGTCTTTGAACAAAATACCTACTACGTTCTCAGGAGTCTCATCTCCATAGGAATAGTCGATGATCCCGTACTTCTGATCCGGATTTTCTTCCGCTGCCGCCTTGAGGATGTCTCCGAACTTAAATCCGATCCCCCAGATAAGAGCGTTTCCTCCGTCAAGGGCGGTCTCCAAGTTGGGAATATAGTCCGAATCCTGTTTGGACTCTTGGAAGCTGATCTTTACCTTTTCCGATCCCAATTCTTCTTCCAAGGCCTTCAACCCTTCATAAGCGGATTGGTTAAAGGATTGGTCATTGACCCCTCCCGTGTCGGTGATCATGGTAACACCCAATGCTTCACCTGCAACTTCCTGAGTCTGTGCCGGTTCTTCTCCCGCAGGTTGCTCCCCTGCCGGTTGTTCCGTCTTAGCTCCGCAGGCTGCAAGACCGAGCGACATCGTCAAAGCCAAGGCTGTGACCATAAACTTCTTTGCATATCTTTTCATTTGATTCCCTCCAAAAAATTAGATTTTCAAACAAAACCTTTCCGAACACGATTTTACAACAAATTTGCCATAAAGTCCAGTATATTTGTAAAGCCTAAGGAAGCACCGAACCCTCTTTTTTATAGTTACCCTTTTTTGCCAAGAAAAAAACAATCCAAGGGGGTAGGATTGTTTTTTTAAAGGGGGTAGTTAAAAAATTTACTTAACTATTATTTATGGGATTTTAAAATGATTAACTGATAATCATTTTCTGTTATTAGTATATATCATTTATTTCTGTTTGTAAATAGTTTTTTTAAATTTTTTTATGTTTTTTTCAATTCTGTTCCCCGTTTGAATTTTACCTCCGCCCAAGGTTGTGATCCGGTAGAGTTCAAGTGTTTCAAAAGTTTGTATCGCTTCTGTGGATGCTGTGATGTCGATCACAAAGCATACACCCCCTCTTTGTTCATCAAGAATACTCTATTTTTCAAGGATATTTCCCTCTTTTTTCACTTCCTTCGCCAGGTGGACCACCCTCTGCGGATAGGGAAATTCGATCTGATTTTTATCGAACCCCTCTTTGATCTTGCCCATCAACCGAAAGTACACCGGCCAATAGTCCTCTCCTCTTATCCAAGGCATACAGCAAAGAGTAATCCCACTTTCATCAAAGGAAGATATTCCGATAACGGCTTCGGGTATCTCCAGTATCGCTTCCTCTTTGTTCAAAATCTCTTTCAAAACCGAGATTGCCTTGGTATAGTCGCTGTTATAGCTTATCTGTATCTTGAGATCCACCCTTCTCTCCGGAGATTCCGTGTAATTGATCACTCTATTCTTACTAATCTCGGCATTGGGAATGATGACCTTACAACCGTCCACCCTCGTAAGGATGGTATGCATGATCTGGATCTCACTTACAACACCTGCTCTCTTGCCTTCTTCCTCAATGGTATCGCCCACACGAAAGGGGCGAAAGAAGAGGATGATCAGCCCCGCGGCCACATTGGACAAGGTGTCCTTGAGGGCAAGGCCAACTCCTACTCCGACAGCTCCCATCACCGCGACAAAGGACGTCATGGGTACTCCCAGCTTTCCAAGCACGGTACTCAAGGTCAGGGCAATGATAACGATGTACACCGTTTGGGATATCATTCCCGCAGCCGAGGTGTTAAACCTCTGATGCGAGAGGATTTTTTTGATCATACGACGTACCAAAGTAGCAAGCATTATTCCCACTACAAGGATAACAACTCCCCCAACGATACTCCAACCGTAACGGTCCAAAAAACTCTGAAAGGCCGAAACCGCCTTCACTCCTTCTTCCACTGTTTGTTCCAATTCTGCTATCGGTTCCAATGTCAGCTTCCTCCTCCTTAATTCCCTTCTTGCATAAGTTTCCCTTATTCGATCCAAGGAAACACCGCACCGAAGCAAATCTCCGATTTTTGTTTAAGTTTATCCAAAGTTTCTCAAATCAACATTTTCAACGATCTTATCCTTCATACAAAATCGATCTTATACCGATTTTTCGAATCGTGCAGCAGTTCATTGATAACGACAACACATTATCATCGTAGATCCTGTCTTACGATCGAACAATGTTTCCTGATGACGACAATACATTATGAATACTGCACAAAGTTTCCTTATACCCTTCTCCGATAGAAGTGCGGTCATATCCGCATTCACAAGCACAAAAATTTATTTTATCACCCCCGGAATAAGAGGAGTGGAGATCAATCACTCAAGTGAATCATTCATGTTCACAGAACAAAGGATAACTCCCCTTGATCGCAATTCGTCAAAATCAAAAGAGTTATCCTTCTATCTTCCCCTAGAATGTATAAGAATGTTTGCAGATGTAGTAAAGAAGTCTCCTCCTTCTTAGTCCTGCATATCGTCCTCGTCACCGAAGAGCTCAAAGAACAAAGTCTCGACCCTGCTCATCTCATCCATATCTTCAATGGAATCGAGCTCGATCCCCTCCTCGGTTTCTTCATAGCGATAGAGGTAGAGATCGCTCGTCCCGCCCGGAACCATTGCAATATATTCGTATTCATCCAACTCGAAGATACCTATCACACTGCACTCCAACTCTTCTCCTTCATCGGTTACAATGTGGATCTTGACATCCTCGTCTTCGGGCACAAATCCCTTTGTTTCATCCATCCATATCCCTCTTTCCTCAATGATAGTAGGCTCTCTTGTCAAGCCGGATCCGAAGACCCTTGCACAGACACTTCTTCCGACAAGACCACGTCCGGTCCGAAGGTTCATCCTCCGATCTCAAAAGCTCCCGACTGACAAACGATATCTCCAAGATATAAAAACTTTTTCTCCTGCTATTGTACCATCTTTTGCTTCAAATTTATACCGCTTATTCCTACAAAAATAAGGGAAACTTCTATCGCAGAAAACATCGAAGGAGATGTACTCCCGTCGTTTCAAAACTGCGTGTTTTTCCCAATTCTTACAAACCGGGACCGCAGATGCGAAACAAAGGTCGCTTCTTTTCTGCACAACGTCCTTCCCAAGAAAATACCGCACAAAGGCAAACTTCGAAGTTCCTTTCGATGTTATAAAATGTGAATGTTTGTTATATCAGAGTTTTCAATAATTTTACACTTGGTATACCATTGATTCTATGCCTTTTTTTCGAATTATACGGTATCTTTCCAAGCTTTTTAATTTTTTCTTATTCCCTCTTGATTTTAGGGTATAATGATAACATATACAGAAGAAAGGGTGATATACTATGCAAAAACAAAAGGTTGCTTTTTTCGATATTGACGGTACGATCTACCGTGACAATTTGATGGTAGAGCATTTCAGGACTTTGGTGGACTTCGATCTGATTGAACACGAGAGCAATGCAAAAAAGACCTACCAAGACTGGTTTAAACGCCAGGGAGACTATGAGGATTATATGAATGCAGTCGTAAAGGCCTATGTCGAATCCCTGGGTACATTGACTAAAACCGATGTGGATTTTACCGCCAAGTTCGTTATCAAACGCAAGGCGGACAGGGTCTATCGCTTTACCCGCTCCATGATCCAGCACCATCATGACTTGGGTCATCTGGTCATCTTTATCTCAGGCAGTCCCGACTTCCTGGTCGGAAAAATGGCAAAAAAATACAATGCCGATGACTTCGAGGCCAGCACCTATGTGTATAAGAACGGTTGCTTCACAGGCGAGATCATACCGATGTGGGATTCTCCAAGCAAGGATAAGGCGATCGACCGCTTCGTCGAAAAGTACAACATCGACTTGGAAAACAGTTATTCTTACGGAGATACCAACGGCGACTTCGCCATGCTCAAGAGAGTCGGACATCCGGTCGCCATCAATCCCGCCAAGGAGTTTCTCGAGAGGATCCAAGCCGATGAAGAACTGTCCGAGAGGACTCGTATCGTCGTAGAGAGAAAGGACACCATCTACACCTTCTCGCCCAAGGACGCTGTGCTGATCGATACCGATTATTAGGGCAATACCGCACAAATATGAAGGCTTGATTTTTCTATGAATTTGCAAGAAAGTAAGTCTTGTCAAATCAATGCTTTCAAGAAATCCGGTATTCCTATACAGTGATTTTTACAATGAGTTTTTGTGCGGTGTCTCCTTGGAGATCTGTCGCTTAACAAAAAAAGATCGCAGTCGTTTTTTTGTAAAAAACAAAGTTCTTCAAGACGTTTTTATGCGTTATTTCGTATGCAGATGAAGAAAAGGAGGTTCGTGATGGGCACTATAGACAGGAAGTTTGCTATTATGATGCTTGTTTTGTTGGCGGTGATTTTATTTGCGGTCGTCGGTACGGAGTACCGGCTGAAAAACGCACCTCCAAAGCAGGAAGACAGCTTTCGTGAAGAGGTCTCTCAGGAAGACTCCGCTTTTCGCACCGAGATCGAGACCTTCCTCGAGGGCGAGTTCATTCGAGTCTTCTCGCCTTATTATGAAGTTCTGGGTTTTGAGATCGAAGACTTTAAAGAAGAGGACGGCAAAGCTTCCTTCGTATACAAGTTTCACTACAAAAACTACGACAAGGATCCCGATACGGTAGGCTATATCAAGCAGGCCAAAGAAGAAAACTCCCCTCACTACGAAACTCTGAAGAGGGAGTACCTCGAGCCCAAGGAGATGTCCCTGAACTTAGAGGCCGAAAAGAAAGACGGCGAGATCTTGCTCTACATCGACGAAAAAATCATCGGTACGGGAGAACGCGCTCCTTTTGAGGTCAACGACCTCGTATCGAAGTAATACCATTTTTCAACAGAAGTATGAATATGTCTGTTTTTCAAATCACGAAAAGTCGGTTTATCTTCCAGGGTGCACAGATCGTTTATGTCCACAACTCAAAAGAATAATAGTATAAGAGGAGAAGATATGCAATCAAGCAGGAACACGCCGACAGGTACATTGTTGGCAAAAAAATCACTATTCCGCCAAATGGAATAGTGATTTTTTTATGCACAGTTTTGTATGCTGTGGAAGCAGCTCATACTATTTTTCAATAGAAGTGTGGATATATCTATTTTTCGATGACGAAAAACTATGTTGTCTTCTATGGGGCACAGATTGTTTATATCCACTATTCAAAAGAATAGTAGTATCACAAAGACACAAAATGATCATCTCTTTTATATCAGCCATAGAATAGGGATCTATCAATCCTTCCAATGAATAACAGTATACCGTCAATATCTTTTACCGGTCTTCACTCGGCTTGGACCCTCTGATCTCCTCGATATGGGAGACGAGGTAGTCGGCGATCCTCTTCGAGGCCTGTCCGTCCCCATAAGGATTGACCGCTTGCGCCATCTTCTCATACTCTTCCTTATCGGAGAGCAAAAGATCCGTTAGAGCAAAGACTTCCTCCTTGGTGACTCCTGCAAGTTTTACCGTGCCTGCCTGCACCGCTTCGGGGCGTTCGGTTTCGGTCCGAAGTACCAAAACGGGCTTACCCAATCCGGGCGCTTCCTCCTGGATCCCCCCGGAGTCGGTCAGGATGAGGTGGGACTTCTTCATCAGGTTGGCAAAGGGCTCATAGTCCAAGGGTTCTATCAGAAGGATCCGGTCATTTCCTCCCATGTGCTTCTGTGCCAACTCTCTCACCAGAGGGTTCTTGTGCATGGGGAAGACCACCATGATATCCTCGTGCTTTTTCGTCAGATCGGCGATGGCGGAGAAGATGGCCTCCATCGGCTCTCCCCAGTTCTCACGACGGTGGCAGGTAAGCAGCACCGTTCTGTACTTGCTCGCATCGATCTTGTCGATGGCTTCCTCCTCGAAGGAATACTCCCTGTTCGTCACCGACAACAGGGCATCGATCACGGTATTGCCCGTGATCAGAATCTTCTCTTGATCGACGTTTTCTCTCAGAAGATTGTCCCTATTCATCACAGTGGGCGAAAAATGATAGGTCGCCAAAGAACCTGTCAGCTTTCGATTCATCTCTTCGGGATAGGGAGAGTAGATATTACCCGTTCTAAGTCCCGCTTCCACGTGACCTACGGGTATCTTTCGGTAGAAGGCCGCCAACGCGGAAGCGAAGGTGGTCGTCGTGTCCCCATGGACCAACACGATGTCCGGCTGTTCTTGAGCAAAGATCTCTCCCGCACCGTAGAGCACCCTCGAGGTGATATCGCTGATACTCTGACCGTGCTTCATAATGTTCAGGTCAAAGTCGGGCGTGATCTCGAACAGTTCGAGGACGGAATCGAGCATCTCCCTGTGTTGTGCCGTCACCAACACCTTACAGTCAATCTCCTCCCGTCCCTGCAATTCTTTTACCAAAGGTGCCATCTTGATGGCTTCGGGCCTGGTACCGAATACATTGAACACTTTTAGTTTTTTCATCTCATCCTCCGGATCTTTATTTCTATATTTAAAGTATGACAACTCCATTATACCCTTGCTCGTCTTTTTTGTTAAGAAAACACCGCATAATTCCAAAAAGTAGAAGAAATCCGGTTTTTCTTGGACAAACACATTTCTGAAACCCCTCATTTTAGAGCCTTTCTATATCTCGAAAACAAATGGAAACTCCTTTTGTGTCTTTGTGCGGCACTTCCGAAAAAAACGGTACAAAGGCGAACAACTGATTTTTCTTTGCGTTTATTAAAACACAAACTTCTCTCAGGATAATACTCCCAAGAATTTCTTCATCGGTATCAAATGAATTTTATACCGATTTTTGAACCGTATGGTGTTGCCATAGTGTAACATAAACTTCATCCTCAAACACATCCTAATGCTTGGGCATCAAAAACATCTCCAGATGGTAGGACATCGAGGTCGGCGATGCGACAAACAGGACGGTGTCAAAACCGTGTTCTTCCACGTAGGCCTCTATGCTCTGAGGGCGGTTCTCGTCACGGATGTCGAGCAGGACGGTCTCTTCGAAGTTCAAACTCAAAAAACCCGCCAAGGGCATGGCGAAGGAGTCCTTGATCAAAAGAAGTTTTTTGCCCTTCTTCGCCCTGTGATTGAAGATGAGATCCTCCGATGCCCCCCAGTCCATATAGACGACGTACTTGTCCTGGTACTTATCCTCCGAGTTTAGATAACCGTAGAACATAAAACTGTCCTCAAAGCTCCCCTTCCTCTCCTTGATCAGCTTACCTTCCCGATTGTACTTTCGGTACTGCAGGTTCGTTTCAAACTTCGGGAGCAGGACTTCCAAGTCATCCTTCCCCTCGTAGTAGCCTTCTCCCGCACGTTTTCCGTGGGAGCCGATATAGACGCTTTTCCATTGTTTGAGCTTGTAATTTGCCCTGTCCGTTGTTCGTTTTGCCTCTTCCAGGACGACTCCTTCTTTTTGAAGAAAGGCGACCGTTTTCTGATAACCGCGAAAAGCCGTCGGTATCTTCCAGTGGGTATCCGTCTTGAAAAACAGCTCCTCTTCCCGGCCACCTTCCGTGACGAAGTTCTCATTCAAGTCGAGAACGGGGATGCCCTCCCTTTTTAAGCCCTGTGCAAACTCCGTGGCGATCTCGTTGCCATAGTCCACTACTCCCTTAGGGAAGGTAGTGGAGTTTTTCATATGCTTATAGGGCGCCTGTACATAGGCGAAGTAAATCCCCTTTTTGTCAAGGAAGTCATGAAGCCTTCGAAAAGAAAGGAGGTAGGGCCTCGTGTCGACAGGAGTTGAGATCGCATAGTAGAGCATTCCCTTGCTTCCGCGAATAACGCTCCGCTCCGCCTGTGCATCGTCAAGCACCTTCTTGCCGGTCTTGGCACTGAGTCGCCCGTACTCCCTGACCTTCTCCATCCTTTGAAAGAGGTTGGTATTGTAGTGATCTTCCATCTCAAAGACATAGCCCTTCATCAGGGCATCCGCCTCCTTATAGTTCCGTGTCTCCAAGATATTTGGGAGTTCAACCGCCTCGATCCCGAACACATCAATCCGATTGTGAAGGAGGTGATAGATCACAAAGGCGACAAAGGTCGCACTCAACACTGTATTAAACATCACTTCCATCCATTTTTTTCTCTTCATCTTCCGACTCCTCTTCTCGCCTGCATTATTGTCCGTCTTATACTAGGATCCGATAGAACTGCTGCCTTCCATACGAACATTCCACACTGTGATTTGACAGAAACAAAGAAACCGAGCGATCCCGCATCAAGCCATAAGAGTCCTTCTCTAAGAATGTGTTGTCTGTCCCATCATACAAAGTCCTAAACTTATCTATATCATCCGCGTTCTTCTCCAAGCATATCTTTTCCGTCTTCTGTTTTGTACCTGTCGATCATAAGACTCGAACCCTGTTCTTCTCCAAGGATATCTTTTCCATCCTTGCTGTCACACACTGCATTTCGATCGGACAAATCTCTGTTCTTCTCATGCTGTTATCTATTAAAATCCGCAGGTTGAATGCTTTGAAGTATAGGATCGTTTTTTGACGATCCTCACCCGGCGTTTCTATCGAAAAATAGTATCAACACTGTTATTATATCGTTTTTTCAGATATTTTAAAAGGGTTTGCACCCTCTTGTATCAAGAAGATGCAAACCCCGTTTTCTGTTCTTATTTTTTCATCGAATCCAAAATGGTCTCTACCAAAGAATCCAATTCTTTTTCGGTCGTTTCGTTAAGCGAAGAACTTACCGTCACTCTGTCATTCAACACGTCCATCAACTTCAGCTCTTCATCGATAAACTGCTCCATCAGATCTCCCGACTTGGGCGACCAGGAACCGTTCTCCACAAGGGCGAAGGTTCTGTTCTGAAGGTTGAGAGCCTTCATATCGTTGAGGAAGTTGTGCATTACCGGATAGATGCCCAGGTTGTAAGTTACGGAGCAAAGTGCTATATGACTTACGCGGAAGGCCTCGGAGATCAGGTAGGACACATGGGTGTTGGAAACGTCATAGACTGCTACGTTCTTCACACCTTTTTCCACCAACTTGGTTGCCAAAACCTGAGCGGTATGCTCGGTGTTTCCGTACATGGATGCATAGGCGATCAATACCGCTCCCTCATCCTCGGGTACGTATCTGCTCCACTTGTCGTACTTGTCGATCAGGTACTCAAAGTCGTTTCTCCAAACCGGTCCGTGAAGAGGGCAGATATATTTGATATCGGGAAGCAGAGGAGCCGCCTTTTTCAAAAGAGACTGTACGAAGGGGCCGTACTTGCCTACGATGTTGGTATAATATCTTCTCGCTTCGTCGATCCAATCTCTGTCGAAGTTCACTTCGTCGTTGAAGAGTTTGCCGTCCAAAGCTCCGAAGGAACCGAAGGCATCGGCGGAGAAGAGTACTCCGTTGGTCTTATCGAAGGTTACCATTGCTTCCGGCCAGTGGACCATGGGCGCCTCGACAAATACCACCTCGTGTTTTCCAAACGAGAAGGTGTCTCCCTCTTTGACCTCGATCTCCTTTCCGTCGATATCAAAACCGAATTGGCGCATCAACATAAAGGATTTTTCGGTACTGATGATCTTCGCCTTGGGATAGCGAAGCAGTACTTCTTCCAAGGACGCGCCGTGATCGGGCTCCATATGGTTGATCACGATATAGTCAAGATCCTTGCCGTCCAGTACAAACTTCAAATTGTCCAAAAACTCCCTACAAATGGACCAGTCCACCGTATCGAACAATACGGTCTTTTTGTCGATGAGCGCATAGGAGTTGTAGGATACTCCTTTGGGAATGGGATGGATGTTTTCGAACAGGGATAGACGGTGGTCGTTTCCTCCTATCCAATACAGATCGTCTGTTACCTTTCTTACACAATACATGATTTTTTCCTCCTTTTATCCGATATCGCTTATTGACGTTCTTCAGGGAACTCAACTTT
This sequence comes from Filifactor villosus, assembly GCF_042652965.1. NCBI lineage: Bacteria > Bacillati > Bacillota > Clostridia > Peptostreptococcales > Filifactoraceae > Filifactor > Filifactor villosus. Next base: position 46,039 of record NZ_JBHSHL010000050.1, read on the forward strand.
TACAAAGTGTCCTTTTTCTTCTCCGCAGGTAGGACAGATCCACTCTTCCGGCAGTTTCTCAAACTTGGTTCCCGGTGCAACTTCGCCTTCCACATCTCCGTTTGCCGCGTCGTACTCATATCCGCAGCCGTTACATACATAGAGTCCGTAGCTCGGAGCTGTCTTCTTCGGCTTGGAACGCTTCATCTTCTTCATCGGAGGTGCCGGTTGTTTTTCTTCTCCGTTATCCAATTCCTTGGTTAGCAAGGGCAGGATCTCAAGAGCATCTCCTACGATACCGTAGTCACAGTTCTTGAAGATCGGAGCATTTCCGTTTTTGTTGATGGCAACGATGGTTGTTGCATCCTTAATCCCCTTGAGGTGTTGTCCCGCTCCCGAGATACCTACGGCGATATAGAGGTTGCCCTTGAACTTCTGACCGGACATTCCCACATATCTGTTAAGAGGCAGATACTTCAAGGTCTCCGCTACAGGTCTGGAGGATCCCAATGCCGCTCCTGCCTGCTTCGCAAGCTCTTGTGCCAGCTTTACGTTCTTTTTATCTCCGATTCCTTTTCCGATACTTACCACACGCTCCGCATCTGCAATCGGAGTGTCGATATTGATGCCTACGCTGAAGTCGTATCCGTCCTTCTTGAGTGCATCGACCAACGCTTTTACCTGATCTTTGGCATCTCCGTCTTTGAAGATCATCTTCTTACGTGCACCCGTGATTGCCGATGCCGCTTTCTTCGCTCCCGCACTTTCCTTCTTGGGAGGTCTTCCGATGATGTGAGATGCAATAACGACTCTTTGGATCTCGTTGGTTCCTTCGTAGATGGTCGTGATCTTCGCATCACGGTAAGCTCTCTCAACTTCCATTCCCTTGAGGTATCCGCTTCCTCCGAAGATCTGGAGTGCATCGTTTACGATCTCAAGCGCCATATCGGACGCATACTGCTTGGCCATAGCCGCTTCCATTCCGTAGGGCTCGTGATGTTGCTTCATCTCCGCTGCGGAATAGATCATTAATCTCGACGCTCTCAGCTTGGTAGCCATATCCGCCAACTTGAAGGAGATTGCCTGTTGGAAGGCGATGGGCTTTCCGAATTGAACACGTTCTTTTGCATAGTTAAGTGCATGCTCATAAGCACCCTGTGCAATTCCAAGAGCTTGAGAGGCAATTCCGATACGTCCTCCGTCCAAGGTCTCCATCGCAATTCTAAATCCCTGTCCTTCTTTGCCCAAGAGGTTCTCTTTAGGCACCTTTACATTGTTAAAGATCAACTCGGCGGTCGAGGAGGAACGGATACCCAACTTGTCGTAGTGATCTCCGAAGCTGAATCCTTCCCAACCCTTTTCCACGATAAAGGCACTGATACCCTTTACTCCGATATCCGGTGTCGTTACCGCAAAAACTACATAGGTATCTGCAACCGGAGCATTGGTAATAAAGATCTTGCCACCGTTCAAAATATAGTGATCTCCGTTGAGTTCAGCGGTCGTCTGTGTTCCTCCCGCATCACTTCCGGCTTCGGGTTCGGTCAAACCGAAGGCACCTACCTTCTCACCCTTTGCCAAAGGCACTAAGTATTTTTTCTTCTGTTCTTCCGTTCCATAAGCGGCAATCGGATAAGATCCCAAGGATACGTGAGCAGAGAGGATAACTCCCGTTCCTCCGTCCACTCTCGAAAGTTCTTCAACGGCAATTGCATAGCTTAAGGCATCCAAGCCCGCTCCGCCGTACTCCTTCGGATAGGGAATTCCCATCAACTCAAGCTCTCCCATCTTCTTAACCGCTTCTGTCGGAAATTCATTGTTTTGATCCAGCATAAAAGCGATCGGTTTTACCTCCGCCTCTGCAAATTCTCTTACCTTCTTACGGAAGGCCTCATGCTCCGGTGTTGTTTTAAAAAACATCGTCATCACCCTTTCATCATACTTTTCGTTCTTGTTCCCGCAATGTTTCAACTGTCTTTTTCATATCTGCTAAGTAGTCTGATCCTCAAACAGTCACGAATTCGAAAACTACCCCTGCCAAACACTTTTTTCGGACTGTTCAAAGGCTCTCTTTAACTTATTTTCCCTAATTCATTTCTTTTAAACACGAAAAAACGTTTCCTTTCCTTGATTTCTCTACCTCTTTATACCGAACCTATCTAATTTAGTATTGTTGAAAGCCTTGACGAAGAAAAAATTTTTTGAAAAATCTTTTCTTTTGTATTCTTACTTATTAAAATTGTTTAGTAGGTAACCCCACACCAAGATATCACCTTCTCTTTTGCTTTTTTGGAGTATGGATCGCTCCTTACAGACGAACGCTTTATTTTAATAGTCCCAAGTCGGATATAACTATTCTTCTATTGAACAATAGCATCAAATCGTAGGAGGCCGTGTAATACACTCTCATCAGAGTGGAACAACACAAGGTTATCCCCGGTTTTTTTGTATTTATCCACAGAGCGTTCAGACGAATTCAACCTCGTCAAGTTTTGATCTGCTGCTTTTGTATCCTTGTAGTTTCAAGTTCTTTATCGAAATGAATTTTTATATTTCAAAAATTTTCAGTAAATTTTTCCGAACATCCTCCTCCTTTTCCAATCTTATCCACAGCCTTTTCCGATCATCCACAGGATAGACTCCTGTTATTTCAAAGCTTTTTTTCTCCACCTCTTTACTTATAAACATTCACGATCACAATTTTGCCCTTCTATACACAGGATATCTTTATCTATCCACAAGAAACACAAGCTTATCCACAAGTTTATAAACAAGATCATCCTTTGCTATACCCTTTGATTTTACAGGCTTATCTTTTCTTGTCATTGTGTTTCAATTCCTGTGTGCTTTGAGTTGTCCACAAAAAGCTTCCTGCCTCTTCTTCAAGCTTTTCCCTCGAAAAAAAAGACCTCAAAGGCTTCTTCATCCCAGAGATCTTCTTATTTTATACCATTCGATAGAACTATTGTCATATTCATTTTACAACGAAACAAATTTATTTTATCTCCTAACGAAGTACAAATCGTCCACATCAACGCTTCAAGGTATGCGTATATAGAGCCGTTCTCTCTTTCGTTGTCGTCTCCGCTTCCTGTCATTTTACTTCTTGGTCTTTCTAAGTTCTCGAAAAAAACGCTGCAACAGATACTTACAGGTCTCATCCTCATGCAGGTAGACCATAAGGTTGTTCGGCAAAAGCTCATCCGCAACGACGGGAATCCTACTGACCACAGCACCGCGTTCTTCGTCCCTCGTTCCTATATGAAGCTCGCTGATTCTCGAATGAAGGATGGCTCCCATACACATCAGGCAAGGTTCCAAAGTAACATACATGATCGCTCCCGTCAGCCTCCGGTTCTCCATCTTCCTCTGAGCCTCTCGGATCGCCAAAACCTCGGCATGAGAGGTCACATCGGTATGGGTCTCGATTCGATTATGTGCCCTTGCAATAATCATTCCATCCTTGATGATAACGGCTCCCACAGGCACCTCCTCATCGGTGTACGCCTTGAGCGCCTCACGAAAGGCCTCTTCCATATAGTAATCCATCTTCTCCCTCCCTTCCGATATCCCGACCTGCCCGAAAACTCGTTATACTATGATCTGTTGACAGCTTGAATGCTTTGAATCATAGGATCATCCAAATTGTTTTTCAGTAATTTCATCTTCCCTATACCCGACATTTCAAACGGAGAATAGTATTATGTTGATTTTTCGTGCAGTATGTCCCTTTATATTTATATAAAAGCAGTTTTATGCTATTCTCCAACAGAAGCATGGATATATCTGTTTTTCGACTGAAAAAAATCGTTTTATCTTCTATGGGTCCGGATCATTTATATCCACAACTCAAAGGAATACCGACATTGTACCGATCTTGCAAATGATTCGATATTCCCTCAATAACACCGATAAAAGCGAAGCATCCTCTGCTGTTTTACACCTATGAAAACACGAGCCTCCCTTCTTTCAAAAAAACATCCTGCGGAAGAGTAGTTGTCCACAGGAATGTAAATTTTTTTAGAAGCGTGCGTTACGAGCAAAACTTCTTTACCATTGCTATCAAACAGTTTCATAAGTTTTTTATTTTGTCAAAGCTATTTTTTACATCTTCCATCCCCTGTGTATAAGTCGTTTTTCCTGTGGATAACCTTCCTTTTGCAAAGAGTGCTTTCTTACAAAGTTTCCCCCTCTTTGTTGTGAAAAGTTTCTCCGCATTAAAGACCTATGAGTATATTTTTTTCTGTTTATCCACAAAGAAAAATATATTTCCACAGACTTATCCACAGATTTCGACTTAAATTCTTAAATTTTCAAACTTTTGAAGTCGAAAGTGAAGTAATTTTATATCAGTTGTTCCACAAAGACCGTTGCCAGTCCAAGGAAAAAGAAAAAGCCCATGATATCGGTAAATGTCGTAACAAAGACTCCCGATGCAAGTGCGGGATCGACATTGAACTTCTTAAGGATGACGGGCACAAAGTAACCCGCCGAAGCTGCAACGATGAGGTTGAGGACCATAGCGGTTCCGATAACGAAACCGAAGATGGCTTTACCCACCCAGAGTTGGGCGACGATGCCTATGATGATGCCCAGACAGAGCCCGTTTACTACACCTACGACCAGCTCTTTGATCAGGATCTTCTTTGTATTCTTGTCGTTGAGTTCATCCAAGGCAATTCCCCGTACGATCAGTGTCAGTGTTTGGGTCCCCGCATTTCCGCCCATTCCCGTGACGATGGGCATAAAGGTCGCCAAGGCGACAATCTTGGAAATCGTGCCTTCAAACAGGCCTACGACGCTGGCTGCCATCGCTGCCGTAACGAGGTTGACGAGCAACCATGGAAGGCGACTTTTAATCGCATCCAGGGGAGAGCTGTCGATCTCTTCACCTTCACTTAGTCCTCCGAGGAGGTAGATGTCCTCGGTCGTCTCTTCATTCAAGACTCCGATGATGTCGTCGAAGGTGATGATCCCGCACATAACGTTGTCTTCATCTACGACCGGAATGACCATATAGCCGTATTTTTCAAAGAGACGACCTACCTCTTCCTGGTCCATGTCCACAGGTACGGACAGGATGTTTTCGCTCATGATATCGCCGATCACGATCTCGTCATCGGAGACAATGATGTCCCTGAGGGATACGACCCCCTTCAAGACCTCCCTCTCATCGAGCACATAGATGTAGTAAGGCGTCTCCGAACTGGGCGCTTCCTTTCGAAGGTAGTCTATGGTCTCTTTGACCGTCATGCCTTCCTGAATCGCGATGAACTCGGTCGCCATCAAGCCCCCTGCCGTATCGTCTTCATAGGTGAGCAGCTCTTTGACCTCTTCGGCCTGCTCCCAATCCATCTTGGCGATGATCTCCTTCTGAACGGAATCCTCCAACTCTCCGAGCAGGTCCGCAAGGTCATCCGACGCCATCTCGGAGATGATCTTCTCCTCCCTTACCTTGGAAAACAGGGATAGAAGTTCATACTTATCCTCATCCTCGAGCTCTCCGATCATCAGTGCGATGTAGTAGTCCGGAAGCCGGTTGAGAATATCCTTTTTTTCTCCTTCATAGTGTTCCAATTCTTCCAACAGGTCGACAGGATGGATATCTTCAATTTCTTCGTGTAACTCTTCGGGTGTCCACGTAAGGATCTTCTGTATGATCTCCAACTGTTCTTCATTCTTCTCAAGCATCTCTTGCAAAAGCTCCACTTCCTCTCTCCTGTATTTTTCCTACATTTATTATAGTAATATCTCCGGTCTTTGTATATCCTTTTTGGGCAAATTTCTTTAAGAAAATTCCACATTTTGAAACGGAGCTCCTCTCCGTCCTTTTAATTTGCCAACGGAACAAGGAACAGGAGAAAAAAACTTGCTTTTGTCTTATGAAGTATTGTCGTAATAACTCCTCCTTATTGATTCTACGTTTATATTTAACTATAATTTAGGTTAAGTAAAACATCGCACAAAGGCATACCATACGATTGTTTGGATTACAAATTTCAAAGGTAGAGAAAGTGAAGGAACATATGATTTTTTTAGAGACTAAAAGACTGAGATTGCGAAATATCGAAGAAAAAGACTTGGACATCATCTATGACTATCGCAATCACGAACTTTGCTCACGCTATCAAAGAGGGCAGACCAAAAATAGAGAAGGCTTGAAAAAATTGATATCGGAAAGAAAATACGGAAAGATCTCTTTGGAAGAGGGTTTTATTTTGACGATTGCTCTGAAAGAAACGGATGAAATGGCGGGAGAAGTTGTCGTGATGCCCGAAGAAAACATGATCTCTATGGGATATACCATATCCTACAAACATCACAGGAAGGGCTTTGCTTTCGAGATCCTTTCCGCCTTGATAGAGCTGTTGCACGAGAAGTATCCTCATCACGGATTTATTTGTCTGGTCGATCCCGAAAACATACCGAGCATGGAGCTCCTTAAAAAATTGGGGTATGAAGATATGGGCTATGAAGAAAACACCGATTCTCAAATCTACGGAAAATGGGTGAGCGATACGGTTCTCCCAACCGTTCTTTGATTTTTCACTTCCGGATGACAGCAGTTTCTGTGGATAAGTGTATAAATTCTTGTGGATATTCACAAATTCTGTGGATAAGTTTTAAATTTTCTCCTTTTCCTTCCCATTGCTTACGGTACATATGTTTTGTTTGAGAAACTTATACACAGGTTTTGTTTATAAGTCGTGTGATCCTTATAAAACAAAGAGTGAGCGATCCGAAAAACCTCCGTTGCTCCATAGAAACAACACACAGAGATGTATCGCGTTTTTGCCGTTCTTCTACGGCACACGGAAGCCTTGTCATACTAAACCCGAGGCAAGGCCGAATAATTGGAAAAACCGGTACAAAATCCATGTTCTATGCAGGATACATTGCCAAAAATCGTTGATATGACAAGTTTTCCAGTTCTATAGATTTAAAGAAAAATCGGGAGTTTGCCTTTGTGCGACAGCCTCCCTTTTTCCGGAGGAGATACACCATAGCACAGCTCTGTTACAAACTTATGTTTTTCTGTTTTTTGTCTTGCTTTTTCACAGCTTTTATTATAGAATAATTCACAGGCTGCTGGGACGTAATTTCATTATTATTGTTTCAGGGAGGAAATACATTGGCTAGACCAAGAGGACCACGTTTCAAAGTGGCAAGAAGATTTGGAGTAAACGTTTGTGCTCATCCGAAAGCACTCAAAAGAGGAGCTCAACCTGTTCGTAAACAATCCGACTACGGTAAGCAGTTGGTTGAGAAGCAAAAATTAAAGGCATACTACGATATGCAGGAAAAACAGTTTGCAAACTGGGTAGAGGCTGCCATGGCATCCAGGGGTAACGCAGGGGAAAACCTCGTTCAAAGACTTGAGTGCCGTTTGGACAACCTTGTTTATCGTTTGGGCTTCGGTGCTACCCTTCGTCAAGCAAGACAGATGGTCGTACACCACCACATCCTGGTAAACGGAAAGAGAATTGACCGTCCTTCTTACGAAGTAAAGGTCGGAGACGTTATCAGCTTGAGAGAAAAATCTCAAAGTGTTGAGCGTTTCAAAGATAACTTCAGAGATTCTCTATGCAACCTGTCTTATCTGCAAAAAGATGAGAACAACTTCAGCGGAAAGCTCGTAGCTCTTCCGCCGAGAGAAGAAGTTCCGATTGAAGTAACGGACTCTCTTATCATCGAGTACTACTCTAAATAAGATCCTTATAATCAAAAAATCTCTATCGATATTCTCGATAGAGATTTTTTTGTGTAATAATACTATCCGACCGGTGTTTCGGTATATTTCTATTCATACCGTTCTCCCCGTTCTCCGTTCGGCGCTTCCTTTGAGTTGTGGATATAAACAGTCTGCAACCCATAAGAAGATAAAACGATGTTTCTTGATCGAAAGACAGATATATCCATCCCTTCTATTGGAGAATAGTATGAAATACCGGATATACAAGATATATAGCAATTTTGGATGATTCTATACTTCAAATCGTCCGGCTTTTTGCTTTTGATAAATAACGGTATTGATCTTCCTTTAGACAACATCATTATAATACAAGGAGGTTGATACTGCAATCACGATCCGTTCAGATCTCGATATCCTAGGGTAGGAACTGTTCATAGATCGCTGTGATCTCATTGTCCTTGACTGTAACATAACAATACATCTGGTGTTCGTCGTGCGTCATCTCAAGAAACTCCTCTTCCTCAAGCTTTCTGAAGGTAGTCGCAGGCTCCTCGCTGGTCAGGTCGACTCCATTGATGTCCACTCCCTTTGCAAGGGGAAGGGTATGTCCCCTGTCCTCTTCACTGTCAATGATATAATAGCCGCTGGGAGATTCCTCGGGATCTTCTCCCAATTCTCTGATCTTATCGTCATCCTGCCCGACAAATAAGAGTTGGGCTTTATTGAAGGTGACCGTCCTGTTTTTTGCATCGGTCGATGTAATGCAGGCAAAAAACCTTCCGTTTTCTTCGGTATATGTTTCATCTGTATAGAGGGAGACCTGCTCCTCCTGTTCTTCTTCCGTCGTATCCTCCACCGGTTCCACGGTTTGTACGGTTCTGTTCGACATATCGTCTCTTCTACAGGACGAGACTACCATCGTCATACAAAGACAAAAGAGTGCTATTCCTACCTTGAGTATAGGTTTCTTCATACAACTCACTTCTTTCTTTTATGAAATTATTCTGCAAAACCGCGGGAACATCACTGTGTCAGACCTCGGTTTTACTACCCGTCTATTGTATCAAAAAACATTCTCTCAAGTCAAACTGCTACTGTCCAATTCTTCATACTTCTCAAAAAATAACTTCAACTTCCGTACAACCTCTCCTACAACACCTTCCTCATCACCTTCTATATTCAAAGGCATCAGAGGTTCATGGAGCGACATCCTAAGAAGGAACCAGCCTCCCGGCACGATTCCCTTGACTCCTTCGTAATTCTTCTCAGGCAGACGGTAGCCCTCTTCTTTCTCGATGAATCTCTCCAAGTCGGAGAGGACGCTCTGACCATAAGCCTTGAAGTTTGTCGCCGTGATCGGCAGACGGTACTCCCCCTCCTCCTTCGGATCAGTGAGATTCTCAAGAAGACTTGTGACCGCGAGTCCCTTTTTGTGAAGTTTTGCGACATAGACAAGAATCTTGGCGACCAGATAGGCTCCATCGTCAAGAAAATAGTTTTCCTTCATTGCCGCATGACCCGAAGTTTCAATCGCCAAATGAGTTTCGACCCCTTCCTCATTTAAACGGACCGCCTCATTGATCACATTGCGGTATCCCCTTTTGAAGCGATGATGGAGACCGCCTCTCGCCTCGATAAATTCCGCCAGGGAATTGGAGGTAATCGAATCGGTAACAACGGTACTGCCCGGATGTTCCGCAAGGACAATCGAAGAAATCAAGGCAATCAGGCGGTTTCTGTTGATTTCCTCAGCTTCATGGCTGACAATCGCCGCCCTATCCACGTCGGTATCGAAGATAATCCCCAGATCCGCCCCGTGATTCGCGACCGCCTGAGAAATCGACCTCATCGCCTCCTTGTTCTCCGGATTGGGGATATGGTTGGGAAACATCCCGTCCGGCTCCAAATAACAGCTTCCCTTCGTATCCGCTCCGAGTTCTTCCAAGACCTCTTTGGCAAAAAAACCTCCTGCCCCGTTTCCCGCATCAACAATGATATGCAAGCTCTTCAGAGGAAACTCCTCTCCGGTCTGCTTACGGATAAAGTCGACCAGATACCTGCTATAATCTCCGATCAACCCTCTTGATACGATATCCTTGGGCTCCGCTTGAGAAACCTCTCTCTCCTCGGAGAGAATCTGCGTGATATCTGACTTATCAAGCCCTCCTTCTCGCGTAAAAAACTTAAATCCGTTGTGGAAATAAGGGAGGTGGCTCGCTGTGATCATCACCGCTCCATCCATCTTATAGTCCTCAAACACCGTACTCATAAACATCGCCGGAGTTGTCGAAAGCCCCGTATCGAAGACCTGCACCCCATAACCCTGCATCTTGTACATCATCGTCTTCTTGAGCATATCTCCCGACAGACGCGAATCCCTACCTACGGCGATGCGAAGTTCCTGCACTGCTTTGTGTGTCTTTTCGGACAACCACAGAACAAACCCCTTTGCGATCTCCTCTGTCGCCTCCTTGTCCAAATTGACCTGACGTTCCTTATTCTCCAACGCGATCCCGCGGATATCGGTCCCGTTTTGCAATTTTAAAAGTTCTTTCTTATTCAAGACTTCCACCTTCCTTTTGTGTACTACTGCGATCTGATCAAAATAAGAGCGATGGGGCAGCACCCGATTATTTGTCGTACTGTGATCCGCTAGAACTGCCTCCCCATCCGTTCTGACACGGCAAACCTTTCATCTACTGTGGAGTACAAACCGCGGATATCGATAATTCAATACCTTTCGGGGACACAATGCACAAAGGCAAGCTTCCGACTTCTCTTCGATTTTACAAAATATGAGGGTTTGCGATATCATTTTCAAGAAATTCATCCTTTGTATAAGATTGATTTTATGCCGTTTTTTTGAATCTCACGGTATGGGCTTATACTATTCTTCCTTTGAGTTGTGGATATAACTATAGCAAACGACATAAATATCTGCACTTTCGAAATGTATCTCGATTCTATTTTGAAGAATAGGGATTCGGCAAAGTGAAAATAATTTTTGCGTTCACTATAATATGTGACCATAGAAGATAAACCGATTTTTCGTAAGTTGAAAAAAGGATATATCCATGCTTCTATTTGGAGAATCGTATTACAGCTTTTCCGTTGAAAAATCAAGGAAAACTCTCCTCGTTTTTATGCACTGTCGGCTTGATACTGTTATAGACACCGAACAGAGATTCAAATCTATTTTAATAGATGGTTTTAGATTTGTAAATCAAAGTTGAAAGAATTGTCCTGCTCGGTTGTCACGATCCACTCGTTACGGTTATCAGAATTATCTGTCATCTCTGTCCTTCGATCTATAATTCCCCCTTGAGTTTTTGTTTTATTATATGATGAAATTTTTCAATCTTTGAAAACATTTTTTCAAAACCCCTTGTCTAATTTACAAAAAATTTGTTATACTTGTAAGAGTAGAAAGGAGGAAGGTTAATTTTAGTAGATTGTAAGAAACGGATCCGGAAAAGATCCGCTTTATCAGTTCTTTTTCTATAGGGAACGATTACATATTTTTATCATTCCATATGTCGAGAAGAAGAATCCGTACTTATGCATAGCTAATCTATCGGAACACAATATTGAATGAGAGGTGTATAATTATGTCAGATCAAACAAAAAAGGTCAGAAAGGCAAATTTGAGTGAAGCTCTTATTTCCTTCTTCGGTCTTATCCTCATTATGGCAATCGGTATTATGAAGTTTCATGTTGACCCGCATGTCCCGATGTTTCTCGGAGTTATTGTTGCAGCCTGTGTTTCTCTTTACATAGGATATACTTGGGAACAAATTGAAGAATCGATGATCCACGGAATTACCCAGGCTCTTCAATCCGTTCTTATCCTTGCAATCATAGGTATCCTCATCGGTGTATGGATGGTGTCGGGAGTCGTTCCTTCCATGATCTACTACGGATTGAACATTCTTTCTCCCAAGATCTTCCTTCCCGCAACGATGATTATCTGCTCGATTACATCTTTGGCGACGGGTACATCGTGGGGAACCGCAGGAACCATGGGTATCGCCCTTATGGGTATTGCTCAAGGGCTGGGCATTCCCGCTCCGATCACAGCCGGTGCAGTTCTTTCCGGTGCTTACTTCGGAGATAAGATGTCTCCGTTGTCCGACACGACCAACCTTGCTCCTGCTATGGCGGGAACCGATGTGTTCACTCACGTTAAGTTCATGCTCAAAGCAACGGTTGCTACCTATGTGATCACCATCGTGGCATTTACCGTGATCGGTTTGAGATACGGATCCGGAGAAGCGGAACTTTCCAGTATCTTGGAACTGCAACAGGCAATCGCCGACCAGTTCAAGGTCAGCCCCTTGCTCCTTCTGCCTCCCATAGTCGTTATCGTAACCATCGCTAAGAAGATGCCCGCTATTCCCGGCATTACCATCGGTATTCTCATAGCCGGACTTATGAGCCCCATCTTCCAAGGTGCGGATGGAGGATTCGGCGCACTGTTGGACTGCGGTATGAACGGTTATGTCAGTGAGACCGGAAACGAGGCGGTCGATGCCCTTCTTTCCAAAGGAGGTCTTATGAATATGATGTTCTCCATCTCGATGACCATCATCGCCATGATGTTCGGCGGCATTGTTGAGATGACGGGACAGATGGAAGTTATTGTAAACAACATCCTAAAACTGGTAAAATCCGATGCAGGTCTTGTCGTTGCGACCGAAGCTACCTGTATCTTGAGTAACGCGACCATGCCCGAGCAGTACATCTCGATTGTTGTACCGGGACGTATGTATGCAAAGGCTTATCAGGAACGCGGTCTGCATCCGAAGACCCTCTCCAATGCTCTGGAGTCGGCAGGTACGGTATCGGGAGCTTTGATCCCGTGGAATACCTGTGGGGTATTTATGTCCGAGACCCTGGGTCTTCCCGTCTATGGAAAGATCGATACAAAGGGCCTTTACGGTCCTGCGGGACAATATGTTCCGGGCTATGCTCCTTGGGCGATCTTCAACTACCTGATGATCATTATGACCGCCGTCATGGCATTTATGGGCATCACGATAGCGAAGATGACTGAGGAAGAAAAGAAGATTCTTGCCGAAACAGGTCGTGTGTCCTAAACGAATTTAAGATTGATTACAAGAGAACTGTCTTTTAAGACAGTTCTTTTTATATCTTCTTATATCTTCGGAAAATATTGCACCACAGATATATCTTGCTTTGTCATGCCATTATCTGTTAGGATTGACAGGTTGAACACTTTGAACTGTCGTCCTGCAAATTGTTTTTTCGCTAAGGAAATGCCGCATAATTCGGAAAAACATCCCAAAATCAATTTTGCACGAATGATGAAATTTTTGAAAACATTGATATGACAAACTTTTTTATTTTATAAAGTCGAAGAAAAATCGGACGTTTGCCTTTGTGCGATATTTTCCTAACAATATATGCTTCATACCCGAAACGGAGAATAGTATTATACCGATATTGCAAATTATGCGGTATCTCCTTTTTGTTCCTTCCTTGAAATTGTTAAAAATATATAAATTTTTTGCCTTTAGAGTTGACATAAAAGCATACAATCGTTACAATAGATTTGTGTGAAAATATGTGTTTTTTCCGGAATTGAAAATCAGTCCTATATCAAATGTCAAAAAATACGGTCTTTGTTTTATTCCCCGTTCTTATGCTTTGAACAGAAAATAAGGCTGCAATTTTCAGTTCTTGTCGTGTAAGTGTTTTTTACAAAAAACAGCATCTATTTCAATTTTTATATCTGAAAATATAACTTTGTCTGAAACTGCTTCTTGACCTTGAATCTTATTCTCTCTCATTCTTTTTCAGACTCGAATCCGTCTCCTCCGGTCCTCTTCATACCTTCATCATCAACGGTTAAGAGGTTGTTTTTTTGTATTCGGGAACCTACAAAAAACACAGAAGGACTCTGGTAAAGAATAGCATATATGCACACTCTTTCAACAAATGACAGTGGACTCTTACTACAATTATTTATTCTTCAGTGCTGTCGAATTTCAGATACATAAAAATTAAGATTGTTAACTTTGCAAACATGTATTGTTATAGGTCAATACACCGCATAAAATACCTCCGGAACGAGAAACTTCTTCCAATTGCTTTTTCCAACATCGGTACGTCGAAAAAACACAATGAAAAAAGTTCGAAGAATACAGTTCTCCTTACTACTGTATATCCGTATTGTTCAATACCGAACCTCTTCACTTTTTAAGGCTGTTTATGTTTTATCCACCGGTACCCTGACTTTACAAAAAAACGTATTGAGAGCATCCTGCGAAAAAGATGAAGAATCTCTGTTGTTTTGTAGATTGAATGTATCAAAAAAATGTTTCCAAAGATGTTTTATCGGCAAAAAGTGGATTTTATCCCATCCCTTGTTTCACTTGCCCGATTGCATGATTTGAACTCTACAACCACATACAACGTTTTCGGTCAGAATATCGTTTATTTTCGCGATACCAACCGGAGAATAGTATTCCCCAGCTTTTTTCGCTACAGTGTTGCCTTAAAACAAAATAATTTACCTGAGGTTGTTAAGAATGAATGAAGTATTACGACAGGAGAGGAAGTTTTTGATCGGTATACAGACCTATCATCGACTTTCCCAAAAATTTTCCGAATTTATGGCCCTGGATGAGCACAGTAAAGGAGACGGCTATTGCATCCGTTCCTTATATTTCGATTCCATCGACGATGTAGACTGGCAGGAAAAGGAGGATGGAATTGAACTGAGGCGAAAGATCCGCCTTCGAAACTATGGTCCTCAGACAAACTTTGCCCTTTTGGAAATGAAACAGAAACAGGGACCGAATCAAAAAAAACGTTCTTTAAAAATGAGCAGAGCCGATGCCGAAGAGCTGATAGCAGGCAATACTTCGGTCCTTCTAAAGTACCCCGATAATTTTGCGGCGGAATGTTATTCCCGCATCCATATGTATTGCTATCGTCCAAAAACCATTGTCGAATATCGTCGCAAAGCTTTTGTAGCAAAGGAAAACAAGATTCGTATTACCTTTGACCGCCACATTATAGGAACCGAGAGCTGCTTCGATCTCTTTTCCGAAGAGCTGTTGCAATCGAGCCTTATCGATCCGGGACTTATTGTTTTGGAAGTAAAATATAACGGTTTCTTACTCACCTATATCAAAACTCTTCTCGAAGAGATCAACTCTTCCGAACTCAGTGTCAGCAAATACTGCCTCGGAAGAGCGGTAAGCAAACACTATCACTTTTAACAAATAGGAGATTTCAACTTATGAAAAGTATTTTAAGAGATGTTTTGGAACAAAGCGGTACCCTAACCTTTCAGGAAATTTTGCTTCATATTCTGGCTGCAGCCGTTTTAAGTGTTGTAATCTATATTTCTTACGCCTATACGCACAGCGGTACATCTTACAGCAAAAAATTCAATGTATCTTTGATGACCTTAACCGTTCTGACCGCCGTTGTAATGACTGTAATCGGAAATAACGTCGCTCTTTCGTTGGGTATGGTCGGTGCCTTGTCCATTGTTCGCTTTCGTACGGCGATCAAAGACTCCAGAGATACCACCTATATCTTTTGGACCATCGTTGTAGGAATCTGTTGCGGAGTGGGCGATTATCTTGTGGCCTCTTTGGGCAGCCTGGTCATCTTTATCATGTTGTTTCTATTCGGACGAGTCAAAAACGAAAACCGTATGTTGTTGGTCATAAGGGCCGCTCTCCACTTGGAAACTGAAATCGAGGGTGTTGTGTTTCGATATTTTGAGGGTCAGGCAGTGCAGAGAGTCAAAAACTCCACAGCTTCTTCCATAGAGATGATCTTTGAGCTCTCTCGCAAGATCTATGAAAAAAACTATGATCAGGATGAAAGCATTACCTCCAAACTCTATAGCTTGGGACCAATCGACTATGTAAACATCGTAACACAAAGCGATGAAATCAACGGTTAATGAATATGAAAACGAACAGAATTTATTTTTTAACGATATTATTTATTCTTTTATTATCCTTCTTCTTTCATTATTTAGAAGAAGAGTACAGCTACAAGAGAGTTCATCAACATCTTCAGAACCCTCCCCATACCGTCAAAGAGGATGGACAGGAGCTTGTTACCCACCTTCCTTTGATTGAGATCGATACCGACGGGCAACGCATCCCCGGAGGAAGAGTGCGTAGAGTTCACGGAGTACCGGTTGTAATCGATAACCTTCCGAGTATCATCTCCCATATCAACATCCGGAATAAAAAAGGTGAGGTAAATTCCCTCAATAAACAGCCCGATGATCAGTTTAATGTTTTGATCCGTTATCGCGGCAATTCTTCCCGCCTTTTTGACAAAAAATCTTTGAAGCTCCATTTTATTGATGAGGTCGGAAACAAGAAAGAAGTCTCCCTTGCCGGAATGACTCCGAATGATGAGTGGAACCTCCACGGTCCCTTTTTTGACAGAACACTGCTTCGCAACTACCTCGGCTACAACATTTCAGGAGAGATCATGGATTACGCTCCCAATGTGAGATACTGCGAACTGGTGTTGAACGGGGAGTATCAAGGCCTCTACCTGATTGTGGAAGACATAAGTCAGGGAACAGGTCGTATCCCTATCGAAAAAAGTGACAGACGTTCGAAAAAAACTCCTTATATCGTCGCATGGGATCGAGATTACAAAGCAAAGCGAAAGCTCAACAACTTCAGCTATTATACGTACCAGGCAGGTGTTTCGGCACTGGATATCAAGTATCCGACCAAGACCGGCCTGACACCGGAACAGGAAGAGTATATCCGACATGATATCAGCCATATTGAGAAGGTCCTGTACTCTTATGACCTTGGCAAGTATGACAACTACTTGGATAAGAATTCTTTTGCGGAATATTTTATTATAAATGAATTTTTTCGCAACACCGATGCCGGAAAGTTTTCTACTTATCTCTATAAGGACTTGAGACAGAAAATGAAACTTTGCGTCTGGGACTTTAATAACTGTTGCGACAATTATGCAGATCTGGCTTATGATGCTGCGGGATTTACCATGCAGGATACCCCTTGGTTCTCTATGTTGATCAAGGATCGGGATTTTGTGGATCTTGTAGTACACAAATACCATCTTCTTCGTCAAACTACCTTGAGTACCCCCTACCTCCTTGACTATATTGACGAAACCCGTGATTTTTTGGGTCCCGCTATAGAACGTAACAATGCCAAGTGGGGCTATGTGTTTTTGATGGAGAACCCCGATCCCTTAAACTATCTTCTTCCTTATGACCGAAATATGAGAAGTTACGACGAGTCCGTGGAACAACTGAAAACCTTCATCATCCAACGTGGCGCATGGCTCGATCGAAACATAGAGACCCTCTATCAACACTGTGCTCCATCCAAGAACAGCAATACTTTACTTGATTAAGAAAGGCTTACGATGAAAAAATATCTGATTACCGTCACCTTGATCATCCTTTTAGTCGCAGGCATTTATCACCTGATCTATACGGAGGGGATACTGTACCTTCCTCACAAGGAAGATATAAAACCTTCTGTGAACTTCCACATAGAGGGAAGTTCCATCTTTCATCACGGATCGGTAGAAGACAAGAAATTTCTGATTAGGGGAGTGGATATTCAAAGCTTTACACCGGGTTTTGAACAAACGCAATATGCCATCGATCGGGAAACCTATGAAACATGGTTTTCTCAGATCAGCGAAATGGGGGCCAACACATTAAGAGTTTATTCCATTATGGATGCGGACTTTTATGATGCCCTGTATGCGTTCAACAGGAGTTCCGACAACCCCCTTTATCTCTTACAGGGAATCCGCATCGATGATTACAGTGCCAACTCGGAAACGGACGCCCTCCATCCTACCTTTTTTGAACAGCTGCGTTTGGATGCAAGGATCGCTGTCGATTGCATCCACGGTCGAAAAAATATTTTTACGAACCGAAACGGAAACGGAAGCGGTGTTTATCGCAAAGATGTTTCCAAATGGGTTTTGGGCTTTATTATAGGAGAGAGTTGGAACAACGAAACCATCGCTTATACCGATGAAGAAAACGAATATCTTCCTTTTTCGGGAACCTATTTTTATACAACCGAGGAAGCAACACCTTTTGAAACCGTGCTCGCTCAAGTTATGGAGGAACTGGTCGAGTATGAGACCGAAAAATACGCAACCCAACATTTGGTTTCTTTTATAAGTTCCCCAAGCAATGACCCGTTTACGTACAAGCAGAACTACTGCATCCAGATGTCGAAGTTTGCACAACTCAATATCGAACATGTAAAAGCCACGGAAAACGTTCATGCGGGTATCTTCGCATCTTATGAGATGTATGATTTTAATGGAAGATTTATGCACTATCTGGAGACAGATGCTCCTTTTTTTACCCCTGCATTCGTAAAACATCTGGATACCTTGTCTTATCCGGCAGCCTATTCTTCACTACTGTGCCATTATCACAGTATGCCTGTCGTAATAACGGGCTACGGATATTCGACTTCCCGCGGAATCGACACCACGGAATTTTTAGGAAGTACATCTCCTTTCTCGGAAGAAAGACAGGGGCTTCTCCTGGTTCGAACCTATAAAGACTTCATATCCTCAGGCTGTTCCGGTGCCACAATATACGCATGGCAGGACAACTGGGATTCCAGTTCCTGGAATACCTCGTTTGCTGTAAACAAAGATTTTACGCATCTCTGGGGAGATGTACAGACCAACCGTCAGGGGTTCGGCCTCCTGACATTTGAAAACACTCAAAAAAATCATAGTGTGGACGGAAAAGATGAAGAATGGGCAATACATTCTCCCATAGTAAGCGGAGCTGCTTCTCTATTTGTCGATTATGATGAAAAATTTATCTATTTCAAAGTGGAAAAAAAGGGACTCTCCATGCAGGATAATATCTATATTCCCTTGGACACAACTCCAAAGTCCGGATCTTTAAGGTACCCTGCCGCCAACCTTGTCTTTGATCGGGATACCGATTTTATTTTGGCGATCAGAGGAATTAACGATTCCGAGCTCTTGGTCCAAAAACGCTACTCCGCGGTAAGAGAAAACTATCTCGCCGAATCCTTGGGAAACGACCCGTTTATTCATATCCCCGACACTGCTTCCCAATCTTTTGAAACGGTATCTATGGTTTTAAAAAACAACAGAGTGTTCGATAACCTCAATAAGATAAAACATAAAGATAAGTGGCTTCCCCTACATCCTTCAGGAAAACTCCTACATGGAACAACCGATAGAAAAGACGAACTGTTCAATTCTCAGGCAGACTTCTGCTATGGGAAAGACATCCTGGAAATTCGAATTCCCTGGCAGTTGTTAAACTTTTCAAACCCCGCTCAAGGGATGATCCATGACGATTATTACGAATACTATGGAGTCAGTGAGTTAAGTATCCCCTCCTTCCATGCCGGACTCTCCATATCCGATGCAGGACAGGGAATCGTCTCCTTACATGAGGTCCTGTTGAAGAACTGGAGATCGCCCGATGTGCAGCCTGTACTCAAACATTCATATGCAATCGTTAAAGACTCGTGGACGAAGGAAGGAGATTAAATGGTTTCGATAAAAAACATCCTGTATTTTTATATCTCTATCTGTGGGTTCATGATCCTGTTCAACCTTCTATATATGTTTCGTTCGACCCAAAGTCAGTTTTATGAAAAAAACCGAAAAAAAATGTGGGACTCTTTGCTGAAGTCCGAATTTGACCATCTCTATGATCACGAAGAGCCCTCCTTCTTCCACAGAACCGTATGTTTCATCCTTCTCAAGAGGGTCTATCATCTCAGCTCCTTCCACAGTTGTATGAAGGAGTTTAGAGAAACTCTGCCCGATGAGGTCGAAGACTATCTGTCCACCTACTCCGCCCTATTCAAAAAACTTGCCCTCTACTATGGGAAGAAGGACCCTATGTACCGTGGTTACTTTGCCCATATTATAGGCAGTTTGAACCTCGTTGACGAAGACGATCCCCACGAGATCGCCTCCATACTTTTGTCCTATCTGGACTCTTCCACCTCCTATTGCCGAGAAGAGGTCCTGTATGTTCTCTATCGGATCGGACATGTGGGGATCGTAGAGCAGGCTGTGCTTAAGATCAATGATCTGAGTATCTTTCATGACCCTACGATCCTGAGCAAGGGCTTGATCTCTTTCTCGGGAGACAGAGAGCTTCTTTTCCAAAACCTATGGAAACAAAGGCACCATCTGAACCGTAATTTGGTCGTTGCTCTTATCGCCTTTGCCGGTACGGTAGATCAGGATTATTCCGAGGAGCTGTACGAAATACTCCAAGACAAGGATACGGACATCCTCGTCAAGATAGAGATCCTGAATTATTTCAAGACACACGAGTATTCGCCGATCTATCCTACTTTGCTTGACTATATTGAAAAACACCAACTCTACGGAGAAAAACTCGCCTTGTCCTCCATTGAGATTGTAAGACGTATCTTTTAATGTGATGTTTTTGAGTTCCCGAATAGACTCTGATTACAAATGATCCCGAAACCCGGAACAATACCGCATGAGGGTAATAGCTTGGATTTGACCTTGGGAGTCATTTCTCTTATACATGCGTCGGCAATACAACAGGCAACCGTATTCCTATGAATTTTTATGAAAAGAGGGTATGATGTGGCAACTATTACTTTTATTCTGAAAATATCGCAACTGTTTTTTCTGATCTATCTTCTGTGTTATGCCACTTTTTTGTTTTTTTCCGTCCTTCTGGCAGGAAACCATCTCTATAAGAAAAGTGAATTACAGAAAATACATGAAGAGTTGAGACATGATTATAATATCCCCGTTTCGGTACTGGTCCCTGCTTACAACGAAGAAGTAACCATTGTGGATTCTATCCAATCTCTGCTAAATCTGGACTATCCCTTATATGAGATCATCGTCGTCAATGACGGCTCTACGGATGAAACGTCAAAACGTGTACGAGAGGCTTTTTCGCTTAAGGCATCCGAACGTTCTCTTCGAGAACATATCCCCTGTAAAAAATGTGTCGGAATCTACGAGTCTTCCATCAATGATGTTCCCATCACCTTAATTGAGAAGGAGAACGGGGGCAAAGGAGATACGCTCAATATGGGGATCAATGCAGCCCGACACCCTTTTTTCCTATGCTTGGATGCAGACTCCATCTTACAAAGGGATTCTTTACAAAAAATCACCGCTCCTCTTAAAGAGCATGACCACGTCATTGCCATCGGCGGCTTGGTTCAAATCGCACAGGGAGCGACACTAAAAGACGGGGTCGTTACCAAATACCGTCTCCCCTGGAATCCCATCGTCTGTTCTCAAATCATAGAGTATGACTGCTCCTTCTTGGGTTCAAGAATATTGATGGATTCCTTTCAGGGCAATCTTATTATCTCAGGTGCCTTCGGTCTGTTTAAAAAAGATCTGGTGATCGCCGTCAAAGGATATGATACCGAGACCTTGGGAGAGGATATGGAGCTGGTAATGAAACTGCATTACTTCTGTCGAAATAATCAAAGACCCTATAAGATCCTCTACGAATCGGATGCCATCTGTTGGAGCCAAGCTCCTTCGAGTATTTCCGACCTTTCCGGACAAAGACGCAGATGGTTCCTCGGACTGCTGCAATGCATGTCAAAGTATCGCTCCATCTTTGCCAATCTGCGTTTCGGTGCAGTGGGAATCGTCTCATACCTCTACTACTTTATATTCGAACTTTTTGCTCCTATGATAGAAGTTTTGGGCCTGTTCATCATTGCTTTAAGCATTGCCATGAACAAAATAGATTTCCACTTCTTTTTGATTTTGTACATCATCTATACTGCATATTGCTCCTGTATTACCTTTACCGCATTTTTGCAGAGAGCTTATTCTCAGAATTTCAAGGTATCGTTCGAAGACTTGTTCAAGGCCATCTATATTTCGTTATTTCAATACATGTTCCTACACTGGCTTCTGTCTTTTGTCCGCATCAAATCCCTGATCGGATATGAAAAGAAGAAACATTCCTGGGGGACAATAGAACGGATGAAACAAAATACGGACAGCTGATGACATCTTCCGCCCGTCTTCGGAACAAGTCCCTTTTATTTATGATCATCGATATCGACAATTTGAATTTTATGGGAGAGGAAAGTAGTTCACGGTTACAAACTCAATATGACACTGTTCCATATACTGCCGTTCTTCGATCAAAGAAAAAATGATACGGATAAGCGATGACACAACGAAAGCAAATCGAATATACGCATACTTTGATCGACAAAATAAAAAATCACCCCTTGGAACAAAATATCCGAGGGGTGGTTTCATTCTTATGTTTCACAGTAAGGAGGTCTTCTCCTCTTTGTCCTAATACTATTATCTATTAGAATTGACAAGTTGAATTCTTGGAAGCATATCATCTTCCAACTTGTTTTTTTGATACAGATCTATGTTTCATACCCTACATTTTAAACGGAGAATAGCATACACGCTGTTTTTATTGTTTTGCACAGATGAAATCATAGTACATATCATTGTTGCTGATACTGAGTTTCACCTTTCCGTCAACAGGCTCCTCAAACAAAATAGTGTATTTGTCTGTATCAATCGTTCCGATTCCCACAGCAATCGACCAGGGTAGGGTGCCGAGTGACTCTCCGAGGAAGGTTACATCGACGCTGCCATCTCCTTTGAAGTCCATCAGCAAGGCCTCGTTGATATTTTTAAATCCTTCCACCTCGCTCAACTCTCTTCCCATAACATCCTTGACCGACTCTGTCTTCCAACTTCCAATCATCGCCTTGGACGCTTCCGGAAGATAATTTTCGGGATTCATCGCATCGGTACCTTCTTTTGCAAAAATCACCTTCAGTCCCTGTCCCATTGCGTTGTCGAAGGTAATGATATTTTCTCCTGGAGTTCCTACCATTTCCTGTCCGCTGAGATCAATAACGATCTTTCCATCCTTTTCTGTCCAAGAAACGAGACTTTCTTCTCCTGCTGCGTGAAATTTCATTTTTCCCGTTCCTTTGATTTCAAAACTTAATTCTCCTCCAAAGGCTTCTTCTCCATTCATATGGACACCGATAGCTTCCGCTGCTACTGCGATCCATTTACCGTCATAAGGGGTAGGTTTTCCTCCTCCACATGCACTCAAAATCAAAGTACAGACCATCAAAAAAGAGAGCTGTTTCATCCATTTTTTCATAAAAATTTCTCCTTTTTCAGTTTTTAAGTAAGCCACCTTCGTTCATTTCCCTAGAGTTTAAAGCTGTAATGTGACTCCTTGAGCTCTTCCTACAATAATATCTCTTATCCAAAACAGTTTCACACAAAACAGAGTGAATCTCTTCATTTTAGAGACTTTCAATGTACCACAAAACACACGCTGCGATTCTTCTTCAATATATCATTTTTTGAAGGATCCGTCAACTGCACGATATCTTCTATCCCACGGATCATTCCACGGGATAGCGTTATCACACTCACAGTCGATGAGCCTCTAACACAATATGAAGGATTCAAAGCCGGGGCTACCCTACGGTAGAAAATCCCTTCAAAGAAACGGTGTGCTTTCCAAAATACATATGGGTTCCACGAATACCGCTTTGTATAACCTTTCGGTGTAAAGAAGTTTGCGTATAAACCATCTCAACATTTTTACAACATAGGTGGATTACGGAAACAGATGCCCGGACGTTCTTCCTATTGCAAATGCATAGCCTTTTGAACCTGAGAGACAAGAACGGACAGGAGAATCAGAGTTCCTCCCAGCATCACACGAAGACTCAAGGCTTCCCCTAGGTAGATAACCGCAACCAATGGGGCAAAGAGAAGCTCGGTGGTCAATATCAGTGCCGTTTCTGTAGAAGAGACCTTTTTTTGTACGATATTTTGTGCAACAAAGGCAAAGAGGGTACTGACAAGACTCAGATATAAAAGGGGACGATGGACCTCGATCATGTTTGCAAAACATAGTCCTTTCCTCTCAAACACTAGGGAAACAGCGAGCGAAAGAATACTTACGACACTAAACTGCACTAAAGAAAGCACAATCGGATCCGAATCGTGCGAAAACCTCTCAATACTGACGACATGCGCGGCATAGCAGAATGCCGAAAGTACCGACAGCAGGTCACCGATCTGAAATCCTGTCCGTACATCGAAGCTCATAATAAAAAGTCCTAAAAAGATAAATACGACTGCGATCCGTTCCGCCTTGGAGATCGAGGTTCTGTTGACAGCCATCGACAAAAAAGGCACCAGAAGAACATAGGAACTGACGATAAAACTCTGCTTGGAAGCGGGAAGATAGACCAGACCCGTCAAGAGAAACGCAAAGCCTCCGAACATAAACAGACCGATCAAAGCTCCTCTTCGCATATCAACTCTTTGTATTCCCGCAAGTCTCTTCGCAAAGAGAAGGGCCAAAACCGCCGTGGGCGGAAAAAACCTCATAAAGAGAAGAGAGAACGGAGGCAAAATGTCAAGAGCCTCCTTAGATGCACTGTAGCTGCTCCCCCAGGCAAAAGCTACCAACAACAGAATAAACTTATATCCCCACAAACCTCGCTTGTTTTTGATGTAATTTCCTCCTTTCAAACTTCTTATTCAACGTTTTTCTCTATTTCCCTTCGACAAAATCCCTTAACTGTACATATCTCGGATCGTACTTCTCCTGTTTCAGAAGAAGGCGACACAGCTCCCTCGCTCTTTTCTTCTTGCTGTCATTCTCATAACAGACCAGCATATCATAGTAGTTGGGATCAAAATCGATCCTCTCCCTCTGCCAAAACGTATCCAAACGCTCAAAACATTCGACAGCCCGAGCATAGTCACGTTTTAGTGAATAGACGATACCGGAGGCAAAGTAGAGCCTCTGTTTTTCAAAATCATCGAGGTCCTCGCTTTGTATCCCTTTTTGAAGGGTCTCAAGCGCCTTGTCGTACATTTGAAAAAATCGGATCCACGAATTCGAGCGATAGATATAATCCTCCGCTCTGGATAGTTTGCGAAAGAACATCATATAGATCATTCGAAGACAAAATACGGCAACGATGACATAGATGAACTTGATCGGTGTTGAAACCATAATTTTTGATGAAAACACAGGCCTTCCTCCTCGGTATCTGTTTTATGTAAGATTATACGTCCTCCTTTATACCATTCAACCTTCCGTTTTCCGCAGTATCTCGGATCTTTACCCCTTTGTCCGGAGATCATATACGGCCGACCTTCATCATTCGATCGGGTAGCAGTGAATGATCCGCTTCAAATATCATCCCTATAAAAAATGATATAAGCGTGAAAATACTTCATCGGCTGTAAAAAAACGTCACCATACCGATTTAAAAGAAAATAATATAAAAGAGCACTTTAATA
Source organism: Filifactor villosus (assembly GCF_042652965.1). Classification (NCBI taxonomy): domain Bacteria; kingdom Bacillati; phylum Bacillota; class Clostridia; order Peptostreptococcales; family Filifactoraceae; genus Filifactor; species Filifactor villosus. The sequence continues at coordinate 71,075 of NZ_JBHSHL010000050.1, forward strand.
CTGATTTATTATATCACAGACAAAAAGCAAAAAACAGGTTTCACCGTAACCTTCCTTAAAATCGAACCTCTTCGTTGATCCCTTACGCATACAAACCCTAACTTGACTTGTAAAAAATACATTGAACATAGAAGGCAAAAATCCGATTTTGTGGTAATATAATAAGGTAAATCGTAATTTTTAAAACTCAAGGAGGCACGAATGAAATCTTACAAGCGTTTAGAAGAACATGCCCGAACAATGCGAAAAAACATTGTCAAGATGGTCACATCGGCAAACTCCGGTCATCCCGGGGGTTCTCTCTCAGGTGTTGAAATCTTGACCTCTCTTTACTTTGAAGAGATGAATTTCAGCAAAGACAACTACGAAGACCCAAACCGCGACCGTTTTGTCCTGTCAAAAGGCCATGCTTCTCCTTTATTATACTCCGCCCTGGTCGAAAAAGGTCTGATCGACGAAGCGGAACTTTCCACCTTTCGAAAAATCAACAGCCGTCTTCAAGGTCATCCCAATATGAACTACGTCAAAGGGGTTGAAATGTCGACAGGTTCCTTGGGACAAGGTCTGTCCGCCGCTGTCGGTATGGCTCTGTCCGCGAAAGTCCATGATCAAAGCTACAGGGTCTACTCCCTTCTGGGAGACGGCGAGATCCAGGAAGGTCAGATCTGGGAAGCTGCTATGAGTGCAGCCCAGTTCAAACTCGACAACCTCGTTGCCATTGTAGATAACAATAACCTGCAGATCGACGGTGAGCTGACGGAGGTCATGAGTCCCTATCCGATCGGCGAAAAATTCTCCGCCTTCGGTTGGGAGGTCATCGAAGCGGACGGACACAACTACGACGAACTACTGGAGGCCTATGCCAAAGCACGCGAAACAAAGGGAAAACCCACCTGCATCGTTGCAAAGACAGTAAAGGGCAAGGGAGTCTCCTATATGGAAAACCAATGCGGATGGCACGGAAACGCTCCGAGCCCCGAGCAATGTGAGCTTGCGATAAAAGAATTGGAAGGAGATGGAGAACATGAGTAAAAGAGCTACCAGAGATGCCTACGGAACAGCCATTGCAAGGCTGGTGGAACAAAACAAAAACATTATCGTCCTCGATGCCGACCTTTCCAAATCCACAAAGTCAGCGGAAGCGAAAAAGACCGCTCCCGACAGACACTTTAACTTGGGAATCGCGGAAGCGAATATGATGGGAGTCGCAGCCGGCTTGGCTACCTGCGGAAACACCGTCTTTGCAAGTTCTTTTGCAATGTTTGCGACCGGACGATGTTTCGACCAGATCCGTAACTCCATCTGTTACCCCAACCTGAATGTCAAGATCTGCGCCACCCACTCCGGACTGACCGTCGGAGAAGACGGGGCCTCCCATCAAACCGTAGAGGACCTCGCTCTTATGAGAGCCGTTCCCAATATGAAGGTCTTTTGTCCCTGTGATGCAAGGGAGACCGAAAAAATCATCGAAGCCGTGGCGAACATAGACGGTCCTTGCTATGTCAGATTGGGCCGCCCCGCCGTGGAAGACGTCTATCAGGAGGACTATGACTTCCAAGTGGGACGAGGCGTCCAACTCAGAGACGGAAAAGATCTTACCTTGGTAGCGACCGGTTTTGAGACGGGACAGGCGCTTGAAGCTGCCAAACTCTTGGAAGAAGACGGGATCTCCGCTCGAGTCGTCAACATCCATACCATCAAACCCTTGGATCAGGATATCCTGATCAAGGCTGCAAAGGAGACTTCCTTCCTCGTTACCTGTGAGGAGCACAATATCTACGGAGGTCTGGGCTCCGCCGTGGCGGAAGTCCTCAGCGAACACTGCCCGACCAGGGTCATCCGCGTCGGTATCAAAGATACCTTCGGAGAAAGCGGAACTCCGATGCAACTGATCGAAAAATACGGTCTATCCGCAAAGGATATCGTAAAAGTCGTTAAAGAACATTTGAAATAAAAAATATTCGGAATAAAAAACCTGCCACACCGATAGCTTTCGGTACGGCAGGTTTTTTTAGAGGAATGTTGCACGGGCCAGAAAACCCTATTGTATCACCGCTTTATACTACGATAAAAGTATGAAGATATCTATTTTTTGACCACAAAAAATTATTCTATCTTCTTATACTATTTTTCAATAGAAGTGTGGATATATCTATTTTTCGATGACTAAAAACTATGTTGTCTTCTATGGATCGCAGATTGTTTATATCCACAGCTCAAGTATAATTGTATTTACTTTGGAGCCACGCAAGTTCGTCTTATCTTTTACGGAGTACAAGTCAGCGAGAGGTAGTATCTGTATAATGGTGTAAAATAAGAAGAGCCAAAGTGCTCGCGTTATAGGTATATACAATTTAAAACAATACCAAGGAAGAACACAAACGGCTCAACTCAACATTACACAAAATCGGGAAGAAATTCTATAACTAATCGCAAGCGATCACGATACCGCCTTCCCTATCATTTGTTATTTCAACTTTTCTTTTATATACTCCTGAATAGCATCACACACATACTGAGCGGTCCCCTCTCCGAACTTATCCAAGTTATTTTTAAACTCTTCATTTTGAGCATATCCGTAACCGATACTTGAGAACACGTCGATAGAACAATCAAACGAATATTTGCAGAGATGCTTATGCAGCTTTTCTGCCAAGTCTGTATTTTCTTTGGATGCCGGACTTGATCCTTTGGATCTATTCTCAGAAAAAGCAAAGAATATCTCGTTAAACCCGTCCGCGATCTCCTGCTCTTTCCCCTTCTGTTTTTCAGCAGCCTGTTCCACCACTTCTTTTCCATACATCTCGATCGCAGCCTGTTTATATTTTTGATTGTCTTGGTATGTGAACCCTTTAAATTTTTCCCTTGTTGACATAGTGACCTTCCTTTCTTGAGACTCAATGGTCTTTTCCAATGTGTCGATCAACGTTAGGAGTCTTTGTTCCTCTTTTTTCATCAAAACCAGCTGGGTTTTTAAATGAGATAAAACCTCTTCCTCTTCCTGTTTTAACAGTCCTTTGATCTGCTTCAAAGAAAATCCCAAATACTTATAAAATAGTATCATCTGCAAAAATGACATATCCTCTTCGGAATAATACCTGTACCCATTATCATGTTTTTCGGGAGACAGCAAGCCGATTTCATCGTAGTGGTGTAAAGTGCGCACCGATACACCGCTTATTTCACTGACTTTTTTGATCAGATACATAAGATCACCTCCTAACAAGGATAAGTATAAGCTGTCACGTTACGTCATAGTCAATATATTTTTGAAAATTTTTATACTATTGTCTATTAAAATTGACAGGGTCTGTTTATGGTAATATAAAACTACAAAAAAGGAAATGAACAATACAAAAAAATAATTGCCGGTACCACCAAAATCCGTTACCCTTTTAAGAGATCCAAAAACTTAGAAGGGGTCAAGAGAGGAAGTGCTGACAATTATCACTATTAAGTATATACGAGAATTGTATTTTAGGGAAGAAAAATCGCTCAGTGAGATCATGAAACTCACCGGAAGAAATTACCGAACCATCAAAAAATATATAGAAATGGAGGATTTCAACGAAAAAGAACAACCCCACAACAGAACAAGAAAATCCGATGTCATCCGACCCATTATTCGTCAATAGTTTTGTGAATACCGACATCAATTAATAACACTCTCTTTAGAATAATTAGTTGTAACTGTCACTAAACAAAAGGTTTCAACAATAAAGTTCGCTATAATTATAGATAAGATAATAAAGTTATCACTCTTATCAAGAGCAGCACCTATTAGGGGTTGAAACATAATTAGCAATAGACTTGAAATAGTACTTACCAAAGATGTTGTAGAGGATCTAATATCATCCGGTATATACTCATGTATATATGCATTAATAATTGGCAACTTATATGCTTTACCTGCCCTGTAGAATAAAATAGCAGCTAAGATTAGAATAAGAGAATTTCCATAAACAAGTATAATCAAGCTCAAAAATGTAAACAATGTTACAACTGTTGATTTTCTATTAATTTTAATTTTTTTTTACTAAGTTGCTTACCATAATTACAATTAATAATGCCATACTATTAACGAATGTAAGTACGCCTTTATCCCCACTAAACAAACTTATTTTTGGTTGCCAAATAAACTGATATATGCTGAAATTAATATATCCACAGGTTAGTAATATAGTGTAGATCCATAATTTTTTTTCTTTTATAAAAGTTTCAACGGTTTTTTTGTGTAATGACATATAGGTATATGAGAACTGTGATTTGTTGTCAACCCATAAGCCAAATACCAGTACACCTCCTATAATATTAATAATAGCGGAAATCATCAAAACAATATTCGCTTCTAATTTAATAAAATAAATAAACATTCCTAAAGCAATTCCAATACTACTTGTTACAATCTGGTTTTTAGAAATCAATTTTAAAATGTATTTTTTTTCGTAATTATTATTTTTCTTATACTCTGTGATAAGCCAAGGCAATAAAGTTCCGCTTATTTGTGCCTCACCAAGTCCTGCTAACAATGCTCCTATATATAAAATCCATATATAGTTATATCCAATTAGATAAACAATATTGGAAATTCCACTGATCACCATTCCAATCATAAATACCTTTAATCTACCTATCTCATCAGCTAATCCACCGGTAGGATAATCACAAATCATTTGTGATGCTAACAGAATAGACCAAATGACACCAATTTGTGTATAACTGATAGAATGTTCTATAAAGAAAATTGTTATTACAGAACTATATAATAACGAAGATAGTTTTAACGAGGCACTTCCAAATAAATAGCATTTATCTATAGATAAAAAGTTTTTATTTTTAATCATTATATTAATCTCCTATCAACAGGCGTAGGTAGTATCTGTATAATGGTGTAAAATAAGAAGAGCCGAAGTGCTCGCGTTTAGGTATATACAATTTAAAACAATACCAAGGAGAAACACAAACGGCTCAACTCAACATTACACAAAATCGGGAAGAAATTCTATAACTAATCGCAAGCGATCACGATACCGCCTTCCCTATCATTTGTTATTTCAACTTTTCCCTCTCTAAGGATATATAAACTCCGAAAGAAACTTCGAGGCCTCTCCCGCCTGTTTCGATCTGTCTTTTTCGATCACATCCGTAATATCCGCGACCCCGTCCACGACCATATTGGAACCGTCCTTCAGGCTTTGATACGGCTCATACTTGAACTTCCTGTCCTTGTAAGTGACTGTGATTTCACAATCGGAAAACAAGTCGCTGAAATTTGCCTTAAGCAACATATCTCCCATCGAATCCATACTGTAGAAAGAAGAAGCTTGACCTTTTTCCATATCAGGTTCCACCACAAGGTAGGACAGGCTTACCTCCTCATACTTGGGTATCAGAATATACAGTTCGTCACCCTTGATCGGCGGTTCTCCGGGATGCTGCGTCTCCATAAAGGAAAGTTTTTGAAGATCGGGCTTCGCCTTCTCCATAATGCCTTGGAAGAGATAGGGAACATCTTTGCTTTGGCTGTAACCGATAAAGCCGGACAACAGCAGAGGAGCGGACTTGGAAGTCGGGTCTATCCCATTTTTCTTCGCATAATACTCATAGGTAGGATTTAAGCTCGTCTTCTTCGGCTCGATCTTGGAAATATCTGCATTTTTAAACAAGAAACCTCCCTCTTGTGTTTGGAAGTTCTTTTTCTTTCCCTCATAAGAGATCAGTTTGACATTTGCCAAAAGAGCCTTCTCCTGCTCGCTATAGAACAAATTCGGTCTGTCACTCTTTCCGTAGAGGACCCAGTAAGTCGTATCCTTATCTCCCGTAGGTTTCCTTTCGTACAGACCTCTCCACAACACTTCCATACTTTTGGAAATACCGAACTTATGCTTAGCGACAGCTATTCTATCCCCGTTCTTTACGTCGTTCAAGGGAAACTGTGAATGGATGTAAGCGATGATCCTCTCTTCAAAGTCGTGTAGTTCAAATTTTTGGAGCATCTCCTTCTCACTCAGTTTCCTTCCGGTATTGAGGTCAATGTTTATCACCGAAAGATCGTTGATAGAATAGTCTTCAAGCCTGCTGTACTTCTTCTTTCCCTCATTGTCATAGCTGAAGATGACAAGTGACAGAAGATCTCCCTTTCGGTAGACCTTGTAATCTACATTGCTGTACCACTTACTGCCATCCTTGATTTTATTTTTGTAATTCTGAATGGTGTAACGGGCAAAGTTCTCCATCTGTGAATTGAAATAACGGGCATCCGCCGATTTTATAGTCAGATTCGGAATACGGATGACAACACCGGTCTGTATTTGCCCGTCACTGAGCTTATAATCCCTGATCTTGAGCTTCTGCACCTGCTTTGACAGATGAACAAGATCCTTTTTTGCATCGAGCTTTTCGTACCTCGCCTTTCCTCCCAGACCGTTGACAGTCTCCGGCCTAAGGGAAAAGGAAAAAACCATAGCTACGACCAACAACAAACTGTAAATTACAACTTTGTACTTCTTCATAACGGCCTCCGATCCAAGGCTCCCGCCTTATACTACTATTCCTTTGAATAATGGATATCAACGATTTGCACTCTATAGAAGAGAAAACGAATTTTCGTGGTTGCAAAACAGATATAACCATACTTCTATCGAAGAATAGTATTATATACTGCTATTTATCAAAATTATCTCACAGTGAGATCGTTTTGTAAAGCCAAGGGGACTCAACGGCGTTGATACGAAAAAACGGCAATAAAAAAAGTCCGCACGAACCATTAAAATAACGTTTCGTACAGACCCTTAGTGGCAGGGGCGGCAGGATTTGAACCCACGACATTCGGTTTTGGAGACCGACGTTCTACCACTGAACTACACCCCTAAAAATGAAAATGAATGGATAAAAAGATACTACATCTTATAGTATCTTTTTATAAACTGGTGGGCTTAGCAAGACTCGAACTTGCGACCTCACGCTTATCAGGCGTGCGCTCTAACCACCTGAGCTATAAGCCCTCACTGCGAGGCTGGTCGAGGTGGAGGGACTCGAACCCCCGGCCCCATGGTCCCAAACCATGTGCGCTACCAAACTGCGCTACACCTCGGAAAACTGGCGGAGAAGGAGGGATTTGAACCCTCGCGTCCTTTAACAGACCTACTCCCTTAGCAGGGGAGCCTCTTCAGCCACTTGAGTACTTCTCCAACACTTCCAATATAGATGGTGACCTATCCGCGACTCGAACGCGGGACACCCTGATTAAAAGTCAGGTGCTCTACCGACTGAGCTAATAGGTCAAACATGAAAATGGAGCGGGTGAAGGGGATCGAACCCTCGCAACCGGCTTGGAAGGCCGGGGCTCTACCACTGAGCTACACCCGCAAGTCAAGTATTTAAGTCAATAACACGGCACTATTATATCACTCATATCAAAAAAAGAAAAGCTTTTTTGTTAAAATGGTGGAGGAGAGTGGATTCGAACCACTGAAAGCGTAGCTAACAGATTTACAGTCTGCCCCCTTTGGCCACTCGGGAACTCCTCCGCTGTAAATAAAATCTGGAGCTGGCAATAGGAATCGAACCTACAACCTGCTGATTACAAATCAGCTGCTCTACCGTTGAGCCATGCCAGCACACATTCAGGTTCAATCATAAATAAAAAATGGCGACTCGGAAGGGGCTCGAACCCTCGACCTCCAGCGTGACAGGCTGGCATTCTAACCAACTGAACTACCGAGCCACTAAACTCGTATCTACCACACAGCCTTAAAACTTCCTGTCAACGAAGAAACTATGTTGTAAACATCTTGCTTTCTTTTTGTCAATCTTATAGTAAGAAAAGGAAAACTTGAGACTCATCAAGTTTTCTCTTTTCTTAATTGGCTACGACTTACTTTCCCGGGAGTCTGCACTCCAAGTATCCTCAGCGATGTAAGGCTTAACTTCTGTGTTCGGAATGGGAACAGGTGTATCTCTTACTCTATTGTAACCATATTCCGTCTTTGCTACGCTTTTTAGCAATTTCTTCGTTAGGCTTCTTCGTCGCTTCGATCACGTACATCCGAGTACGCTCACTTGCTCCTCATCGCCCGTCTTGAACTCATCTAATCTACGTGCAACAACTCTTACTCTGATGGATTGTACCATCAAAACTGCATAACATCTTCTTTCCTTTGGATCAAGTCCTCGATCGATTAGTACTCCTTAGCTCCATACATTACTGCACTTCCACTGTGAGC
>NZ_JBHSHL010000051.1:0-113447 GCF_042652965.1 Filifactor villosus
GGGCTATGAGATTACGAAGAAGGAGTTCGAGGCGAATATCTCTTATCTGGTCGATGATCATTTCGTCGAACTACAGAAATTCGGAGAAGTGTCATTCGTCGAAACGCTGAGTAACAAATTCTACAAACTGACCACTTCCGGAGTTGACTTGGCAGAGGGGACGGTTGAAGACAAAGGGGTGTGCTTGTAATGAATCGAGCGCACAGCAAAATCGATAAGCTGCCTGACGCCCTCCGCGAGGCTATTCACGATGCAATCGTAAATAAGAGGATGACTTACGAGCAGATCACAAAGATGATTCACGAGGCAGGGCATAAAGATATCTCCTCGAAGTCGGTCGCGCGTTACGGCAAGAAGTTCAGTGAGAAGCTCGAAAGCATAACAAGGGCGAAAGAACAGGCTAAGGCGATTATTGAATCTTCGGCAGGCTCAAAACTCGATATGGCTGAGGCAAGTTCTACAATGGCATTTCAATTATTGATGAATATGCTCCTGAACACGGAGGACGGGAAGGTCGACAAAAATGCGATTGCGGGAATGCAAGCATTGGCATCGTTGGAGCGCTCGGCGGTAAGCAGGGAAAAACTCCGCTATCAGTTCAACAAAGGAGTCGATGCTGCGGCGGAAAAAATCAAACTTGAACTGCAGGAAGTGTTAAAAACCGAACCGGAACTCCTCGGAAAGATTTTGGAAATCCTTGAAAGGGTTGAAAAACAGGCGAAAGAGGAGAATTTGAAATCTTGAAAGATGGGTTTGAAAGATAAAAATCGATGGAGAAGGCAAAGGGCAAATCGAATATAGCTATAAAATGCAAAAAAATGCAGTTTATAGCGTCTTTAAAATCGGATGTAAAAATATAAGAGAGAAATTTTGAAAGATAAATGAAAGGCAATGAAAGAAAATGAAAGGGGTTTTTTCTTTCTGTGAAAGATGAAACTATCAAGCGGGGTGAAAATGTGTCGATCTTGAGAGAAATCGCAGGGAGAAAAATCAATAAGACGAAAGAGGAAGAGGAGAGAGAACTCAAGATTGAAGAAGGCCGCTACTCGTTCCGGAAATTCTGCAATTATATGAATCCGTCTTTTTTCTCGGATTCAAGAACCTTTCAGGATGTATTATGCAATACTCTGCAACAGATGTATGAGAAAAAGCTCTTAAATAAGAATGGGAGGCCTTACGACAAATTGGTTATTAACCTTCCGCCCGGACATGGAAAATCCTATACCGCGGGGATGTTCGCTTCCTGGGCATTCGGGCAGGATGTAAAAAATCAGGTCATTACGGTTTCTTATAATCAGACGCTTTCCACACGCTTTGCCAAAACGGTGAGGGAGATGATCCAGGATCAGGAGATCCGAGGGGACTTGGATTATTTTGTTCCTTCTTCGTTCTTCCCTGGGTTGAAGATCAAAGACGGAGATGGAGCGATGGACCTCTGGTCCTTGGAAGGTTCTTATATGTCCTATCTAGCAACGTCTTTCAGCGGATCAATCACCGGTATGCGTGGCAATATCGGAATTATCGATGATCCTATCAAAAACAAAGAAGAAGCTGTAAACGAGAGAGTAAAGGACAATCACTGGGATTGGTATAAGAATACATTCTTATCACGGATGGTCGAGGGAGCGATTCAAATCATCATCATGACCAGGTGGGCAACAGATGACCTCGCCGGGAGACTGATCGCAGCATATCCGGACGAGTGTTTTGTGTTGGAGATGCCTGTTTTGTCTGAGGACGGTGTGCCACTTTGCGACGAAATCTTAAGCAGGGAGGCAATCGAAGATAAAAGAAAAGGAATCGATGAGGAGATTTTTCTGGCGAACTACATGCAGCAGCCGATCGACAAGACCGGAGCACTATACGGAGAATTTAAGACTTATGACGTATATGACCCGGATCGGGTCACAAGGCGCCTCGCCTATACCGATACGGCAGATCAGGGTGCGGACTTCCTCTGTCAGATCTGTGCGGATGAGATCAATGGATTTTTGTATATCACAGATATTTATTATACAGATGAGGCGATGGAGACAACGGAGAAGGAAGCGGCAAGGAGATTGACAATAGCAGGAACGAAGGAAGACGTCATCGAGAGCAACAATGGAGGAAGAGGCTTTGCTCGAAACGTAGAGAGAGAATTGAAAGACCTTAAAAACAAAAAATGCGTGATTACCTGGTTTCATCAGTCGAAGAACAAGAAAACGCGTATCTTAGTCAACGCTACGAATGTCATGGAGCAGGTGATTATGCCGGAAGGATGGAAGAAAAAGTATCCGGAGTTCGCAAAAGCGATTATGAAATATCAGAGAAAAGGAAAGAATGATCACGATGACGCTCCGGACTGCCTGACAGGTCTGGTGGAACTGTGTAACGGAGAAGTCAAAGGAAAGAAGAGAATGCGGATGCTCAGCAAAAAGCTGCTTGGATTATAGGAGGATGCGATGATCAAGCTACAACAATTCGAAGTAAACGAAAAGAATGTGAAATTGGTCGTCGATCGATTTCTGGCAAAAGAGTTCGGGCGTCTGAATCTTCTGTATCAATACTACTCCGCGGATAACGAGATCTTAAATCGTCAGACGGAAGCGGGGAAACCGAATAATCGGCTCGCCTGCGCGTATGCGAAGTATATTACAAAGCTTCAGACCGGATATTTTGCAGGAGTGCCGGTCAAGCTGAAATCCTCGGAAGAGGAGTATCTACAGAAGTTCAATGAAGTGATGGAGTACAATTTTTCTCAAGATGTGAATTTTGAAATGGCCAAGTCCGCCTCTATTTTCGGATATGGGGTTGAATTAATTTATCAAAACGAGAGGGCGGAAACAAAGTTCAAGAAGCTTGATCCGCGTGAGGTGATCCTGATCTTCGGCACGTCGATGGATTCTTTCCTTTTGTGCGGCCTCCGCTATTACGTTGTTTCCGGCTTAGATAACAAGGCGATCGAAGTCGCGGAAGTTTACACGGAAGAGGAAAAGCGATATTTTTCGCGAAAACAAGGGACAGCAAACTTTGTTGAAGACAAGGAGCGGCGAGAGGAGAACATCTTCTCCGAGGTTCCTTTTATCTTGTATAAGAACAATGAAGAGATGAAGTCGGACTTTGAGGACGTGCTCCGATTAAACGACGCCTACGATACATCGCAGTCCAACACGGCGAATGATGTCGATTACTTCAACGATGCCTACATGGTCATCGACGGAAGCAACGATATCACGGATGACTCCGACGACGAGGAGGGCGGTAGAACAAGCGCTGCAGAAAAGATGAAGAAAAACAGGATTTTGTTCTTTCCGGACGGCGGAGGTGCGAAGTTCCTGGTCAAAGACATCAACGATGCGGCGACGGAAAACTATAAGAATCGCTTAAATGCGGATATTCATAAGTTCTCGATGACACCGGATTTGGGCGACGAGAAGTTTGCAGGCAACCTCTCCGGGATTGCGATCAAATTCAAGACGATCCCGCTCGAAGAGGCGGCGACGGAGAAGGAGAATAAGTTCCGGGTAGGCTTGCGAAAGCGTAGCGAACTGATTACGAAACTCTTGAATATCAAATTTAATCGTGACTGGGATTTCCGTATGATCACAGAAGAGTTTACGCGAAACCTTCCTGTGAATGAGCAGGAACTTACGAATACGATCCTCTCCTGTGCGGAGTATATCAGCAAACGAACACTTTTGGAGCTTCTGCCGCAAATCGAGAATGTCGACGAGGAGCTTCGTCGGCTCAAGGAAGAGCAGGACGAATACGATAAGCTCGACTATGCGATTGAAAGCTAGGTGCTGTTATGACGACGGCGGAGTATTTTCAAAAGAGGGCTCTTCACAAAGAACAGAGACAGAAGAATCGAGGAGAGAAGTTCCTCAAGAATTTAGAGAAAACGTACAAGGAAGCACAGAAACAGATCGACAAGAATCTTGAAAAGTTTTATGAAAGATACGAAGTTGAGGCGGGAGGCGAAGCGAAGGACTTAAATCGACTGCTTAGCCCGAAGGAAGTCGAAGAGTTCTATCAGAATTTTGACGATAACATCAGCACGAGAGACTGGACGGATCAGGAGCTACAGGATCTGCAGAAGAGATATCTGAAGGAGCGTATTTCCCGGCTCGAGGCGTTGAAGAAGCAGATTGAATTGCAAGTGGAACTGATATCAAAAAGTACGGATGTTCAAATGTTCGAGCATTTGAACGAGGTCTACAAGGACAGCTATTACGACACCGCCCACCAACTGTATCATAATGAGACGATTGTAAATCAACTGGTCTCCTCTTCTGCGATCTCGCCTTTTAATGACTTTATGACCCTTTCCTTCGCCACGTTAAATGCTGCGGCTGTCGAGCTGGCAGTAAGCAGGCCGTGGTCGGGGAAGTCTTTTTCTTCCAGGATCTGGAGGAACAACAAGAAGACGATCCGAGAGGTTTCGCAGGCCCTGTCCGTGGGTTTTGCTCAAGGGCACAGTATTGACAAGATGTCGAGAAGGCTTCGAGATAGAATGAATGTATCGTTCTCCAACGCCAAACGACTCGTTCGGACAGAAAGCAACTACGTGATGGGAGAGGCGACGTTCGACTGTTACCAAAATGCGGGGCTTGAGATGTACGAATTCCTCGCCACTTTGGATTATCGTACTTCTGAAATCTGTCAGGAACTCGATGGGAAGAGGTTTCCCGTCAAGGATCGCAAGGTAGGAGTAAACTGCAACCCGATGCATCCGAATTGCAGGAGTACAACGGTACCTTATTTTCCGGAGGATGAGGAGCCGTTCTACCGGATCGCAAGAGGTTCGGACGGGAAGAATTACTTTGTAAAAGACAACATCGATTATAAACAGTGGTTTGATAATCTTTCCGTTGAGGAACAAACGAAGCTGAGCGTTATGGAAAAGCTCGACAGAAATAAGTTTGCGGATAAGAATCAATACAAAAGATATAAGGACATCGTTGGAAAGAAAGAACTGCCAAAAACCTTTGATGAATTTCAAGAAATGAAGTATAATAATCCTAAGGAGTTTGAGCTTTTAAGAAGGTACAACAAGTCGAGAAAAAAGAATACAATATCGGCTTGGAGCTCATTCTCGGATTACAAAACATATTATTACAAAGTGGAACGGGGACTTGTTGGTCTAACGACAAAGGATGGAGTACAAATAACCGGGCAAAAAACTCACTTTCTGGAGAGAGTGCTTGGAACAAGTCATGATCCGGTGACAAAAAGACCGCGAAATGGAGTTGAAATAGAACATATCAAAGACGCTTTGTTGAATGCGAATGTAGTGAAGAGCAAAAGCGACACCTCTGTTACGGAATATCGAGGAGCAAAAGCAAAGGTGATCGTTAATCATGAAACCGGGAAACTAATTAGTGTAACGCCACAGTAAAGAAGGAGGGTAACGGATGATAAATATATTTTTCTCTAAAAAAGATATCGATTTCTTAACAGCTTTTGCAAAAGACTGTTTTGAGTATGTTAAGCATCGTTCGGAGAAGGAAGGGAAAGTTGTGTTGAATATTGAAAACGACTCTGATTTCGACGAGTTTCATTCTGCTCTGTTTCTTGCAAGTTCGACAAGTGGAGTTGATGAAGATGACGAAATTACAGATGTTGGTATAAAACTCGAATCTATAATGGATACGATTCACTACGAATATAAAAAAATGGGAAATACAGAGGTACAAGTATCTTAAGCACTAAGGCGAGAGCTAAGGTGCTTTTTGATTGCATTCAAAGAGGTTTTAAAGCCCTTTCGGAGGAGATCCGGAGGGGCTTTTAAAATACAAAAAAATAAGGAGGATAAGGGCATGAGATATGTTTTAAACAAAGAAAATTTTAAATTTTTCGCTCCGGATGACGGGGCTACAGGCGGAGGATCCGCGGAAGGACAATCTACGCAGGCGGAGGAAGCGAAGACTTTCACGCAGGAGGAAGTCGAGGCTATGAAGGCCGAGTGGGAAAAGATAACATCGGAGAAGCATGCTACTGAAATCGAGAAGGCGAAACAGGCGGCGACGAAGGAGGCGGAGAGAGTCGCAAAGCTGTCGGCGGACGAGAAAAAGGCCGAGGAACTTAAGAACTTGCAGGACAAGGTGGCGGATTTGGAACGTGAAAAAGTATTGTCAGCTTTAAAAGAGGATGCGAGGGCGGTTCTGGAAGAACAAAAGCTGCCTTCTTCTTTCCTGAACTTCGTCCTCGGAGAAGATATCGACAAAACAAAAGAGAACATCAACGCCTTGAAAAAAGTATTCGATGAGAGTGTCCAGGCGACGGTCGAAGAACGACTCAAAGGAAAGACTCCTGAAAGTGGAGGAACAGGATCACAAGACAACGATATTCAAGCGCAGTTTAAAGCGGCACTGAGAGCTTAAAGGAGGAAAGAACATGGCTATCAATACATTAGAGTATAGCAAAATTTTTCAGGAGCAACTGGATCAGCAAATTGTAGAAGAATCGACAACCGGCTGGATGGAAGACAATGCCGGTCAAGTCAAGTATTCCGGAGGAGACGAGGTTAAAGTTCCGACGATTACGATGCAAGGACTTGGAGATTATTCCAGGGACGAAGGATATGTTCAGGGGGCTGTGACGCTCGGATATCAAACGATGAAGCTCACACAGGACAGAGGAAGAAAGTTTCATCTCGACATCATGGACGTTGACGAAACGAACTTTGTGTTGAACGCGGGAACGGTAATGGGAGAGTTCCAGAGAACTCAGGTTATTCCGGAGATCGATTCATATCGATATAGCAAGATTTTTGCTTTGGCGAAGGCAAAAAGCAAAGCGACAGAGGGATATACGGCGGTAAAGGCTACGATCTTGGAAAAACTCTTGAATGACATTCGCTCCATCCGAGACATTGCTCCGTCTGCGGAGCTGATCATCATAATGTCGCCGATCATCGCGGGAACTTTGAGTGACGCGCTTGAAAGCTCAAGAAGAATCAACATAGGAGAATTTAAGCAAGGAAATGTGAGCACAAGAGTAAAATTTCTTGACGAGATGCCGATCATCGAAGCGCCGAGCGCACGCTTGAAAACCGTATATAAAAAGAACGATGGGAAAACAGGAGGGCAGGAAGCCGGAGGACTTGTTCCTGATGTTTCCGCGAAGGACATCAACTGGATCATTATGACAAGAAAAACCCCGATCGCTATCTCCAAGCAGGACATTACAAGGATTTTCACTCCGGAGCAAAATCAAAAAGCGAACGCTTGGCAGATCGATTACAGGAAATTCCACGATCTCTGGATCCCGGAGCATCGCCTCGACCTGGTCCGCGTATGCAGTAACTAAGGAGGTGCAAGATGTACAGGCTTCAACATTTGAACATTATCATAGAGACAGAAAACGAAATACAAAAAGATCGGTTGATTATGCAGGGCTACACCTTGCTTGATCATCGGGAAGGGGAGGATACGACCTCGGACAACTCTTCGTCCGAGGTCGTATCCTCACAGGATTATAAAAAATACAAGGCAGAGGAACTTCGAAAGATCGCAACAGAAAAGAACCTCTCCGTCACGGAGGGGATGACGAAGAAGGAGCTCGTTGAGCTTCTTGAGAAAAGCGAAAAGAGTGAGGAAAATGAATCTGCGTAAGGATGAGGTCCTGAGAGGAGTTAAGCTCCTCTCGGGACTCAAAAGCACGGAAAACGACGAAAAACTGATGTACCTGATCGAGTTGATCATCGAACAAGTAAAAAGTTATATCAACTACTCGGAGGAGATGCAGCTTCCTTCCGCATTGGAGAAGACGATCGCGGCGATCACGTCGCATGTCTTGACGATAAACGACTTTGGTATAGCTGAACTCAAAAAAGACATTCAAGAAAAAGCGATCACGCGAGGCGACACAAAGATCGAGTTCAATGTTGCATCTGCACTTCCTTCGATTGCGGAGGTAGAGGGATTAGGGCCGTATCTTCGAGTGTTGAAGAGATACAAGCGAACACAAATGAGGTGAGCTGTGATGAACGAGCGTGCGATTTTAGAAAAGACATATGCAGATACTTGTAACATCTATGATTACGAGGAAGAAATAGAAGAGGACGGGAGCACGACACAACGAAAGAGATTGTTGTATGAAAATGTGCTCTGTGCTTTCTCAAAGAGATCCTTGAGCGATCTTAAAATCGAAGACACTTCGAATCCGGTCGCTCAGTCATATATGCTCTTTCTAAGCGATGAAATTATAGTTTCAGAGGGGTTTCTCGTGTTTGTCCGCGGGGACTACTTCAAAGCGGGAAAGGGCATCATGTATAAGGGATCGCACCAGGAGGTTCCGCTGCTCTTCACGGATCGGGCGTGATACTATGAGTTTTGATTACTCCGGCTTTATGCATCTGTATCAGCGAATCGACCGTCTGCACAGAGAGTTTGGTGCTTTTTTACAAAGGTTTCTTTTAAAGCAAGCACTTGATGCGCTTGGAAAGACAAAGCGAATCACTCCTGTTGATACCGGGTATTTGCAAAACACTTGGATGATCGGCAACATACAAAGAGAAGGGGAAATGCTGAAAATTACGATCTACAACACGACGGAGTATGCTGCCTTCATCGAGTACGGACATTTGACAAGGGATCGGATGTCCTGGAAAAGAGGATACTTTATGTGCACTCTATCTATCAAAGAAGTAGAGCGGAGGATGCCGACACGGTTTCGGAGTGAGTTCGCGACCTTTGTCGCGGGATTGGGGATGGAGATAAGATGATATTTCACAGCATTATAAGCTCGCGTCTAAAAGAAAAATACGAGAATTTCACGATCTACAAGGAGCGTGCGGAAAAGCTTAAGAGGCCCGCGTTTTCTATTTTTCTCGTCAATCAAGAGCAACGGAAAGGCATCGGAAACGTATATAAAAGAAAGTCGGATTTTATGATCTGTTGCTATCTTGAGCGTGATGACGATACAGACTATATCCGTCTTCAAGAAATTGCGAACGACCTATATTCACACTTGGAGTACTTTGAATACAAGGAAGAGCACCTGCGAGGCTTCGATATGCACCACAGGATCCAAGACAACGTGCTTCAGTTCTTTGTGTCGTTTAACAGTGTCCACTATAAAGAAAAAAGGAATACGAAAATGGAAAACTTAGAAACAAAAGAAAGAAGAAAGAGGTGAACCCATGGCAGGAGGAACGTTTTTAACAATGAACAAAAAACTCCCCGGTGCATACATCAACTTTAAGAGTGTGCCGGCACCGACCGCGGCGGTGGGAAGTCGCGGTATTGCGACAATGCCGATCCCGCTGAGTTGGTCGAACGAAGGCGAACTCGTTGAACTGTTCTCGACGGATCTTCTTGATGGGAAGTCGCTCCCTAAAGTGGGGCTGACCGCCTTCGATCCGGAGAGTTTGGTGCTTCGGGAATGCTTGAAAAATTGTTACAAGCTCCTGATTTATCCCATTAACACTGGAGGGGCAAAGGCTACTGCGACAATCGGAAACTTGACGATTACGGCGAGGAGGCTCGGAACGCTTGGCAATCAGATCAAGGTCGTCATCAAGAAAAATAAGACAGATTATGACGTTCAGACTTTTTTCAAGACAAACAAGGTAGACAGTCAGACCGTTAAAGAAGCCACAGAACTCGTATCCAATGACTTTGTAGAGTTCTCCGGCGAAGGAACTGTTACGGTATCCGCGGGAGTGAATCTGGAGAACGGCACGGACGGAACGGTATCGAAGGCGACTTATACAAAGTATTTTGAAATGATGAAAACAAAGGAGTGGCAAGTTATGGGAATCCCCTCCGCGGACTCTTCGATTCCGCCTTTGGCAACGGACTATATCAAGCAGCTTCGGGAAAAGCAAGGGAAAAAGGTGCAGGCGGTCGTTCTGGACTACGTCGAAGCGAACTATGAGGGGATCATCAGTTGTAAACAAGGATACAAGACTAGAACCGAAACGGTCGAAAAAGAAAACTTTGTTGCTCATGTGACAGGAGCAACGGCGGGGGCGAACATCAATCAAAGTAACTGTTATAAAATCATCGAAGGAGCAATTGAAATTATCGGAGATCTGCCGGAGGACGAGCTTGAAACGGAGCTTTCAAAGGGCTTTTTCCTACTTTCAAAACGTGTCGACAGCAAAATCGTCGTCCTGGATGACGTCAACACGTTCACAGACTTTTCGCCCGAGAAGGACCGAGATTTTTCAAACAACCGCTCCATCCGCGTTTTTGACGAGATTGCGAATACAACCCGTCTTATCTTTGAAAAGTTTTACGCCGGAAAGGTCGATAACGTCGAAAACGGGAGAGATACCTTCAAGGCTCAACTGATTGCAAACGCACGAGCTCTTCAGGACTTGCGAGCGATTCAAAACTTTGAGGCAGACGATATCATCGTGGTCCAAGGAGCGGAGAAGGAAGATGTCAAAGTTGATATGAACATTCAAACCGTGGACTCTATGAAAAAGCTCTATATGACAGTATATGAAAGATAGGAGGCGTCAAACATGGGTGAATATTTGAGATCGGAGGATTTCACAAACGGGAAGGACGGTCAGATTCAGTTTATCAAAGACGGAGAAGTAATCACTCTCTACGGATCACAGAAGTTTAAAGCGTCCACAACGCCTAAAACCTCACAGCGTGGGCAGATCGGAACGAGAAACAAGCAGACGAAGATATCCGGATTTGAAAACAAAATAAGCATCACTGCGGACTACTGGACTGTCGGTTTGATGACGGAGTGGCTACAAGAATTTAAGAAGACGGGAAAATTCCCGAAAATCGATTGTCAGGTAATCAATCATGATAAAGGTACAAGCCTCGGCAAGATGTCAAAGGTATATTTTGACCTCATCCCATCTGGGGATATCACACTGCAGGAGCTGGACGAGTCGAACGAGGACGGGCTCCGTAATGAGTTCGAATTCTCATTCCGAGATTGGGACAGCTTGGAAAACTTTACGCGACCTGCCGCGATCGGCAGAGAATAGGAGGATAAGATGAATGAAGAATTGATGACCGCAGCGGTAGAAGATACACAGCAGGAACTTCCTGCACTGACTCTGGAGGACTTCCTGGCGGCAAATCAGGTAAATGAGGATATGACGATGGATGTGGTGATCTCGAACCGGTTGAAGGACTTTACCTTTACGATTGAGCTCTTTAACAAGAAGCAACATGAGAACTATCTCAATGCTTCTATCATTCGAAACGGCTCTGGTAAGATCATCAAGCAAAATTTGAAGCTCTTTAATGAGCTCGTTGTAATCAATCATTGTCGATATCCGAATTTCAAGGCCGTCGATTTTCTTAACAAACTAGGAGCGAGCACTCCTCAGGAGGCGCTTTATAAGACTTTGAAAGTCGGAGAAATCGACTTGTTAGCAAACAAAATCATGGAATTCAACGGATACGACGAGGAGTATTCTAAACTTTATCACGATGCAAAAAACTAATAACGGAAGGCGATGGAGAAACTCTTCTTTACATGTACTGCATTGAAGAGTTTGGCTTCATTCGACCTTCTGATTTTTTGAAAATGGAGCTACGGGAAAAGGCATTGCTTCAAGCAATACTCATTGAAATATCAAGGCGCAGAGAGAAGGCGAAGAAAGGAGCGAAACGATGATAGTAAGCAACAGCATAGCGCTTCAGGATCACATGACTCCTGTTCTTCGATATATCATTCAAACGATGAATATGATGATCTCAAACATGCAGCGTCTTGACGCTCGCTCGAACCTTGTGGGAACCGATGCCTTTAGCGCGATGCGAAGAAATATCGCATCTGCGGAGATCGCCTTGGATCAAATGGAGCGAGAACTCAATCAGATGTATCATTCCTCGAATGCCACCGCCTCGAGTTTCGGAGGCTGGGGGGCCCGTTTGATAGGCGTATGGTCGACCTTGCAGCTGATCCGGCAGGCGATATCGGCAATTGGACGAATCGCAGCGGTGGCAGATGAGTATACAAGTTTAAATGCACGATTGTCGCTGATCAACGACGGTCTTCAGACACAGAGCGAGCTTCAGGAGAAGATCATGCGATCGGCGAATCAAACCAGGTCGAGCTATGCAGCGACGGCGAGTCTTGTTACGAAAATCGGGATGACCGGCGCCATGAAGACGAATGACGACGCGATCGCATTCGCCGAGAAGGTCAACATGCTATTAAAAATAGGCGGAGGAACGAACTCGGAAAACGAGGCGTCGCTCCTTCAGTTGTCTCAAGCCATGGGTTCGGGTCAACTCCAAGGAGACGAGTTCAAGTCGTTAAAAGAAAACGCTCCCGCGCTGATGTCTGCGATAGCCGACGGACTTGGAATATCGATGCAACAGATGAAACAGATGGCGACAGCGGGAGAGCTAACCACCGAGAAGATCATCGGCGCTTTTGAATCCATGGATAAGGAGATCCGTGAACAATTTATGGCCCTTCCGCGTACCTTCGGGGAGAATGCTACGGTTATGAGCAATCTTATGACCGCTTGGATCGGGAAGTTTATGGAGACCGGATTCGCACTGTGGCGGATCAACGAACGATTCACACAGTTTGTGAATTGGCTGTATTCCGCGCAGGGTCAAAACCTGCTTGATATCGTTGCGAACACACTGAACGTGATTGTGTTTGCGCTTGATTTAATTGTTTCACTCTTCGTCGGATTCTGGAGCATGATCTCCGAGGCGGGTCCTGTCTTTGAATCGGTACTCACGGGTATCATCGTAGCCGGGTTCTTTGCGCTAGCACCTTTGATTTGGTCGGGAGTTACCGCCCTCGGCGCCTTGGTTGCAACCGCAGCAACCGCCGTGGCGCCATTTTTGCCGATCGTGCTGATTGTCGGAGTCATCACATTTGAGCTCCGTCGCATGGGCATCACTTTCGAGCAGATCTTCGCGACAATCGGAAGTGTGGCCGGGACGGTGATCGCCTTTGTCATCAACCGATTTATCGATCTGATCAACTTTGTAGGAAAAACGGCGGTATTTATTCAAAACGCCTTTAATCATCCTGTGTGGGCCATTCAGACGCTCTTCTACAACATGATTAACGCGGTGCTTTCGTTCTTCGAAAGTCTGATCAACGGAATTATCGACGGGTGGAACTGGATCGCTTCCGGTGTGAATAGTATCCCCGGGGTTGAAGTTAAGACATTTGAGCATGTCTCTTTGTCGTCAAAAAATCCGATGTCAAAGCCTGCAACTCCTGCAGGATTAAATTCCTGGAAAAACATTGATTATGTTGATTCTGCAAAATTTGCCGAAAAAGGAGCCGCTTTTGCGACCGGGCTCCTGAGCAAAGGTGAGGATGCGATGAGGAAATCAAAGGGAGCAGGAGGCACAGATGTAGAGAAGCAGTTGGGGGAAGGGAAGAACATCGGGGACGTTGGAAAGGTCGGGAAGGTCGGAAAGATCGAAGACAAGGTCAATATTGCTGATGAGGACCTGAAGATGCTGATGGATATCGTGACCAAGGATCGAGTAAATCAGATCAATCTATCCGTTCAAACCCAGTCTCCGGTCATCCACAACTCCGCGACGATCAGAGAAGAGGCGGATCTGGAGAAACTGGCAAATAAACTTGCGGAAAAACTGGACGAAGCCGCGGAAACCTCTGCGGATATCTACTACGATGAGGGAGTGATATAGATGTATGAAATGTATCTCGGCAAACTGAAAATACCGCTCCTTCCTTCATCGTTGAAGGAAAGTGCATCCAAAGACAATAAGAAGTATGATGTGCTTTCCCTCGGCGAAGTGGTGAAACCCGGGCGCATGAAACTGAGAACGTGGACGATCACGTCGGAACTTCGATATACCGACGGGGTCGATGCGAAATCGACGATTGAAGCGATAAAAAAGTATCTCTATGACGAGAAGACAACGATGAAACCGCTCAGGTTCATCGTAAACCGATTTAACGAAGACGGTTCGATTTCGCTAAACACAAATGCTCTCGTTGTGATAGACAGCTTCGAAATTACAGATAAGGAAGCCGAGCCGGGGGATTTTCACTATTCAATAAAGCTAACAGAGTACAGAAAGTTCGAGGCGAAAATACTATGATGATCCGTGCCCTGCTTCATAGCAAAGCGGTTAAAAAGACCTACGAAGTTTCTCCAATCCTTGACGGAAATCTGACCTATACGACAGAAAGAGCCGGTCAAGCGTCAAAAATCAGCTTCAATGTATTGAAGAACGGAGAGATCAACTATCACGCGGGCGACTTGTTTCAAACTTTTCTGGAGGATAAGAAGTTTTGCTCCGGTATTGTTTTTCAGAAGAGCAAAAAGCAGGATGTTATCACGACGACCGCCTGGGACCTTCTGCGTTACTTGAAATATAAGCAGTCGTATTTAATCAAAAATATGACCTTGACCCAGGTCGTCAAGTTGATCGCGGAAGAGTTTGCACTCCCGCTTGGCGATATCGAAAATACCGGATATATCCTTCCTAAAAAATTGTACGACGACAAAACTTTGATGGACATCATTACGGACTGCATTCGAACGACGGCAGTTGCGACAAAAAAGATCTATGTGTTGTTCGATGATTTCGGCAAGCTGAGCTTGAAGGAAATCGGAAATATGAAATCCCGATTTATCCTTGGAAGTGAGTCGTTTGTGACGGACTACACCTACGATACGAGTATTGAAGAAGCGTACAATTACATCAAGTTAGTAAGACCCAACAAGTCAACAGGGAGAGCGGATACCTATATCGCAAACGACTCAAAGAAGGTAGAACGATGGGGGCGTCTTCAGTATTATCAAAAGGTCGACGAGAACATGAATCCGGCTCAAATCAAACAAATGGCAAAGAAGTACCTGGAATACTACTGCAGGACCGGGAGGAAATTAAGGCTCAGTTGTATCGGGATACCGGAGATTCGTGCCGGGATGATGATCCCCGTTTCTATTCCGGACTTGGGAGATATTTCATTGAATAAGGTTCTTTTGATTGATCGATGCACACACAAGGTGAGCGCGTCGGATCATATCATGGACTTGGAAATGCAGGTGTACAATGGATAAACTTTTACATGTGATCAAGAAGATCAATCACAAACAGATTTCCGCGACGGAGCTGGCGGACTTTGTCCTTGGAACGGTAGTGAGCGTTTCACCTCTCCGGGTACAGGTCTCGGATCGTATTACACTCGATGAGGATATGCTGCTTTTTTCAGAGCTCGTTCTTGAAAAGAAGGTTAATCTCAAGCACAAGCACAATGATTCACACGAGGCTCTTGAGACAGTGATCACCATCCAGGAAGGGATAAAACAAGGCGACACGCTCCAACTGATCAAACTCTCTGCGGGTCAATTGTTCTTGATTATAAGTAAAGTCAGGGACAAGAAAAGCGTGGAAATTTCAAAGGAAGACAGATGGCAGTGGAGTTAGGAGGATATCATGAAGCTTTTGCCGGAACAAATAGAATATACGAGTCAAGAAGACTTGCAGCGTCAAAAATCGGATAAGGTTCATCATATCCAAACGAATCAAAAGCTTTCATCTGCGACTATTGATAGTCTGTCGGCAGTAAAGCAGGCGACGTTTTGTATCTTGGCAACAGAGCAGGGAGCACATGAAATCTACACTCCGAACTACGGCCTCCGGACTCTGGATCTATACGGCGAGGCGTTCGGATACGTGGTTTCGGAACTCTCCAGAAGGATCAAGGAAAGCCTTGTGAAAGACGAGAGGATCACAGATGTCTTTGATTTTGAGTTTGAGCAGGCCGATAAGGACGCGATAAGGGTGCTTTTCAAGGTTGAAACCATCCATGGAGTCATTTCGGAAAGTTATACGGCTTCGATTATAAAGGAGGGAAAGGAATAGATGGAAAAATACAGCTATGAGGCTCTTTTGAAAAGAACCTTGTCTCGCGTTCCGAATGAACTCGACAAGCGAGAGAGCTCGCCGATCTACTCCGCTCTTGCTCCTGCTTGTTTTGAGCTCAGCAAAGCCTACGAAGAAATGAAGAAGATGTTGTCGCAGGTGTTTGCGCAATCGGCAGATCGAGAGTTTTTGTTGCTCCGAGCGAAGGAGAGGGGTATCGATGCCTTTCCTGCGACATTTAATACGAAAAAAGCTGAATTTAAAGACATCAATGAAGAACTTGTCGATGTCGATTTAAATCTGCGATTCTCTATTGATGACTACACCTTTTTGACAACGAAACGCCTGTCCACAGGTATTTTTTTAATTACTTGCGAACAGGCGGGTGAGGCACCTAATGCGTCGCTGGGCGATCTCCTTCCTGTTGACAATATCAAAGGGCTCGGTTCTGCGAGAATTCTGGAGAATGTTGTTCTCGGGGAAGAGGAAGAGAGTACGGAGCATTTGAGGGAGAGATACCTGTCAAAAGCACGGGAGCCGGCTACAAGCGGGAACACGTATCACTACAGGCGTTGGGCACTGGAAGTCAAAGGGGTAGGAGCCGCAAAGATCTTCCCTCTTCATCAAGGACCAGGGACTGTGAAGGTTGTAATTGTGAACAGCAAAATGCAGGCTGCGGACAAACAGCTTCTTGAAGCAGCAAAGACTCATATTGAAGAGAGCAGGCCCATAGGGGCCAACGTAGAGGTCGTGACCGCCGTGAGTAAGGAAATTTCCGTATCGGCGAATGTGAAAACGGAGAAATCTGCAAGTTTGTCAAAAATACAAAGCGAGTTTTCAAATGCCTTAAAAGAGTATTTCAAAAAAGTTTCCTTTCAAGTTGACTATATCTCTGTCGCGAAGGTCGGGAACCTCCTGCTCAATACCGAAGGCATTGCTGATTTTGAAAATCTTCAATTGAATAAATCCGCTTCGAATATTCCGCTTGAAAATACAGAAATTCCTGTACTTTCAAGCATATCGCTAGGGGTGATGCAGTGAGAAAATACTATGGTGCCACTCTATACGGTGCTTCAACCTTTGCGAACAGCCTGAAGGATGAGGTACAAAAAGAAGAATGCTATCTTGATTTGATGAAGTATCTCCCTCGTTATTGGCAGCAAATCAAAGAAATGATTATGTTACAAAGATCCCTTGGGTTCGAAGTCGGAGAACTTGAGTGTAGCCTAAATGACTTATTTGATCAGTTTTTTGTTGAGAAGGCAACTTGGGGACTGTCAATGTGGGAAGAGGAACTCGGTCTTCCTGTAAATCCAAACCGGAACCATGAAGCAAGGCGGGAGTTGATCAAAGCAAAACTTCGAGGTGCTGCGACCACGACGAGCGAGATGATCCGACTCGTTGCCCGCGCCTTTTCAGGCGGGGAGGTTGAGGTTGTGGAGCACAACGATCGCTATACTTTTGAGATAAAATTTGTAGGAATAAAAGGAATCCCACGGAATATGAATTCTTTCAAGTCGACGATTGAGGAGATCAAACCGGCACACCTCGCTGTCGAATATTCCTACACTTACACCGTATGGAAGGAAGTCAAGAGGAAAACCTGGAGCGAATTGTTCAACACCCGAAAAGTTTGGGCCGATATTAAAAACAACGATCTGTAGGAGGTGGACGAGTGACTGTATTTTATGAAAAGTTAAATGTCAAGGAAAACAAGGAACTGTATCAAATCGAGGAAGAGATTACTATGCAGTCGGGAAGATACGAGGGTTTTCTTCAGCACGACAATGCAATCGAGTCCTCGATTGCTCTATACACGGACAAAAAACTGACGGGAGAGAAGATCGAGAACTTCGTGTTGTCCATCGACGAGAACTATCCATGGAGGACATTTATCCGAGTTTCATCTGCACATGAAAAATTGTATTTGTCTTACGAGACAATCGGTGATGTTATCGAAGCTGACGATATTAATGAACTCCAAAAGGCAGTTATGAAATTGGAGAGGGACGTTGCCTCTGTTGATACATCCGCCTTTGTTACAAGTGAGGAGTTTAACCGTTTAAAGCAATCATCGCTTGAGTCTAAGACTGCCCATATTCAAGCGATTGAGGAGAGGGTAGGGCAGAGTAGCGGGCTGACAACGTCAAGCTCGTGGCGGGACATTTTGTATTTTTGGAATAATGTCGTATCGGGTGGATCCGGAGGACTTAATTTTGCATCGCTATTTTTCAAGATGGTTACATTCGAAAAATCGTTCTGGAACGCAGGGTTTCAATCTTCGAAGTTGACGGCTTCGGAATTGAGTTTGAAGCTTAAAAATGTTAGGTTGCAAGAGATTCCGATACGCAGTGGAATTGAAACGCTGAACATAAGCACAACATCAAAAATGATCCTGCTTATCTTTAAACAAACCGACGGATACACCTATTCTCAAGGAGTTTCTCTTGAAAGGTTGCAAACGGGAGGTGGAGAAAAGTTCCAAATCGCAAAACTTGCGATTGGAGACTATGAGGTCGATTTCAACAAACCGAACAAAACAAGATTAATTACTGAACACATGAATGAACTCGGAGAACACAACAGCTTAAGTATGAACGTCTCAGCAAAACAGTTCCTCTATATTTTTCCGGAAACAACACCCGTGACACTTAAAGGACAGGTCTCCTGGACAAAGACAGAGGGAAAACTCCTAATTTTCGAAACGGATGGATTTCTTTAAAAGCGAGGTGAGAAGATGAAGCTAACACAGAACTTGAAATTGAAAAAACCGGATTACGAGGATATTGCGGATATCGAACAGCTCAATGAAAACATGGACATTTTAGATCGAGAGGTGAGCAAAAAGGCGAGCAACTCAGAGGTTGAGCTTAAGCTCAACGAAAAGGCGCCCGCAGATCACGCTCATACCGAATATTTGCAAAAAACGGCGCGAACTCAAGAACTTGAAACGCTCGAAGCATTGGTTGACAAGAAAGCTGCAGTAGGATCTGTTTATTCTAAAAGTGATATCGACCGCATGCTCAGAGAGTTAAAAACCCAGGGGATCACAGCGGAGCAGGTGGCTCAACTCATCACCGCTCAACAGATCCTTCAGAAATTGAAGACAGTACACGGCCCTGGGTCAGGATTGGAAGCGGCGTCAGTCAGATGGACCGGAGTGACAGGAAAACCATCCTCGTTTCCGCCCACGACTCATACCCACGACTACTTGGGTCGGACGGCAAAGGCGGCAGACAGCGAGTTGTTGGACGGACACGACAGCACATATTTCGCCACATCCACAAGAGTAGAGCAACTTTTTCAGCTATCCGTTAGCGGGAAACAAGCCCACGTTAACGCGATAAACAGACTCTTAGGATATAATTCAGGGCTTACAGTTAACAGCACCCTCTCCGACCTTGCGTGGTGGTGGGAAAACAAAGTACTACCACACAAAGAAGTTGTTTCGATTTCCCAAACGACAGCAAATGGAGCAACATGGAAGGATCATACATTTAATGTGCAGTGCAGTTCCACTCAAAGAGGTTGGAATACTCCACTGTTAAACATGTATGCTGTCATTGTCGACAAGAAGGTAGTTCCAGTTACTACAGGAGCTGGGAATTCAGCTGCAACGGAAGTGACAATTGGACAAAACGTTTTCAGTGTGTATATCGATACAGACTCATTCAGCTCAACTCTGTATTTCTACTATCAAAGGGGAACTATAACGAACTGGACAACCATTCCTGTGGCTGCAAAAGTAATGAAATTATAAAACGAAGGGAGACAAAACTATGAAGATTTTAATTACCAGCATGACGTCTGAAAAGGGGAAGAGTGTAGTTCAATCTCAAATCTTACCGAAGGAAACCGAAAATATTCTGCATGAAGTGATTGAAGTCGCTGAAATTGAAGAAAAAGAAGGCTGCTTTAAGGAGCTTGTATATGACAATAAGATGAAAAAATATAAGTTTGAGTACAAGGAGATCCCGAAAACTTCTGATCAAGAACAAGAAGAAAGAATCAAAGTTCTTGAAAAAGCGCTCGCAGAGGCGCTTAAAGACAAAAAAGAAGACATCATCAGCGAGGAGCTCGGCGATTTGTAAAAAAAGATATTAAACTGCTTTGAAAGGGGTTTGATATAAATGCTAATTCGATTTTTTAAAATAATGATGGAGGTAATTCAAATGGCAAAAAAACCTAAAAGTGAACTATCCGGAAGACTTCAGTTACTAATCAACCAGGATGCACTCGATATTTCTTTAAAAGCGATAACTATAGATGATACGGTCAATCATGCCGTATATAGAGAGTATGTCCTTGAGGAGTGCGAACATGCCCATAGTTGCGACGGCTATGGGAATCCACTACCGGAAAATCCATAAAAAAATAGCAAAAAAAGAGCAGTAAAGAGTAATGAATTCTTTATTGCTCTTTTTTTAACCTCAAAAAGAACATATGTTCAAAGAAAGGAGACACAATGATAATAAAACCACCAATCTCACGCCTTGGAGGGAAATCGAGATTAAAAGGAACAATTATTTCAATGCTGCCGGAGCACGATTGTTATGTAGAAGTGTTCGCGGGTGCTGCATGGGTCTATTTTTCGAAGAACCCTTCTGCGGTGGAAGTCGTAAATGACAAAGATGATCACGTCCGGTTAGCTGAAACTTTACACCGTGCAAAAGGTAAGTTTCTACTAGCCATCAATGACCATCCTCTCTCGCGTCAATTATATCATAATTACAGAATAAAAGAAGTAGAAACGATGTATTCCGCTTCAAAAACTTCCAATAAAAAAGTGAAGGAGCTGATCATAACCAACTACTAATTTTGAAAGAGGATCTTTCAAAAAATCTTTCATAATCTTTCATGAGAAAAGTGCTCTAAAATTCGCTTTATTTATACTCAAAATCGACTATAATATAAAGAAGAAAAGAGCGCTTTTTTTGTGAAAATCGCATTGCCAACTAAAATGAAAAATTTTGCCAAGAATGTTGCACGGCTACAGGGATTTTGCTTTTAAAGACAATAGAATTTCTTGTGCGGAGGGTTTGCCGTGTTTGTGTATTACTATTGTCCGTTTGGAATACCGATGCTATACATATCAAAAATGCTCGATGATCGTAGAGTAGGGATCACATGAGCTGAAAGTCTATACTATTTCTCCGATAGAGGTGTGGTTATATCCAAGTCTGCAAGCATAAGATTTTATTTTATCGCCTATAGAATAAATGGTATCGATGTAAATGCTTCAAATGGATAATCATATTAAACGGATAGCGCTTTTAGGGTCGCAGTACAGTCTCATAGATTTTTACGACAAGAGGGAAAACAGTCTCTATGGTATAGGATTGTATCTTTTTCAGGTTGTTATCTTTTATCCTGTCGGAGGACAGATCCTTCATAACGCTACTTATAGCTTGAAACAAAGTATCTTCGTCATCCAAGTCAAAGAGGTATCCGTTCTCTGCGTTTTCGATCAGGTCTGAATGGCCTTTTACGTTGGAAGCGAGAACAGGAAGGCCCAAGCTCATCGCTTCCATGATATTGAAGGGAAGACCTTCACTTTTACTTGAACTTATAGAGATGTCACAGGCGCATAGGGTATCTTTGATATCAACGATATACCCCGGAGTGAGGATGACATCTTGGAGATGATCGGAGTGTATTTTTTCTCTACAGAATTCGAGTTTTGTTCCTGTCCCGGCTAATATAAGTTTGATGTAGGGGTGATAGATTTTTATTTTTTTGAAGTTTTCAATCAAAAAGATCTGGTTCTTTCTATCGGAAAATTCCCCGGGATAGATCATGATGATGTCTTCTTTCGATAGTCCCAAATGTTCACGAATGAGGGTTCTCTTTTCCGGGGAGCAGGGAGGGCTACAATGAATTCCCATCCCCGGGATATTTATGATATCATTGGAACACAGTTTGTATTTGACGGCTATCTCAAGGTCCTCGCGGTTCATGGTGAGTAATACGTCGGTTGCGGGAATACAGAGTTTTTCCGCCAAAATGTAAATACATTTTTTGAGAGCGGGGCTGTTGTTTGAGAAGAGGTATCCGTGTGAAATATGGATGAGTTTCGAATGCTTGTTTTTAGACAGCATTAGAGCGACCCGTGTGATAAAGCCCGCTAAAGTGGAGTTACTGATGATCAGGTCATAGTTGTTCTGTGACAGGAGGGCTTTTAACTGAAGGATGCTGCCGATATTTTTTAGAGATAAGATTTTTTTGTAGAAGGTGATGTTAAAAATACGGTCAGCAAAAGGGATGGGTTCTTCTCCTTCAACGGCAACATCGACCATATGTCCTTTGGATTTAAAATACTCAAGATAAGGCAGATGAAAGTTGTTGATATGTGATGCTCTTGAAGCTGTTATAAGTATCTTTTTCATAATAAATTCTCCTTGAAGACGTCAGAGGAAAGTGTTGTGTATGAACACCATCCGTTTGTTCGTGCGATTCATCTCATACTATTGTACTGACATAGTGATATTTAGCTTTATTTCTTATCTCAGTTATAAACCGAAAGAATTCATATCAAAGTCGAAATTACCATAAATTTCAACGTGCGACTATACTAGACATGTTCGCTTTTTTGTTGCTCTGTTTGAAGATTGATACTATTCTTCGATAGAAGTATGGTTATATCTGTTTTGCAACCACGAAAATTCGAGTTCTCTTCTATGGAGTGCAAATCGTTGATATCCATTATTCAAAGGAATAGTAGTATGAAACGGATCGTTGGCCAAGGTTTATAAGGTTCTTTGGTTCTTTTTTCTTATTATAATCGAAGAAGGTTGCTGTGTATAGAGACGAAAAGAAATCTGCGTTCGCTATTGTTTTACAGGAAAATACCAGATAATTCGAAAAATCTGCATAGAATCAGTTTTATGCGAAGGATAAAATTTTTGAAAACATTGATACGATGAATTTTCGTATTTTATAAACTCAGAGAAAAATCGGGAGTTTGACTTTGTGTGAGGTGTTTCCATAGTACTATTTGATCGAGGAGGGTCTGTAGAAGCGATATAAGGGGAAAAATTGATGAAGATGTGTAATGGGAGATATCAGTTTATGGAATGAACGGTTAACAGCGTTGAGAAAGGATCGGGACGTTGGAAGAAAAATACCGTGTAAGTTGCAAGTGGAACAAGTTTTTTGAGTAATGTAGTGTCACTTGTGTTTTTAAAAATAGGGCTTGAAAGACCTGTTATTTTATCATACAATTTAATTAGTTAATGTAAAACTTTGGGAAAATGATATAAGATTTTTTGTGTTGCAAAAAACTACAAGTCTGATACTGAGGCAATACCGCACAAAGGTAAAATTTTGATTTTCTTATGGATTTGTAAAAAATAGAATTCTGTCAAATCAATGCTTTTAAGAAATTCATCATCCCTTTAAAAGTGATGTTATGATGATTTTTTTGAATTATGCGGTGTTTCCCTAAAAGTTATTGGAACTGTCATCGCAGGTATAACAAGGAGGCAAAGGATGTCCGAGATTATCTGTTCAAAAGAAGAAGGGCGAAGAGGTTTGTCCTTAAATGCATTAAAGTATATTGCGGTTGTAGCGATGTTGATCGATCACAGTGCGGTTGCTCTGGTAGATCCCGCGCTTCCCCTGTACTCGCTGATGCGCTGTATCGGCAGGATAACGGGGCCGGTGATGTTTTTTGCTGCTGCGGAGGGCTACCATCATACGAGGGATGTCAAGAAATATTTGGGCAGATTGTTTTTGTTTGCCCTGATCAGCTATGCTCCGTTTCTATACTTCGACAGCGCGGGACAGCTTTCGAATGTGAATTTCTTGTATATGAATGTTATTTTTACGATCTTTTTGGGGGTCCTTGCCATCCATATTCGAAGGACGGTCAAAAATCCCGTGTTGAGAGTTTTTCTGATTGTGGTCTGTGTTGCCTTGAGTTCGCCTGCCGATTGGGGCATCATAGGTGTGATTCTTATCCTGATCTTCGATTATTACTATGGCTACAGAAGGTTTCAATTGTTCGGTTATTTTATTTGGGTCCTGTTTGATCGCGGTTTGCTGAGGTTGCTGGGCGAGGTTTCGGGCTTTATTTTTTACGGAAATCAGCTTCCTTATGACAAGGAGTTTTTGCTGTGGGAAGTTGTCGAATGGGCTGCTGTGCTGCCTTTGATTCTGCTGTGTTTTTATAAGGGAGAAAAAGGGAGAAAAACGGCGTTTTCGAAGTGGTTCTTCTACGTTATCTATCCTTTACATCTTGCAATCTTGGGTTACATAACAAGTCTGTCGTAGAAGGGGCAGAGAGGTGGATATGCAGATAATACGATTCTCCAATTGAAGTGCCGGATATATAGAATATATCATTACCGAAAAACAATTGGGATGATTATACTATGGTAATACCGCATAATTCAAAAAATGGTATAAAATCAATTTTGTACGAAGGATGAAATTCCTAAGGCGGTACCGCACAAAGACAAAATTTTGATTTTCTTATGGATTTTTAAAAAATAACATTCTGTCAAATCAATGCTTTTAAGAAATTCAGCATCCCCTTAGAAGCGATATTACGATGATTTTTTGAATTGTGTGGTGTTTCCTTAAAAATATTGACATGTTCAACCTTTGCGTTTTATAAAATCTAAGAAAAAGCGAAAGGTCCCCTTGAGGGCTGTTTCCTTATTCAAAACGTTGGATTGTCAATTTTATAAAAGGTGGTAGTATAAGAGGGTAAAGACGGAGCTGTTTATCTTTGTGTGTTGCCTCCATACAACCCAATCTCCGGATGAACGGTCAGTGATCGGAATATAAGGTCGGCTACAAATTAAACAGTCATGGTTACAATTTTATAACAAGTATAGGTTTAAAGTTGAAAAAAACAAGGAATTATGCTATCATACTTATGAAAAATCGGTACTTTGTCTGATCGATCTTGGTGCTCCCGTTTTGAGAGCGGAGGTGTTTGCAGTTTCAATAACATCGTTTTGTGCCGAGTCGGGCGGATGAAGATCCGATAAGATTTGTATTAAGGGGACGTAATGGTTTCGACGGGGTCTTGAAGGTTTGAGTTGCGAGTCGTGTAATTCCTCTATCACGTTAATCTCTGAGGAGCTAAATATAAACGCAAACGAAAATAACTTAGTAGCTGCCTAATTGCGGCTTCTGTTCCCTCTAGTCCTCCTGCCGATTAGAGCTGAACATCAACTATGCAGGGAACTGTACCGCGGATATCCGGACGCGGTATAGACCTATTCGGAAGTAGTGAATCTCTAGCCTGTTTTTCGGGCGATTGAAACACGAATCAAAAAACGAAAAACTACACTCGTAGAAGCTTGAATTGAATTGATTTCGGACATGGGTTCGACTCCCATCGTCTCCACCATTGTAAGCCATGAAGCTAAGGAATTCGAGGGACGGTTTGTTCCGTGGAGGAGCTTTCAGTATGATGCAAAGATAGGTCTTAAAACCTTGAAAGAAATTAAGAAAAGTGCCGGCAACTTAGTAAGGAGAATTGTTTTGAAACTCGGAACGAGTTCTTTGAATAATCCGTTACTGTAAGTCATAATTGTTGGCATTCCTTTGTTGCTCAAGGTTCTAACTACAGCCTTTTTGCTTGTCTTATTTTATATATGGGTTTCGTGTCTGTATTTAAAACAGGTGCTCCCCAAAGCTCCGACAACATCTTTATCTTATGGCTTGAAGGATCAATATTTTTTGAATTATCCACTCACATCTTTGTTTTATCTTAAAATAATAAATATTTACAAGGCGGATCTGTGTTTGTAACAACGCCTTCAAGAAGTATTTTATCGATATATCCCTCCAACGGGGTATTCTTAAAACATCAATCCGAGTTTATTCTGAATAGCAAGAAGAGTTTGAATTGCAAAAATTTTATACGTTTAAGTTGTGTGCATCCGATATTTGATGATTTGCGATCGTTTTTCTTTTGGAAGAAACGGATTCAGGAAAATGTCTCCCAGTTCGAAAAAAACAGTATAAAACCTCTTTCGCACAGACATGCAAGATTCTTGAGACGAATTATTTCAAAAGTTTTTTATTTTTTCAAGCAGTGAAAAAGTGGAGGATCAATCGCGGATTTCAACGATTTGAATGAATAATAACTAATAAGAAAATACCACGAAATTTAACAAACATTCTGAAATCAATTTCATACGAAGGACGAGACTTTTGAAAGTGTTGATATGACAAACTTTTATATTTTATAAAATCGAAGAAAAATCAAAAGTTTGTCTCTGTGGGTGTTTATCATATGAAGGTGAAACGCATAAAGGGGTATCTTCTTTCGTTTTTGCTTTATACCGTACAGAAATCTTGTGAAAGGAATGTTTTCGAGTATTTTGTTTTTGCATGAAACCGGTTTCGCTCCATGTTTTCGGATTATGTGTTACTTCCTAAATTGTCTGCCCGTGTTTCATCAGCGGGTCATACTTCGTCAATGAGGAGAAGATGTTTCATATTTGTGGAGGGTTGCTTTGCTTTTATCGAGTTTCGGCAGGCATGGGGGATTACGATATATTTTTCGGTCTTTTTTAATATTTATGTCGTTTGATACTATTTTCCGATAGAAGTGTGGATATATGTGTTTTTGGAACATGAAAATCTGTTTTATCTTCTATGAGTTACACATCGTTTATATCCATAATTTAAAGGAAGAATAGTATGAGACCTTATATGAGGATCGATATGGACAGTTGTAGGTTTTCACTCGATCGGAGGACGAAGGTGACGAAATCGGTCGGCGAGCGCAGCAGCCTACAGTATTTAAACAAACAGGACAAACAAGGTACGGATACACCTCTGAAAGATGAGCTTGGAACTTTTCGGACAACTTTGTGTTTGGGCTTGTTTGATTCATCTCGCAATAAATATAGAAAAAGTGTAAAAAATTAAAAAGGTACAAAAAAACATAAATGAAACAGAAAAATATATCCCTTTGATACCAATAGTTCCACTACCATATACCCCTAATGGGTAAAAAAAGTAATACTTTTGGGTAATAGACAAAATTTTTTTATTTGATTAAAATAAAAATAAGAATGAATAGGTTTGTATTTCTTAAACGGAATTTAAGAATATTCAGACTGTGAGGTGTGGCGATCTCGGTTTTAGGGTCACGGCCAAGGCGTGATGTACAGGATTTGTGACAGACATCATTATTAAACAGTAAGCACATCGGAAGATTTGCCGATTTAAAAAAATTTAACGATATTTGAAGTTTTTCGTCTATCGAAAACACCTTGCTTTTTATCTTGTTGTGGTATATCGAAATGGGTTCAGCTCATACTAGAGAACACCGCTTTTAACGTTTGAGGAAGACTTGTATTGTAAGGGTTTATCAACAAGTTTCAGAATTTCGGTTCAGGTGAACTGAAGAAATTATTCGCAAAAAGAGGTGTTTTCCATGGAGGAAAAAGATTGGCCTGAATATATAGACCTGTGTATTGCCTATCGAATAGTGACATTGTTTTTTTCAACGATAGTGTATGTTGCAATGTCGGTGTATTATAAGGATAGGACAGGGTATCAGATAGTTGTGATGGGGATGGCCGCATCGTGTTTCCTGAGCTCCTGGCTCTACAAAAAAATCGGAAATCGCGAGCCTTGGCTTAGAGTTATGTTTGCTTTGGAAGTCTTTGCTTACGGGGTTTTTACGATGGTAAGCGGAGGTTTTTCCAGTCCCTACCTATGGTATCAGATGAACTGTATTTTGCTGATGATTACCTTGGAAAAGTACATCGGAGTGACGATTTTGGCCTCGGCCTGGTGTTTCTTTACTGTGATTGCGGGTAAGATAGAAAGCGGTCTTACCTATCAGGAACTCAATGTTGCACTGGGAATCATTATAGTGATAGGCGGGTTTTACGTTCTTCGTTTCTATATAGGACGTATCAATGAGCAGAAGACGGAATTGCTCGCTCTCAATGAAAAGTTGGAGGAAGAAAAGGAGAAGAGTGAAGCTGCATTCTTGAAACTCACAGGGGTTTATGAAACCTTTAATCTCTTTGCGATGACAAACCCTGAAAAGATCATAAAGGAATTGCTCCAGTTACTCAAGCGGGCTATTGCACCCGGGGGTTGTATGTTGGTTAAGTTGGACGGTCTGTCTTATCCTCAAAAAATAGAACACCTCGGTTTTTCGCAGGAGGTCGTTGAAGAGCTGCTCAAAGGAATCGGCGAAGATAAGATCAATTCCGTCAGAAACGACGGAGATAACGAGTTTGATCTCCATGCGGAAGGATGTCATTATAGAGTTAGGATCATCGGAGAAGATACCTCGTTGAAGGGACTTTTTATTCGACGTGTTGAAGATATGCAACGAGAGAAGGAAGATTTCTACTGGCAGCTGATCAATGTTATTTTTACCAATCTTGATATCCATGCCCAGTTGGAACGCTTTATTACAATGGAAGAGCAAAATCGTATTGCAAACGAGATTCATGACACCGTGATCCAAAAGCTGTTCGGGGTGGTATGCAGTCTCAAGGTGATGGAGAACAAGGCGAACAGTAAGGAAGACGATGAGTTTAAAGAACACATTGTTATGCTCAAACGTTCGATCGAGCTTACGATGACGGAGCTTAGAGAGAGTATATACGGAAGAAGGTTCAAGGATACCTTCCATACCTTTACGGGAACGATGAAGTTATATATGGAAGAGGCGGAGAGGTTAAGCAATACAAAAATTGAAATGGATATCGACGCAAATTCGGACTATATGTCTCCGGCTCAAAAAATTGCTGTGTACCGTATCTCCTGTGAAGCGGTGAACAATGCGATTCGTCATGGGAATGCCACCATGGTCAATATCATACTCAAGTTGTTTCCCGAGCAGATCGTTCTCAAGGTCGAGGATAACGGAGGGGGCTTTGTCAAAAAGCAGGAAGGGTTGTACGAAGGCAACGGTTTAAAGAATATGAAGAATATAGCGGAGCTCTTGAAGGGAAGATTGGTGCTCGATACTCAAAGTGAAATGGGTATGAAGGTCGAATTGGTTTTACCCAGATAGGAGGATGAAGAAGATATGATAATGGTTTTAGACGATCACCCTATTGCAAGACAAGGTCTGGAAGCAATCATCAAAATGTATAAACCTGAAGAAGATATCGTCCAAGCGGGTACAGTGAGAGAGGCGATGGGTATAATGGAGTCACAAAAACCCGATATGGTGTTTGTGGATATCAACTTGGGTCAGGAAAGCGGCTTTGATTTTCTGGAATGGTTGCAACCGAAGAGAAACGGAACAAAGGTGTTTATGATTACATCATCTTCCAGTGAGAGTGACTTTTTACATGCGAGATCGTTGGGAGTTGACGCCTATCTTTTGAAAGATGCTTTTATTGATGACATCGTCTATAGTCTTAAAGTGATAGAGCGGGGCGGAAAGTTTTATTCTTCCGATCTGATTGCTCAAATGGGTCAGGTAAGTGAAGAGGAAAAGTTGTTGGAAACTCTCACCAAAAGAGAGTTGGAAGTCTTGTTTTTTCTAAACCAGGGCTATTCCAATGCAAAAATAGGAGAAGAACTCTTTGTTTCCGAGGGAACTGTCAAAAAGCACATCTCAAACCTTTTGGGGAAACTCGGACTTGAAAACAGAATGGAAGCCGGACTTTTTTCAAGCAGAAACAGTGAGAAGTTGGAATTGATGGTTAAGTTTGGAGAGGAAGCGATCAGAGAGTTTTCGGGATAACAGAACAGTTTTGATTTGAACAAAAAATTGATTTCTTGCTAAGGATAGAGCAACGGGAGGTTAAAAATTATGAGAAAAGTGAGAAGGACAAGGGCAAAGAAGTTCTTGATCATTTCGGTATTGATGGCGGGAATGGTAACGGTAGGTGCCAGTTATGCAACGTGGAATTCTGGTTTGAGTATAGATGCCAAGATCAATACAGGAAGCATGGACGTTCTCTTTAGAGACTTTGTTCAAGAAAAGTACCGAGCATCTTTGGTGGATGTTGACGGGAGAGAAAAAGTAAAGTTAAATGCGGACTTTCTCATGGAGGAACAGGGTAAAAAGATGAGGGTGTCTTTCAAGACGGGACTACCTCTGACAGAGCTTGTGCAAGGGGATCTTATAAGGATCGACTTCCCTTTGATTCCTTCCCCGGAAAGTACGGTCAAATTTTTCGCCAATGCTGAGATAGATCTCAGCAAAGAAGGAGAACTTGTCGAGATGAAGTATGATAAGGCAATGGTGCTTTCCAACTCCGAGCTTTATTCAACGGATGTGTTGGAAGCAATTTTTACACAGGACTTGAAATTTGATCTGTACCGTACAGTCAGTCCTGAATACGGAGCAGAAAAAGGTGCCTCAATAGGGACTATTTTGTTGAAGCTTCGAAATGAAAGTATTCAAAGCTTAGAAGACTTGCCTCAGACACTTACATTTAAGCAATCCGAATTACAGAGGATGACCACCTTGACCGACGAGGAAAGAGCGGAGTTTCAGCAAGACGGGATTGTAGTTTCATACACATGTGAACTCCCGTTTTATTTAGAACAGAGCGAGGCTCAGGCGTTTTCTAACGAGGAGTAGGGATTAAGGAGGAACTTAAGATGAAACGAAGTATAGCTTTTTTCGTTGCAACGGTATTGATCGCAATGCCGATTACGAAGGTATATGCGTTCTGGACCGATAAATTGGATGTGGATCTTACCGCCATGTTTATCTATCCGACCGAAATCCTGGTGGAAGAAGATGAACAACTCAATAATTTGAATCCGATTTTGCCGTTGGAAGAAAATCCGGGGGTGATTGAAGGAGACACTTCAACGGAGCAGACCCAACCCGATCTG
This sequence comes from Filifactor villosus, assembly GCF_042652965.1. Classification (NCBI taxonomy): domain Bacteria; kingdom Bacillati; phylum Bacillota; class Clostridia; order Peptostreptococcales; family Filifactoraceae; genus Filifactor; species Filifactor villosus. The sequence continues at coordinate 30,588 of NZ_JBHSHL010000051.1, forward strand.
CAAACTCCGGAGGTTGAAAACAAAGATTTGTTGCAGTCGGCTGAAGAGACAGCACCGGTTCAGGATGTTCAAAACGAACCGATTATAGAAGAACAAGTGGAGACGGAGCAGGGGGAGATCAATAATGATGCAGTCTCTGAAGAGGTGGGTTCATAAAAGTCCGGCCGACATAAATAAAGACAGCAACTACAAAAAGTTTTTTATTCTCTTTCTTGTGTTGCTGTCAGTGTCTGCGATTCCTCAATGGAGGGTCAAACTGAATAATGTCTTCTATATATCATTGTTTTACTGGGGGGTTGTACTGTTTTTGATGTCGACCATAGTTCCAAGTGTTCATATACCGGGAAGAGAGACGATAAGGGATTCGATTCGCGGTTATGCAATTATGGGAGCGGGAGTCTACATTGCGATCAACTTTATTATCGGAGTGATCTTAAAACAGTTGAAAGCAACCCCCTATGATATATCGCCAAAAGGGATCTTTATCAATCTTATGATCATCATTCCCGCCCTGCTCGCAAGAGAAAAAATAAGGGCCTATGGGATCGGAACGATATGGCGTGTAATGCGGTATAGGAAGCTCGGTATTGTTGTGTTCACCATAGTGATGGCATTGACGGAGATCCACCTGGGAAAGATACAAAAACTCAATAGTACAGAAGACGTTGTAATGTACTTACTATGTGATGTTTTGGTGGTATTTGCAATGAATTATTTGATGTCGGTGCTTGTATTTTATGGAGGAAGCAGGGCATCCATCTATTATTTCGGTGTAGTACAACTGTTTGAAAAATGTTTTCCGTTTTTACCGGAGATTCCTTGGATCGCTACAGGAGCAATCGGAATCATGTTTCCGATATTTTTCGGGACCTATCTTGCAGAACGTTCTGCTATTGAGAAAGAAGAAAAAAGACAGGAGGATCCCAAGGGAGATTTCGGTTATATAGCTCTTTTGACCTTATCCATCTTGTTTTCGTGGTTTAGTGTGGGCGTGTTCCACGTATATCCGTCCACCGTATTGACCGGAAGTATGGAGCCTATGATCTATCCGGGAGATGTGATCCTGATCCAAAAAATGTTGAAAGAAGAAGATGTCAGCTCTCTAAAAGAGGGAGATGTCATCAATTTTCAACGGGGGAAGATTACAATCACACATAGGATAGAAAAAGTTTTGAAAGACGAGGCGGGGAATATATCGTTCGTCACCAAGGGAGACAACAATAAAAGCAGGGATGAAGAGATTGTAATGCCTAATGATGTTAAGGGGATTGTAGTACAGGTAGTGCCGAAGATAGGAATACCTATCCTGCTGGCTAAAAGTGGAGAGGCGGTACCGGAAGGAGTTATTGACTATGAAGAAGGAAATAATGGGAAGTGAGAATTCACAAACTCAGGATGTCGATATGGGGCAGGGAACAGATCGGAAACAAAAGAAAGATCATGCTGACAAACCTCGCAGAGAAATGAAGAAGTTTGGGATTCAAAGAAAAAAAAGGCGTATTTCTCTTCTGCTCGGCATAGTGCTCCTGGTCATAGGCGGTATCGGTTTGTTAAGGTTTGCCCTCCCGAGGGAGCAGGAACAGCAGGTAAATCTTGCTACTTATAAGATAACGGCGGATTCCACTCACAGGGTCCATCTAAAGCCCAATTCCTTATTTTCAAATGAGTGGATGGAAGAGGGAATGTTGTATCCGGATCGGTTGACGGACTTTTTGGAGATCAAATTGAATCTCGAAGGAATCCTCACAAAGGAACAGAAAATATCCGGAGAGTATGAGATCAGTGCATTGTTGGAAGGCTTCCAGATGCGTTCGGAAGAGAAGAAAACGATTTATGAAAGACGTTATTCTTTGAAAAAAGTAACGGTGGAAGAAAGCACGACCAACCATGTGTCATTTGAGGAAGTCATTCGTATCACCCCTTCTGCTCATGTGAAGTTTGCAGAAGAGGCGGAAGCTGTTCTTGGAGGTAGAACTTCGAGAGGTCTCTACGTTATTTTGGATGGAACTTTTCTCATAGCGGATCAGGAAAAAAAGATCTCTTATAAAATTCCCATTCCGGTGGAGGGAGAGCAGTTCTATGAAATAAAGAAACCGGAACCTCTGGCGGAAAACGGAGAGATCACGGAGACCTCTACCGTAAGTTCTGTGCCTGCCTTGTCGGAATATATCTTGTTTTTGCTTCTCGTTTTGGCGGGCCTTGTACTTTTAGTTGTCATAGCCGTTTTTACAAGAGATTTACGGGCGGATGAACTTTGGAAGGTCAATCTGTTGAAAGTTATGAGAAAGTATGGAAGCCGGATGGTTTGTCTGGAAGAGTTACCCGAGACAGGAGATCGAAAGGTGTTGTCGATCAAAAATATGCGAAGCATGGTGGAACTTGCCGAAGAGGTAAGGGAGCCGGTACTCTATTGTTTGGGAGAGAACGAACTCCCGAAGGATGGGATTTTCTGCGTTTTGGGGAAAGAGTATATTTATATGCTTAAGTTTAACGAGAGAGATACGAGTATTTAAGAACTTCTGTAGAAGCTGAGCGGCAATTGCTGAAAGCAAGAAATTTTGTCTTTTGATGAAAGTTTCTTGTCTTAAGGAGAGATTGCATAATTTACAAAAAAGTATAGGTCAGCTTTTGTACAAAAAATAAAAATTTTGGACATGTGTAGTTCATAGGCTTATCATACTCCGCAAAACAATTAAAAATGTACGGTGTTTCCTTTCTTAAGGAGAACTCCAGCATCCGAAAAATTTTAAAATATTTAAAAATAACGGTTGACAAGCAGAAAAAATGTGATATACTTGTCTACAAGTTCAATAAGAAATGCTGAGAAGAGAAGAGTACTTTGCAGGAATATGTACAGAGAGGTCGGTTAGGTGAAAGCGACTCATAGGACGGCAGACGAATATGGTCTTGGAGCAGTGCAGTCGATAGTTAGACTGCAACGGGAAGTGCCCGTTACAGCACGACGGTATGACGAGTGATCAAGTACCGGGAAAGGTCGGAGCAGTGATGTTTCGATAAAGAAAGGTGGTACCGCGATATTGTCGCCCTTTTTGTTCACATAGAACAAAAAGGGCTTTTTTATTGGACGGATGTGGGAGAGGTTGACTTCCCCGGATATTCGGTATTATATTCGTGTACTGATATCCATGTGATACTATTATCTATTAAAATTGACAGGTTAAATGCTTTGAAGCATATCATCCTCAAATTGTTTTTTGGCAATGACGGATGTTTCATACCCGACATTCCGAACGGAGAATAGTATGAATTATGGATATCGCCGATGTATGCTCCATAGGAGATAAAACGAGTTTGTGTGCTCGCAGAACAAATACAACCACAGTCCTATCGGAGAATAGTATTACCCATTTTAAACGGTGTTATCGATGATCCGTACTCCGTAAGTGTCGAAACGATGTTTCGCATTTGAAGAGTATCGGCACACTGCGATCAGGGTTTGGGTAAGTGAGAGAGGAATTAGAAGTACAATAGAAGGAGGAGATGCAGTGTCGATAAAAGAGGTAAGATTAAGCAAAGAGGTGGAGGAAATCTCACAGCAGATCATTGAGTGGAGGAGACACTTCCACAGGAATCCCGAACTGAGCCTTAAGGAGTTCAAGACTTCGGCAAAGGTCAAAGCTTTGCTTGAAGAGTGGGGAGTCCCCTATCAGGGTGTAGGTCAGACAGGAGTGTTGGCAACGATAAAAGGAGGTTTGGGAGAGGGATCCACCATCTTGCTGCGCGCCGATATGGACGCTCTGGAACTCGATGACAAAACGCAGTGTTCCTACACCTCGCAGAATGAAGGAGTCAACCATGCCTGCGGACACGACGGACACACGGCCTCTCTGTTGGGAGCGGTCAAGGTGTTAAAGGATAAGGAGTTCAAGGGGACGATAAAATTTGCCTTCCAAGCTGCCGAAGAGGTGGGTCTGGGAGCCAAGGAGTTTATCGACGGGGGACATCTTCAGGGAGTTGATCTTGCGTTCGGCATCCACCTTCATTCTCCGATGGAAGTCGGAAAAGTCATTGCGGCGGTAGGCCCCAGAAGCGCCTCCTGCGATATCTTCGAGATAGAGGTAAGCGGAGAGAGCGCCCATTGCTCCAAACCTCACGAGGGAAGGGATGCTCTGATGGCAGGATCTCATATAGCGGTATCCTTGCAGAGCATCGTTTCAAGAAGGATCGATCCCTTGCATCCTGTCGTTATAGCCATCGGAGAAATGCATGCGGGAACCAAGTACAACATCGTGGCGGGCAAGGCCCTTCTCAAAGGCACCCTTCGCGCCTTCGAACCCAAGACGAGGGAGTTGGCCTTGGAGCAGATCGAACAGGTCGCACAGGACACCGCCAAGATCTACGGAACGACGGCGGAGTTTCGAAACTTTGCAGCCTCTCCCTCTCTGATTAACAAGGAGAAGGAAGTCGAACTCGCTAAGAAGGTCCTTATGAATATCGTAGGAGAAGACAATATCGTGGAGCACATGCCCGCCTCCTTGGGCGGAGAAGACTTCGCAGACTTTTTGGAATACGTGCCGGGACTGTTCCTGCACGTGGGCACGAGAAACCTCGAGGATGAGGGGACGTGGTATCCTCATCATCACGAGAGATTTGATATTGATGAACGCGCATTGCCGATAGCAACACAGATCCATGTGGATACGGCACTTGCGTTTTTGGCACAGGAATAAATTGTAATGTAAACGGAGGAGAAAGAAATGAAAAAACTATTTACACTGGTATTGACAGGACTATTGGTAACGGGATTGTTCGCAGGTTGCGGAGCAAAACAGGAACAAACACAGGAGCAGACTCCGGCGGAAACGACCGAAACTGCCGAAACACCTGCGGAAACGGTAACTTTGAAGGTCGGAGCAACTCCGATCCCTCATGAAGAATTGCTCAAGTTTGTTGCTCCGAAGTTGGAAGAACAGGGGATCAAACTGGAAGTAGTTACCTTCACCGACTATGTGCAGCCAAACGTAGCCTTGGCTGACGGACAGCTGGATGCGAACTTCTTTCAACACGTTCCCTACCTCGACAGCTATAATGCAAGCAACCAAACGAACTTGGTCTCCGCAGGCAACATCCATGTGGAGCCCCTTGCCCTATACTCTCAGAAGGTAAAATCCGTATCCGAACTCGCAGCGGGAGCGACCGTTGCCATCCCCAACGACCCTACAAACTGCGGTCGTGCCTTGATTCTGCTTCAAGCTAAGGGTATCATCAAACTGTCCGAGACGGCAGGTCTTGAGGCAACGGAAAAAGACGTGGTTGAAAACCCGTCCAACCTTGTATTCAAACCGGTAGAAGCGGCTCAATTGCCCAGAATTTTGGCGGAAGTCGATGCAGCGGTTATCAACGGAAACTATGCGATCGAATCCGGTCTTGTTCCGACTAACGATGCCCTTCTGCTAAAAGACGGCGAGGAAGACAGAGTAATCGAAGGAGCCGAGTCTCCCTATGCAAACATCATTACGGTAAGAGAGGGAGAAGAAAACAACGAGAACATCAAAAAGTTGGTAGAAACTCTTCAAAGTGAAGAAGTCAAGAAGTTTATCGAAGAAAAATACAACGGCGGTGTCGTTCCTGCATTCTAAAGGACAAAGGGCGGCGTGATCCGGTGCAAACGCCGGTGGTGTATAAGCTCTGAAAATAATTTAAGTGTAAGAAGAGCTGGCCCTGTCAGTATCCGAAAACTGATAAAAAAGACAGAGAGTTTCCCGGAAGAAGCGGGAGACCTCTGTTTTTTTGTCGCTATATTGATTAGGATCATTACAATACTATTATTCATTTGAACTATGGATATCACCGATTTATACTCTGTAAGCGATAAGAGGAATTTGTGTGGCTCCAAGGTGTGGAGATATCTATCTTGTGACTGGGGAAAACAGTTTTATCTTCTATGGGTCAAAGATCGTTGATATCCGCAACTCAAGGAATAATAGTATCAAAACTGTAGAATTTGAACGTTTGTCCTACCAAGTTCATCCCCGGGCTACTTCGCCTCTCGTCCAGTGCTTATAGCCTTCTTTTCTCCAAGATAATCAAAATTTAGGCCTATGTTTGTTTCACAAATAACATATTTGTGATAAAATAAAAGCGTAAATTCTAAAATGAAATGAGGAGGTTGGATATGGAACGAATCAAGAAGTTGAGAGAGTATATGAGTAAGAATAATCTCGATGCCGTCTGGATCACGAAATCGGAGAATATGAGATATTACGCAGGTTTTACAGGCACAGAAGGCTCTGCGCTCGTAACGGAGAAAGAGTGTTTCTTTTTTGCGGACTTTCGTTATACGAAACAGGCAACTGCACAGTGCGTAGGTTATGAGATCAAGACGATATCTTTTGATAAACCGGTATATGATTATCTCAAAGAACTGGCAGTCGGGCAAGTGGGTTTTGAAGATGAGGCGATGAGTGTATCTCAATACAAACAGTTGATCAGGGTTGTCGATGAGAACAGACTTCACGGCTTGAAAAATGCACTCACCTTGCTAAGAGCAATCAAGTTTGAAGACGAGATTGAGCTGATCAGACAGGCGGCCGCCATTGCGGACAAGGGCTTTGAATATGTGCTCGGTATCGTCAAACCGGGAATGACGGAGAAAGAGTTGGCCTTGGAGCTGGAGTTTTTTATGAGACGACAAGGAGCTTCGGGACTTTCCTTCGATACCATTGTCGCATCCGGAATTCGTTCCAGTATGCCGCACGGGGTCGCAAGCGACAAGGTAATAGAAGCAAACGACCTTCTGACCTTGGACTTCGGTTGCATCTACAAAGGATACTGCTCCGACATGACGAGGACCTTCGTCGTAGGAAAGGCAAGCGAGAGACAAAGAGAACTCTACCACATCGTCTTGGATGCACAGTTGCAGGTGCTTGAAGGCATCAAACCGGGAGCGTCTTGCAGGGAATTGGATGCAATCTCAAGGAAGGTCATCGGAGAAGCGGGATATGCGGACTTTTACGGCCACGGTCTGGGCCATGGAGTCGGAGTCGAGGTACATGAACTGCCCATCCTGAATCCGAAGTCCGATTTTATCTTAGAGAAGAATATGATTATTACCGATGAGCCGGGAATCTACCTTCCCGATTTCGGAGGTGTAAGGATCGAAGACTTGATTTTGGTAACCGAGAACGGATACGAACTCCTCTCTCGATCGCCGAAAGAGTTTATAGAAATTAATTAATTGGAGGGGAATCAATGATTTCAGCAGGAGAATTTAGAAAAGGTATCACGTTTGAAATGGATGGACAGCCTTATTTGGTCGTGGACTTCCAACACGTTAAACCGGGAAAAGGAGCGGCCTTCGTACGTACCAAATACAGAAACTTGGTGACGGGAGTGCTCAGAGAAGAGACCTTCAACCCCAACGACAAATATCCGCCGGCACCGATTGAGACCAGAGAGATGGAGTATCTCTACAATGACGGAGAACTCTACTACTTTATGGATCAGGAGACCTATGAGCAGATCCCTTTGAACTACGAACAGGTGGAAGATGCCATTCGTTATCTCAAAGAAAACGATAAGGTCGTCATCCGTTTTTACAAAGGAAATGCCTTCCAGGTGGATGCACCCAATTTTGTGGAACTGACCGTGACCGAAACGGAACCGGGAGTAAAAGGAGATACAGCGACCAACGTTACCAAAAACGCAGTCGTTGAAACCGGAGCGACAGTACAAGTGCCCATGTTTATTAACGAAGGCGATAAAATTAAGATTGATACACGTTCGGGAGAATATCTTTCTCGTGTATAAGTTGAAGTTTTATGATATGATAAATAAGGGTATATACCAAAAGGGTTTTTTTGATATTGGAAGCATATAAAAGGAGAGATGAGCATGGAATATTTGTATGAGAGAGTTGCTTATTTAAGGGGTCTGTGCGACGGCATGGATATTTCAAGTGACAGCAAAGAGGGAAGACTTTTGATGGAGATCATCAACGTGCTCGGGGAATTCTCCGATGCGATGGTCGATTTGGAAGAAGAACAGTTGGAGCTTGGCGAGTATGTAGAATCCATCGATGAGGATCTGTCCGACTTGGAAGCGGACTTCTACGACCTTGACGAGGAAGACTGGGACTACGATGATGAGGACTGGGATGATGAAGAATGGGAACTGTGTGATGACGATTGGGACGATGAAGGTGTACACGTTTGTTCCTGCGGAAAAAATCACGCAGAAGAGGATGGCGACTTGGAAGGTTAGTTAAAAGAAGGTCAAACAGTCCCTCTGCATAAGGGCGGAGGAACGGAGTTTTGACATGACAGGACCGGACAGAAAGCGTCCTCCGCATAGCAGAGTATGGCAGGAGGGGAGGCCCCGTCTTGCCGTATTGAGAGATTTACAATATCACTTAGGCAAAGGGAAACCCATGTTACATCGGTTTCCCTTTGTGATAAACAGAGGAGGAAAGGCTTATACAGCCTTTTTTGATAATCATACAAACACTCTTATCGTTCTTTGTGTGATTATCAAAGAGAGGAAGGACGAGATGAGATCATTACAGGAATTTCAAAAAAAAATAGGATATTCGTTTCAAAATGAAAAACTCTTGAAGGAAGCGTTGACCCACACATCCTACATCAACGAAAACAGACGAAAAAAACTCAAACCCAACGAGAGACTTGAGTTTTTGGGAGACAGTATTTTGGGAGTGGTAGTGAGCACCTATCTGTTCAAAAATCGAATCGATCTGCCGGAAGGAGAACTCTCGAAGATAAGGGCAGCGATCGTCTGTGAAGAGTCCCTCCATCAGGTGGCCGAAAAGATCGATGTCGGGATTTACCTCTATATGGGCAAGGGCGAGGAGATGACGGGAGGAAGACAGAGAAGCTCGATCCTCGCCGATGTGATCGAGGCAGTGATTGCAGCAATTTATCTGGACGGAGGAATGAAGGCTGCGAGGGAGTTTATCTTTGCACAGATGCAAGACATCATCGATAATGCAACGAGGGGAAACCTTGACAAGGACTACAAGACCCAACTCCAGGAACTGATCCAGAGGCAGCCGGGCAAGACCTTGGAATATCGTCTGATCGGCGAAAAGGGACCCGATCACTGCAAATTCTTTACAGTAGAACTTTTGGTCGACGGCAAGCAGGCGGGTGTCGGCGAAGGTCGCAGCAAGAAAGAGGCTGAGAAACAGGCGGCAAAGGCGACCTTGGAGAGAATGAATGAACAGTAGGATCACGATACCGATCTTCGTGCCTCATAAGGGCTGTCCCAACGACTGCTATTTTTGCAATCAGAGGAGGATCACAGGTTTTGTTGAGGAGATGACCCCGGAGAGGGCAAGAAGAATCATAGAGGAGTATCTGGGTTTTTCGGGAGATAACAGACGTTTTGAGATTGCCTTCTTCGGAGGGAGTTTTACCGCCATTCCCAAGGAGAAGAGGAGGGCCCTGCTTGAGGTAGCCAAGGAGTATATTGACGGACATCGTAGGATCGACTATGCACATATTTCGACCAGACCCGACTGTATCGATGATGAGATCTTGGATGAACTGGACGCCTACGGGGTAAGGGTCATTGAACTGGGGGTCCAGTCCTTGGATGAAGAAGTGTTGAAGCAGAGCAATCGGGGGCATGATACGATTTGTGTCTATCGGTCCGTCCGCAAGATTCGGGAGAGGGGTTTTTTGCTTGGACTTCAGATGATGACGGGCTTGAAGGCGGACACCGCAGAGAAGTCTCTTGACACTGCACACAAGTTTGTCCTTTTGAGACCCGATATGGTTAGAATCTATCCTACCCTTGTCATTAGGGACACGGCGTTTGAACAGCAACTTCAAAGGGGAGAGTACCTCCCTTGGAGTTTGGAGGAGACAATCGATGTGGTCAAACGCTGTAAGGTTCTGTTCGAGCGAAGCGGAATAAGGGTAATGCGTATGGGGCTGCAACCCAGCGATACCGTGCAACTAGGTTCGTCCGTGGTGGACGGACCTTTTCATGCGGCCTTTGGAGAACTTGTCTATACGGCAATGTACCGCGATTTTTTGGAGAAGGTGCTTTTTTTCGACGGGAACGGAGAAAATGAGAGGGATGTAAGCGGGAGAAACCGAAATAAAGAAGGGTCTCCCTCATATACAATCACTGTCAACAGAAGAGAGATTTCAAAGTGGGTGGGAGAGAAGAGGTCGACCTGTGAATACTTTCGTTTGAAGTATGGGGTAGAGCTTCGTTTCAGACCTCACGAGGAGGAAGCTGTCATAATAGAAGAGAAGAAGTACCGTCCGGAGGAGGTCATCGAAGACCTCTATCGAAGTTATGCCCTGTAGGGAGGAGAGGAAGTATGGAAACCTTGGAACTGAAACCGGCTACAGTGTCGGACGAAAAAGAGATCATGGACTTGCTGAAGGAAACGGCGACATGGCTCAAAGAGAAAGGTTCAAAACAGTGGAACGGGATCCTTGAAGGAAAGGATAACCATCACACCGATGTTGCGATAGCAAAAGGGAATGTTTTTGTCTTAGAGGAAGAACACAAGATCGCAGCGGTCATGATCCTCTACCCCGGTAAGACGGCGTGGGACACGGTGCTTTGGAAGGAGGAGGAAGAGATGGATGCCTTCTACCTCCATCGCTTGACCCTAAGTTTGGACAGGCGGGGAGAGAGACTTGCACATCGTTGTTTGCAGTGGGCGATTGAACATGCACGCAAAGAGGGCAAGAAGGCGGTCAGACTGGATTGTTTGAAGAAGATCCCCTACCTGAACCAACTCTATGCGGAAGCGGGGTTCAGCCGTTTGAGAACGGTCGAGGATTTCAACGCAAACGAACAGATCGCCGATTTCAACCTGTACGAATACAGGGTGTAAGAAGGTGTGAGGGTTTGCGTTATCGTACTGTTGTCCTATCTGGGAGTAGGGAATGGACATCAAAAAAATAATTGAAACGTTTGTGCCATAATACTATTTGTCCGATCCAAGAGTGCAATTATCCGCTTTACGGATTGTACAAAGTTGTGGAGATATCGCATAGTTTAGTTTAATACTACTATTCTTTTGAATAGTGGATATAAACAATCTGTGCCCCATAGAAGACAACATAGTTTTTCGTCATCGAAAAATAGATATATCCACACTTCTATTGAAAAATAGTATAAGAAAACAGCGTAAAAGTACTTTTTATAGAAAGGGTATATTTATGAATACCGTTATCTATTAAACTTGTCCGGTCGTAAAGTTTGAATCCTACGATTACTCAAAACGTTTCCGGCAAACCTATACTCTGTTTGCCGGACATTTTAAACGGAAAATGGTATAAAACCATTCGTTTCACAGCTTTCTCTTACCTGTAAATCAAGAAAGGAAGCATGGTGTAACCTTGTGCGGTATCTCCTTGTTTCTATAAAGCGCGACCATCGATATCAATGATGTAAGGGCAATACCGCACAATTTGAAAAACCGGAATAAAATCAGCCTTATTATGAAGGGTGAAATGTTCGAAGATGTTGATAGGACAAACTTTCGTGTTTTATAAATCCGAAGAAAAATCGGAAATTTGTCTCTGTACAGTGTTCCCTGAGGGATTTCTAGTGCAAAGGCAAGATAGAGGTGTCACAGTTGCAACTAAAGTCAATAGAATTGAAGGGCTTCAAGTCCTTCCAAAATAAAACGAGTATATTGTTTCCGGGCGACGGTCAGGTCAGTATCGTAGGCCCCAACGGAAGCGGAAAGAGCAACCTGCTCGATGCTTTTCGCTGGGTACTCGGTGAGCAAAGTGCCAAGAACCTTCGCGGGGAGAAGATGGAGGACATTATTTTTTCGGGGACCCAGTACAAGAAGCCGATGAACGTCTGTGAGGTCGAGATCATCTTCGATAACAGCGACAGGAGTCTGAACATCGAGTACGATGAGGTCAGTATCCGTCGCAAAGCCTATCGAAGCGGAGAGAGTACCTATTATCTCAACAATCGTTCCTGTAGGCTCAAGGATGTCAGGGAACTTCTGATGGATTCCGGAATAGGAAGGGAAGGCTACTCCATCATCAGCCAGGGCAAGGTCGATGAGATCGTAAACGGAAGCTCTTCCGAGCGTCGCAAGATCTTCGAAGAGGCCTGCGGGATTACCCGTTACCGTTACAAAAAAGATGAAAATCAGAGGAAGCTCGAGAAGGTCAAGGAGAACCTTGAGAGGATCGAGGACATCTATACCGAAATAGAAAGGACCGTACTTCCCCTCGAAAAGGAGAAAAAGAAGGCAGAGCAGTATTTTGAGCTCAAGAAGGAGCTTAAGGTGTGCGAGCTCAACCTCATCTTGAAGGAAACCGGAGGGCTTCTCGAAAAACTGAACAAGGATGCACGCGAAGCTGAAGAAGCGGAGAAACTTCGCCTTGCCATCGAAGAAGAACAGGAGAAGAACTACGATGAACAGCAGGAGTATGCCGAGAGAATACGTCAAAGGGAACACTTGATGCGTACCATCGAGCAGGAAATCAAAACTCTGTTTGAAAGGCAGATGGAAACAGATGCCAAGATCGTACGGGGCAGGGATGTCATACAGTCCATCCACGACCAGGAGGCGTATCGGATTAAGGAAGAAGAGCACTTAAAACAAGAGATCGACAGGCTGGAAGAAGAGAGGGTCCGTCAAAGTGACCTTCTTCTTAAAAAGAAGACCTTGCAAGAAGAAAGTGCTGCCGCCCTGCTACAGGCACAGAAGGAGCAGGCGAGCAGTGAACAGGCGAGCCTTGAGCTGAACGACCTCTTGGAAGATTGCAGGAGCAGATATGCAAGGATGAAGGAGGACTATACCTCCCTTCAAACCAAGTTATCGCTGTTGCTCGAACAAAAACAACAGGAAGAAGAAAAAAACGCGGAGTCGGCCGGTCGCTGCGAAGAGCTTGGACAGCAGATCGGGGAGCTGAACTCCGCTTTGAACGGATACAAAGCCGAAAAAGCAAGGCTGGAGGAAGAAAAACGGCTGGCACAGCAGAAACATCTCAAACTTCTGGAAGGCTATCAGAGTCTTCTTTCAGAAGAAAAAGAGGTGGGGGAGAGCTGCCAACGGATCGAGATCGAACTTAAGACTCTCGAATCGAAACTGAAGATGATGTACGAGTTGGAGAACGACTTCGAGGGCCTGCCCAAGACCGTCAAGGATCTGATGAAGAACAGTCGGATAGCGGGACTTCGAAACGTAGTCGCCAACCTGATCGACATGGAGGAACGCTATGAGGTCGCGATCGAGGCGGCTCTGGGAGCTGCCATCAACAATGTGGTCGTAACCGACAGTCAGGCGGCCAAGGAGGCGATCGCCTATCTCAAACGCCACAAGCTCGGCAAGGTCACCATGCTTCCCTTGGCGAACATCAGGGGGAACAGACCGGTGCTCAAGGGGGAGATCTTTGCAGCTGAGGTCGTTCGCACACAGGAGGAATATAGGGTTGTAGCGGATTATCTTCTGGGCCGTACCGTCCTTTGTGATACGATCGATGATGCCATTCGCATCTCGAAGAAGTACAACTATCTGTATCGCGTTGTTACCCTGGAGGGCGATATCTTCAATGCCGGGGGTTCCGTAACGGGAGGATACCGCGGTCAGAGAAACAACCTCCTGTCCAACAAACGCATTCGCAGGGAGCAGGAGGAACGACGCAGACAGTGTGCAGAAGCTCTTAAGGAAAGACGGAAACAGAGAGAAGATCTCCTGCGTTCCAAGGAGGAGGCGGAAGCGGAACTTTCGCAGAGCGAGCAGGACAACACCTCGCTTCGAAGGAGTTTGGAAGAAACGGAAATGCTCATCCACAAGAAGAAACAGGAGATCAACTTCCTCAGATTGAGATTGGATGACCTTGAGAAGAGTCGCCGACTGGCAGAGGAGAAGAAGGAAGAGCTTGATCAAAGGCGGGAAGAGTATCTCTATGAGCAGGGCGAACTGGAACAACGGCTAGAAGAACTCGAAAGAGAGCTCGGAGAACTTGAGGGAAAACGTCGAGAAGATGATATCGAGCGTCAAGCACGTACCGGACACTTGGAGGAGTTGAGACTGACCCTCGTTTCCTTGGAGAAGGAGACCGAGGGCATCCAAAATGCTCTGAAGATACAGCAAGATACCGTTCGCGCGATGTACAGAAGATCGCAGGAGAGGCAGGGACAGCAAGAGGCCGATGCGAAGAGGCTCGAAGAGCTTCAGGCGCAGATTTCGGAACTGACTCGGGACTTGGAAGAACTTCGATCGAAGAAGACGGAACAGGAGAAGTACCTCAATGCCCAAAAAGAACTGGTGGAGAAGGACAGACAAGAGAGCCTTCGTCTGGGGGCACGAAGGAAGGAACTTGATTCCGATAGGTTGGAGCAGATGCAGAAGACCTTTGAACTGGAGAAAAAACTCGGCAAGAACAGGCTGATCGTCGAACATTACAACACCAAACTTCAGGAGGAGTACTTTCTGACTCTCGAAGAGATCGAAGACTATAGGGACGAGAAGGCCAACACGAAGAAGACCCACATTCAGGAGCTCAGGAAGAAGATCGACTCCCTCGGCAACGTCAACCTCAATGCCATCGAGCAGTACAAAGAGGCCAAGGAGAGGTTCGACTTCTATCGGGAACAAAAGGATGACCTCGCGGAGGCGATGGTCACGACCGAAAAGATCATCTCCGACCTCAAAAACACGATGGCCCTCGAGTTCAAGGAAGAGTTCCACAAGATCAACGAGTGTTTCAAGCATACCTTCCAAGCTCTGTTCGGCGAGGGAGGAAGCGCGGAGCTCCTGCTTGCCGACGAGGCGGACCTGCTCAATACGGAGATCGAGATCAAGGCACAGCCGCCGGGAAAAAGGCTCAAGAGCATATCGGCGATGAGCGGAGGAGAGAAGGCATTGACCGCCATAGGTATCCTCTTTGCCATCCTTTCACGAAGGCCGACGCCGTTCTGCTACCTCGATGAGATCGACGCCTCCCTCGATGAGATTAACGTGCAGAGGTTCAACTCCTTTTTGCAACATATGTCGCAGGACACGCAGTTTGTGACCATCACTCACCGGAGAGGAACAATGAAGTCCTCCAAGTACATCTACGGAGTGACCATGGAGGAGAAGGGGATCTCGAAGGTTATCAGTATGGAGCTCGCAGAAGCGGGAAGGTTTATCGAAGAATAGAGAGAATCTTTTTGTTACATTCGATCCTATGAGACTTTGTGTCTTGTTTTAGGGCAATACCGCACAATTCGAAAAATTAGCATACAATCAATTTCGTAGGAAGGATGAGACTTCTGAGAATGTTGATAGGACAAATGTTCGCACTTTATAAATGCGAAGAAAGGTTGGACGTTTGCCTTTGTGTGTGGTTTCCTTAATTTATCTAAGGAGGAGAGCACCTTTTTGTAAGACGTAGACCTCGTTTATATAAGACGAGCAGGACCTGTTTGGATCGCTATACGAATACTATTCTCCGTTTGAAATGCCGGGCATATAGAATATACAATTGCTGAAAACAATTTGGATGATCCTATGCTTTCAAAGCATTCAAACCTGTCAATTTTAAATAGATAATAGTATAAAATCGTATTCTACGACCGAGTATTTTACACTTTTCGTCGTTTTATCGCAGAGGAGTATGGACGCCGTTTTTCTATCGAAGTGAGGGATGGTCCGTCATTACAAACATATATGAGGGGAAGGCCCTGATATCAAAAGTTCGAATGGAGAACAGCATAAATAAAAAAATAGGAGAACAGTTATGTTTAAAAAATGGTTTGGATTTGGAAAAAACAAGGATAAAGAAAAAGAGAAACAGCAGTTGGAACAAACTGCCACCGCTGAGATGGAGAGCGACTTTGAAGATCTGAAAAAAGAGTATGAAGAGAAGATGGAAGAAAAGGTCGAAAACCATATCAAGGACAGGAACCAAAACGAGGAAGTTTATGTGGAATACGGTGCTCAAGACGAGGAAGAGATCCCGGGCAGCGAGCATCCGTTGGAAGATGAGTACCTGACATCGGTGCAGGAAGAGGCGACAATCGAAAACGAAGTGAAGGAGAACCCGGAAGAACAAGGGGTACAAGCAGCTGTAGACAACCGGGAAGTCGAAACGGAACTTTTGAACTCCGAGGAGGAGATTGCTCGGGAGGAACCGGTTCAGGAAGATCTTCCTTCCGAAGAAGAGCCGAAAAAAGAAGGCTGGGGCTTTTTTGCAAGGCTCAAGCAGGGACTTACCAAGACGACGCAGAACATTACGGGCAAGATCGACATTATGCTCGGCAATTATACCAAGATCGACGATGATATGCTCGAAGAACTCGAGGAGATTCTCATCACCTCCGATGTGGGCTTTCAGACAACGGTCGAGATTGTTGAAAAACTGAGAGAGAACCTCAAGAAAAAGCGGATCGACGATGTGACAAGGGTCAAGCCGGAGTTGAAACTTGTGGTGGAAGAGATGCTCAAAGAGCATCAGGAGGGTCTGAACATCGACAAGTCGCCCGGTATCCTCATCGTCGTCGGCGTCAACGGGGTGGGTAAGACCACATCGATCGGAAAACTTGCGCATCAGATCAAGTCGCAGGGCAAGACCGTGCTTTTGGCGGCAGCGGACACCTTCCGTGCAGCGGCGGCGGATCAGCTCACCATCTGGGCGGAGAGGGCCGAGGTCGACATCATCAAACATCAGGAGGGAGCGGATCCTTCCGCAGTTATCTTTGACGGGATCCATTCCGCCAAGAAGAAAAAGGTCGATGTTCTGATCTGTGATACCGCAGGGCGTCTTCACAACCGCAAAAACCTTATGCAGGAGTTGGAGAAGATCTTCCGCGTCATCGACAGAGAGTATCCCGAAGCACACAAGGAAGTCCTGCTCGTCATCGATGCAACGACCGGACAAAACGCGATGAATCAGGCAAAGGTGTTTAAGGAAGCTGCTCCTCTGACGGGGATCATCCTTACCAAGCTCGACGGGACGGCAAAGGGCGGGGTCGTGCTCGCCATCAGTCAGGAACTTCAGATCCCCGTTAAATTCATCGGAGTCGGAGAACAGATCAATGATCTTCAGGCCTTCGATGCGGCATCCTTCGCCGAAGCCATGCTCGGAGAGTAGAGCAAAGGAGGCTGAGGTCTTATGGAATTGAGAAGAATCACCGAAGATAATTATGAGGCCTGCCTTGAACTGAAGGCAACGGTGGAAAACCAAGACTTCGTAGATCCCGTCGTCTACTCCCTTGCGGAAGCCTTTGTGTTCTACGACGACAGTGAAGTGTTTGCAATCTATCAGGAAGAGGAACTCGTCGGCTTTGTGTCGATGTATACGGGCGAAGGAAGACCTCAGATCATCAACTTTCTCATCGATGACTCCTTTCAAAACAGGGGCTATGGTACGACTGCGGCCAAACTTTGTATCGACTACCTGCGGGAGAACTATAATGCAAATATCATTTCGGCTCCCGTACAAGTCGAACATAACGCGGCTCAAAACTTTTGGAAGAAGCTGGGCTTTTCCCTCTCCGACACGGTGGAAAACGGCTATATCTTTATGAGACTGAAACTCTCGTGATTCGTGGATATGGGGAAACACTGTGCAAAGAGATATTCTGCTGCCGTTTGATACGGTACGAAGATCCTGTGAAATCAAGACCTTTAAGAATTTTTGTGGTCGAAAAAATAGGTATATCCATACTTCTATTGGAGAATAGTATAAATTGCAGTAAAAAATGAACGGAAGAGAGATAACCGTTCATTTTTTTATCTGTTTAATCAAAGTAACTCCTATATGTGTGAGCCTGATCGAGGTTATGGGAATCTATATCCGATGCTTCTTCCACAAAGCAGGTTCTAAAATGCCCAGTTTCCATCCTTGAAGATGGGAGTACGGGTCCCGTCTTCTTCGATGCCGATAATGGAGAGGTCCTTTGCACCGACCATAAAGTCCTCGTGGACGAGGGAATCGTTGATTCCTCTTTGGAGGAGTTCTTCTTCGTTCAGCTCGGTCGCACCTTCCACGCAGGTCGGGTAGGCCTTGCCGAAGGCAAAGTGACAGGAGGCATTCTCATCAAAGAGGGTGTTATAAAAGAGGATGTTGGAATTTGAGATCGGAGAGCCGTAGGGGACGAGGGCAACTTCTCCCAGGTACTTCGCATTTTCATCCATCTCGAGAAGGTTTTTCAGGTATTCTTCTCCTACTTCCGCCCGATAGTCGACAACGGCGCCGTCCTTGAAGGTAAGGCGGAAGTTGTCGATCAGGTTTCCTCCGTAATTCAAAGGCTTGGTAGCGACCAAGGTTCCGTTGGTACCTCCTCTTAAGGGTGCACTGAACACTTCCTCGGTCGGCATATTGGGTACGAACTTCGTTCCCTTTGAGTTTTTGGAAGCGGCGCTCATCCAAATATGATTTTTGGGTAATTCCACCTTCAAATCGGTGCCGTTGGAGGACTTGTATTCAAGAAAGCGAAACTGTTTCCTGTTCAGGAAGTCGCTCTTTTCCTCGAGAAGGGACAGGTGCTTCTTCCATGCGTCGATAGGATCTTCGAGGTTCATCCTCGTAGCATCGAAGATGGCATTCCAGAGCAGTTCGACGGAGCGTTCCTGTGTTTCGTCGGGAAAGATTTTTTTCGCCCATGCCTTGGACGGTACGGAGACCACACACCAGGTCACGATATCGTTCATCGTGTACTTTTGTGTATGTTTCAATGCAGTGGACTTCGCCTTGGTGGAAGCGGCAATCTTCTTGGGATCAATCGCAGACAGGAGTTCGGGGTCCGACGCATCGACAAAGATACGGGCATAGCCGCTCTCTCCGAGGAATTCCGCTTTTTTGACCATCCAGTCAGGGAACTCCTCCAAGGTCTCGATGGACTCGTGCTCCAACTTCATCTTGGTCAGCTCTTCATCGATGTAGTCCACGATGACGGTCTTTGCTCCTCGTTTGTAAGCAAGCTCGGTCAACATTCTTCCGAATTCCCTTGCCTCGATGGGGCAGAAGATGATCACCGGCTCATCTTTTTGCACATTGGCTCCCACCTCGACGATCAGTCTTGCATAATCCTTTAATTTCTTTTCAAAGTTTTCGTTCATTCTATTTCCTCCTTGTATCATTAAGTGCTTCTATCTTCCGTTAAAACAGCTATCAGCCTTCTCGAAAAATATGACGGTCAATACTATTTTCCGGTTGAAGTGTGATTATAGCTGGATCTACAGACAAAAATGTTTGTTCCTTCACCTATGGGATAAAGGAAACATCGCAAAAAGGCAAACTTTCGATTTTATAAAGTGCAAAAGTTTGTCATAGCAATATTTTCAAGGTTTTCATCCTTCGTACAAAATTGATTTTAGGCTGATTTTTCAAATTATGCGGTATAGACTAAAGTTGATATCGATGTGATATCAAAGGCTCGGATGAATATCGGCATAAAACCCTCTTACACAAGAGAACAGTATGGTGTCTGCTGAACCCTTCTTTGTATGTGCACTCTTTACTTTCTTGGGCATATTGGGACTGTTACCTTTTTATTCTACCATAGAATAAAGGGACTATCATTATATTTTTTGGTGCGTGTTCTTGCAACTGCTTTCCTATCCGTAGTTCTGAATTGCAACTTCTTTTGTTCGTCCTACAAAACTATCAAGTAAAAATACTTGACAGGCTATTTTTTTTCGTGTATGATAAGTCGGTAACATAGGAAATGTGGAGGAGAAGGGTATGGAGATTGAAACCTTTGTCGAGATAGATCGTCTCTATACGGTGTATCAGTCGCTTTTGACCGAAAAACAAAGGCAGGTCATGGAGTACTATTATCAGGAGGACTATTCTCTGACGGAGATCAGCGACCTGATGAAGATATCCAGACAGGCGGTACACGACAATATCAAGAGGACGCAGGCTCAGCTTTATGACTATGAAGCGAGACTCCACCTTTTGAAAAAGTTGGAACATACCCAAGAACTCCAAAGTCTTTTGGAAGAAGTTACAAATCAGTTGGAAAAACAGGACCCACGGGAATTGAAGTCCTTGGTGGAAAAGATGAAACAAGAGTGCGAGGGGTTATCGGAATGATATTTGAAGGTTTGGCGGATAAACTTCAAAATACGCTTAAGGGACTGAAGGGGAAAGGAAAACTTACGGAGCAGGACATCGATAAGGCGATGCGCGAAGTAAAGCTGGCCTTGCTTGAGGCGGATGTAAACTTCAAGGTCGTCAAGAACTTTGTCAAAACCGTAAAAGAACGTTCTCTCGGCACGGAAGTTATGGAGAGTCTTACACCCGGACAGCAGGTGATCAAGATCGTCAACGACGAGATGACCAACCTGATGGGTTCGGTGCAGAGCAGGATCACTTTTGCCTCGAAACCGCCCACCATCGTTATGATGACGGGCTTGCAGGGAGCAGGTAAGACGACCACCGTCGCCAAGATCGGAAAGATGTTCAAAAACCAGGGCAAGGTCCCGATGGCGATCGCCTGTGACGTTTATCGACCTGCGGCGATCAAACAGTTGCAGGTGGTAGGAGAGCAGGCAGGTATCGCCGTTTATACGGAAGAAGGCAATAAAGATCCCGTATCCATAGCAAAAAACGGAGTCGAGCGGGCAAAGACCCTCGGACACGATCTGGTGCTGATCGATACGGCGGGACGTTTGCACATAGATGAGGCTCTGATGGACGAGCTCAAGCAGATCAAAGCACAGGTCAGGCCGACCGAGATCCTTCTTGTCGTAGACTCTATGACGGGACAGGATGCGGTCAACGTATCTCAGAGTTTCGATGAGGCGCTCGGGATCGATGGGATCGTGCTCACAAAGCTGGATGGAGACACCCGTGGAGGGGCGGCTCTTTCCATAAAGGCGGTAACGGGCAAGCCGATCAAGTTTTCGGCAATCGGAGAGAAACTCGACGATATTGAGCCGTTTTATCCCGACAGGATGGCATCCCGTATCCTCGGAATGGGGGATATGCTGAGCCTGATCGAAAAGGCACAGGCGAGTTTTGACGACAAGGAAGCGAAGAAACTCGAAGAAAAACTCAAGAAGTCCGAGCTGGACTTTGACGACTTCCTCGCGCAGATGCAGCAGATCAAGAAGATGGGCCCCTTGAAGAACATCCTGGAGATGATACCGGGGATGCCTAAGAACCTCGGTGATGCCGAGATCGATGACAAGGCCCTTGTCAGAATAGAGGCCATCATCCAATCGATGACCAAGAAAGAGAGAAGCAATCCCGACATCATCAATGCGAGCAGAAGAAAGAGGATCGCAAACGGTTCGGGAACGAGTATTCAGGAAGTCAACAAGCTGCTCAAACAGTTCAACGAGATGAAGAAGATGATGAAGAAGCTGGGCCCGATGGCAAAGAACATGAAGGGCAAAAAAGGGATGAAGGGCTTCCCCGGACTTCCCAAGGGAATAAACTTCCCGTTTTAGCAGGGTGTAATGATCCGAGAAGATCATTCACATAGATCATTGTAATTTCAGGAGGTGACAAATATGGTAAAGATCAGATTGAGAAGAATGGGATCTCACAAGAAACCCTTTTACAGAATCGTAGTAGCAGACTCCAGAGCTCCGAGAAACGGTCGTTTTATCGAGGAGATCGGATACTACAACCCTGTTTCCGAGCCTAAGAAGGTTGAGGTAAACGAGGAAAAAGCGTTGAAATGGATGCTTACAGGTGCTCAAGCAAGCGAAACGGTAAAATCTCTATTTAAGAAAAACGGTTTGTTGGATAAGTTCGAAACTGCAAAGGCGGAGAGAAAACAAAAATAGTTTATGACAACAGGGTCCGATAAGATCAGACCATTTGCCCGCTCTGCTAGGAGGGATATATAATGGGAGAAATTGTAGCTTATATAGCAAAGTCTTTGGTAGACAACCCTGAGGCGGTTGAAGTATCGGAGACCTTTGGACAACAATCGATTATTATCGAGCTGAAAGTAGCTCCGGAAGATATGGGAAAGGTAATCGGAAAGCAAGGAAGGATCGCCAAAGCGATTCGAACCGTTGTAAGAGCCATTGCTACAAAAGAAAACAAAAAAGTCATTATAGAGATTATAGACTAGCAAAAAAGTCAGAAGGAAACTTCTGATTTTTTTGTGCTTGGAAACAAGATCCAAAGGCATATCGCGGTTTGGATATCGTTTCATACTACTATTCCTTTGAATAATGGATATCAACGATTTTCACTCCATAGAAGAGAACACGAATTTTCGTGGTTGCAAAACAGATATAACCATACTTCTATCGAAGAATAGTATCACAGAACATATGTAGCGTTCGGACAGTTCCATTGCCGGGATATCGATCGCACAAGGGTCCGAAAAGCAATTTTTTTCTCCTCGCTTGTAAAGGAGGGGGGAATTTGGTACACTTAAGAAAATACCGCGGAAATGTAGGAGAAAATTCGTTTTTCTTAAACAAAGCCATTCCCAAACGTGTTTATTTGAAAGGGTTTCTATATCCGGTGAAACAAAAGGAAAATTATTTTGTGTCTTTGTGCACTACTTCCTTAAAACAGGAAAACACGGACAAACAGAGAAGTTTGTGCACGGTTGAGATCGACCCTCCGTATTCCGGGGGAGGATGAAACGTTTTTGGATACCGTTATCTGTTTGAAAGTTTAAGGTACACGGGTGCCTGTTTAAATCGGCAGAGCATATCATTTTATGATCGGCTATACTTTTTTTGGTAATGATATATTCTGTATATCCGGCATTTCAAACGGAGAACAGCACCGGAGATCCGGGACCGATCAGGCATGTAGGGCCTATATCCGTTCTGAAAATACAATTCTTATGGGAAGACGATATAAACAAATAGCAGAGAAGTGAGAGGAAGAAAGATGAAGAAGTATAGAATGGGAACCATCGTCAACACCCACGCCTTGAAGGGCGAGGTCAAGGTCTATCCGCATACGGATGATATCGGACGTTTTGATGAGGTGGACTACCTTGTTGTGGGTGACACGGAGGAGAAACTTTATATTGAACGCTCAAGGTACCAAAAGAATATGGTCTATCTCAAGTTCAAGGGCAAGGACAGGATCGAGGATGTGCAGAAGTACTTGCAAAAAGAGGTTTTTGCAGACGAGAACAATCTGCGCGAACTCGATGAGAACGAATATATGGTAGACAGTCTGATCGGTTTGGCGGTCTGCTTGGAGGACGGGGAGCCGATCGGTGTCATAAAGGATATCCTCTCCTACCCCGCCAACGATATTATGGTCATCGAAAACAAAGATAGGAAGGAGTGTATGATCCCCTTTGTCGACGAGTTCGTTCCCGTGGTCGATCTCGAGGAGGGAAGGGTCATCATAACACCGATCGAAGGAATGATCGGAGAATGAAGTTCCATATTATGACCTTGTTTCCCGATGTGATACGCTCCTACACGGATGAAAGCATATTGAAGCTTGCACAGGAGAAGGGGATGATCGAGGTGTCCTGTTACAACATCCGTGATTTTTCGACAAACAAACACAGGAAGACGGACGACTATCCCTTCGGGGGAGGGCAGGGGATGGTGATGACGGTGCAGCCCATCTACGATTGTTTCCGGCATATCCTCTCGCTGATCCCCGAGGGAGAAACCTTCCGTACCCTCTACCTCTCGCCGAGAGGAAGGACTCACACTCAGAAGAAGGCAATGGAGCTGTCTTCTTTTGACAACCTCATCCTGTTGTGCGGACATTATGAGGGGATCGACGAAAGAGCGATCGAACTTCTCTCAGCCGAGGAGATCTCGATAGGGGACTATGTACTGACGGGAGGAGAGCTGGGAGCTCTCGTGCTTATCGACAGCATTTCGAGGATGGTCGAAGGGGTGCTTTCCTCAACGGAATCCTATCAGGAGGAGAGTTTTTACAATTCCCTGCTCGAATATCCGCAGTATACGAGGCCGCGGGAATTCTTGAGTTTGGAAGTGCCCGAGGTGCTTTTGTCCGGCAATCACAAGAACATCGATGAGTGGAGGAGGGAGGAGTCGCTCAAAAAGACCCTCCGAAACCGCCCCGATCTCTTGGAGAGGGCAAACATCACCGAAAAGGAAAGGGAGAAGATAGAAGTGTGGAAGAAGGAGAGTAAACTCTTGAGGACTGATAACGAGGAGGGGAAGAAGTTGTAGGGAGAAGAATGGCTTCACTCCTGTACAACTATCTGTTGTAAGAGGAGACTACCGACTGTGATGTGTAAGGGTTGTTCCTCATTTCGATAAAGTGCACGAGATTTTGAAACAAACACTTCAGAAAATCTTGTTTTTTTTGGGTGAAATCCCTCTTACGACATTTTTTGAAGATTATGCGGATTACCCTTGTGATTTATATACCTGATATGCTGAGAGTCCGATAGGGGTTTCGGTATAGAATATAAAAGTGAAGAAGTCGGGAGGTATGGAGATGGCTGTTTTTGACGATTTTTTGAAACTGGATATCAGGGTGGGAACGATTGTGGAAGCAAAGGTCTTTGAAAAGGCGAAAAAACCCGCCTACAAACTGAGGGTCGACTTCGGGCCGGAGTTGGGAGTGAAGAACTCTTCGGCGCAGATCACAGAGCTCTATACGTCCGAAGACCTTGTAGGCAAACAGGTGCTTGCGGTCGTGAACTTCCCTCCCCGACAGATCGCGGACTTTATGTCGGAGGTCTTGGTGCTCGGCACCTACAGCGAGGGCGGAGTCGTGCTGATCACCACGGATAAGGACGTGAAGAACGGGGATAAGTTGGGATAATGGGAATTGTTGGAGTTTGATCGATCAACTCGATGGAGCAAACCTTTTGTGTCGTGCCGGAAACGCATGAGGGTCATATCTTGACCGAATAATGACAAACTCCATCCGGGATCGACTGTTGAGCGGGGTAGAACGCAGTTTGACGATGAGGCGGAAATATCGCCATACGATCTCGGATCTATGGATAGGTTGGAGAAAAAGTTTGCAATATGTTTGGATGGGAATATTCCCTTACTTTGCTATCGAGCGGAAGGATTATTATTGCGGTTTGGTGCATAAAAAAGTGGAAAAATCCTGAAAAACAAATAAAACGGGATGAAAACCCTTCTACAAATATGGAGGAGGGCAGGATCGCCCTGCTGTGAGGTGTGGGAGCCCGGCTTATTTTCAGAATTTTTTGCAACAAGTCTTGACAAGGGGGAAGGGTTGTGGTAGACTGATTAAAATTTAAGGGAACAAACCTTTGAATAAGAGTGAGTAGGCCTATGGGATGTGCACAGAGAGTCTTGCGGCGGTGAGAGCAGGGACGACGGAACATAGGTTGAATGGACTTAGGAGGGCGAACGAAAGGGGAGACCCGAGTAGCAATCGACGGCAACCGCAGTCGTTATCAAGCGGAGCGTATGGAAGTACGTGGGCGAGGAGGGTGCTTTGCACCAATTTGAGTGGTACCGCAGGACAGTTCGTCCTGTCTCATAGTTTTATGAGACAGGACGTTTTTTTATGGAAATAAGAGGAGGTATGAAAATGAAGGGGTATAGAAGATTTCAACAAGGTTTAACAACTCTTCCCGATAAGGAAGGTTATTTCGGAGAATATGGAGGTGCTTTTCTTCCCAAGGAGTTGGAGCCCGCCTTTCATGAGATCACGAAGGCCTACGGAGAGATTTGTTCCAAGGAGGAGTTTATTGAGGAACTCAAGAGGATACGAAAGGAGTTTCAGGGAAGACCGACACCGATCTATTTCTGCGAAAGGTTGTCCAAACTGGCGGGAAGGTCTAGGATCTATCTCAAAAGAGAGGATCTGAACCATACGGGTGCCCACAAGATTAATCATTGTATGGGAGAAGGGCTTCTGGCAAAGTATATGGGCAAGAAGAAGATGATTGCCGAAACGGGAGCGGGACAGCATGGAGTCGCTCTGGCGACTGCTGCGGCGTACTTCGGTCTGGAATGTGATATCTATATGGGAGAGGTCGATATCCAAAAACAGCATCCCAATGTAATCCGTATGAAGATGTTGGGCGCAAATGTCATTGCCGTAAGCGAGGGTCTTAAGACCTTAAAAGAAGCCATCGATGCCGCATTTGAGGCCTATACGAGGGAGTATGAAGACGCGATCTACTGTATCGGTTCGGCGGTCGGTCCTCATCCGTTCCCGATGATGGTAAGGGATTTTCAGTCGGTTATCGGTTTTGAGGCCAAGGACCAGTTTAAGGAGAGAACGGGAAGACTGCCCGATACGGTCTGTGCCTGCGTAGGAGGAGGATCCAACGCGATAGGGATGTTTGAGGCCTTTCTGCCGGAAGAAGTAGAATTGGTAGGGGTTGAACCGCTTGGAAGAGGAGAAGCGGTGGGAGATCACGCGGCGAGTATGACCTTCGGCACCAAGGGAATATTGCACGGATTTAGGAGCATTGTCCTTCAGGATGAAGAAGGCGAGGCCCTTCCTGTCTATTCGATTGCAAGCGGTCTGGACTATCCTTCGGTAGGGCCTGAACACGCCTACCTCCGAGACAGCAAGAGAGTAAGTTACAGGACGATAAGTGATGAACAGGCAATGGAGGCCTTCTTCCTTCTGTCTCGACACGAAGGCATTATTCCGGCAATCGAAAGCGCACATGCCTTAGCCTATGCGCTCAAGTGTTCGCGGGATGGAGAGGAAAAGGACATCCTCGTCAACCTTTCGGGCAGGGGTGATAAGGACATCGACTTCGTCTATCGCAACTATGGAACCGGAGAAACCTTCACGGATAAACGAATAAGTTTAAAAACAAACGAATAAGTGAACAAAAAAGGTTTGCCATTTGTGCTCAATGATGATATAATAATCAATATTTAAAAATTTACCCGAGTATTCCGCTGGTTGCAAGGTTAATTAAGAATACTCACCACTAAGTAGGAGGAAGAAAAATGGAAATCATCAGACAAATTGAACAAGAACAATTGAGGACGGATCTGCCTGCGTTCGGAGCGGGAGACACCGTAAAGGTACACCTTCACGTAAGAGAGGGTAAGAGAGAGAGAATCCAGATTTTTGAAGGGCTCGTTATCAAAAGACAAAACGGCGGCGTAAGGGAGACCTTTACAGTTCGTAAACTTTCTTTCGGAGTCGGAGTAGAAAAGACTTTCCCTGTACATTCTCCTGTTATCGAGAAGATTGAAGTAACACGTCGCGGTAAGGTTCGTCGTGCTAAGATCAATTATATCCGTAACAGAGTCGGTAAGGCGGCAAAAGTAAAAGAAAAATCTATGAGATAGGTTTTTTTTAAAGGGACTGTATGGAGGTACAGTCCCTTTTGTGTTATTCAAAAGGAAAACCTTTACTTGGATGAAAGGGCGGTTTTTTCGACCGAGGCTGTGAGCCTTTGTGAAACACAAGGCGTATTTTCGCCCGTCTCGAGGGAAAGACATCGAGCATTTCGTAGTTGCAGATGTCCCGAGGATGAAAAGACGGTCTTTCAGATATAGCATTTATAAAATATATTTAAAGTAGGAGGCGATTTATTTGAACGGAATTTTAAAGATGTGGAATTCTCTGAGTTTGGTTAAGAGAATATTGGTAGGTCTGGTAATAGGAACCATCTTGGCGTTGACAGCTCCTGAACAGTTGAAGGGGATCTCTATTTTCGGAGACCTTTTTGTAGGCGCCTTGAGAGCGGTAGCACCTGTTTTGGTCTTTGTCCTTGTCATGTCCGCAATTTCGCAACACAAGGAAGGGCATCAAACCAATATGAAGTCCATCATTATACTATACTTATTCGGGACCTTGATGGCGGCGGTTGTTGCGGTGGTAGCCAGCTTTGTGTTTCCCATCGAGTTGGAGTTGGTAACGGGTAATACCGAGATCGCACCTCCCTCGGGAGTTACCGAAGTACTGAAAAACCTGTTGATGAACATTGTCGATAACCCAGTCAAAGCTCTGTTCAATGCAAATTATATCGGTATTTTGACCTGGGCGGTTCTTCTCGGTTTTGCACTCAGAAAGGCTGCAGACAGCACTAAGACGATGATCAACAACTTTTCGGATGCGGTTTCTCAGGTGGTTCGTTGGGTCATTGCTTTTGCACCTCTTGGAATTATGGGTCTGGTATTTTCGGCGGTATCCACGAGCGGTGTGGAGATTTTTACGACTTACGGCAAGCTTGTTCTTCTATTGGTGGGTTGTATGTTCTTCGTTGCCTTCGTAATGAACCCCATCATCGTATTTGCAAAGATCAAGCAAAATCCCTATCCTCTTGTATTCAAGTGCGTAAGAGAGAGTGGAGTAACGGCCTTCTTTACGAGAAGTTCGGCGGCGAACATTCCGGTAAATATGACCTTGTGTGAGAATTTGGGTTTGGATAAGGATACCTACTCCGTATCGATTCCTTTGGGGGCGACGATCAACATGGCAGGAGCGGCAATTACCATTTCCGTTTTGGCCTTGGCTGCCGCACATACGGTCGATGCATCCGTAGATATCGGAACGGCCTTCATCCTCAGTGTACTCTCCGCCGTTTGTGCCTGTGGAGCATCGGGAGTTGCGGGAGGCTCTCTGTTGCTGATCCCTCTGGCTTGCAGCTTGTTCGGGATCCCCAATGAAGTTGCGATGCAGGTCGTTGCGGTAGGTTTTATCATCGGAGTGATCCAAGACTCCTGCGAGACGGCGTTGAACTCTTCTACAGACGCACTTTTTACTGCGACAGCGGAGTTTGCGGAGTGGAAGAAGCAGGGAAAACCCATCGTGATAAAAAAATAAGCGGAATCTTTGATGTCGATAAAGATAAACAAAACAAATTACTACTTGCAGGATACTCTCATTGGGGGTATCCTGTATTTTGTATAGGAAGAAATTTGAAAGAGGCGAAGGTATTATATTCTTTTGAAGAGTTGTTTTTGAAACATCTTTTTTTATCGATGTGTTCGGACAGAAAGATAATAGGACAAAGTTTCTGTATTATATTAAATTAAAATAAACGTTTGTAACATTTGGGAGGAGGAAATAGGCATGAAGAAAACTGCGATTTTTATTTATGAACAGTTTTGTAATTTTGAGATTGCACCTTTGTTGGAAGTTTTAAAAATCAAAAATAAGCCGTTTACCGTGTTTTCAAAGGATCTGTCTCCTGTAACAAGTGAGGAGGGTTTGATCGTCCTTCCTCAGAAAAGTATAGAGGATTTCGATGTCGATGAATATGACAGTCTGGTTTTGCCGGGGGCCATGGATATCAGAGGGGTCGTAGACGATGAGGATAGCATCAATTTCATAAAGAAGTTTTCAAATCTGAAAATAGCGGCCATATCCATCGCTCCTATACTACTGCTAAAAAGTTCTATGTTATATTCAAAGAGATTTATGGCGGGGGTCAATAAGGAAGAGTTGATGGAAGAGGGATTTTCTAAGGAAGATCTCCATCTTATGAGGGATTGGGAGGAAAATGCGAAAGAACCGCTTAAAGATGGATATATTATAGACGGAAATATCATTACATCGGTATCTTATGAATTCTTAAGATGGACTTTGGGCTTTGCAAGTATGTTGGAACTTGAAGTTTCTCCTGAGATGTTCGGTATAAGAGAGCAGTTGTAAAACAAAAATCGATAGTTTGATTGGATAATAGCGTGAAAATGGAGGAAGATATTATGGAAAACTTACACATAAACTGGTATCCCGGTCATATGAAAAAGACACGGGAGCTGATCCGAAAAAATATGTCCATTGTGGATGTGATTGTCGAAGTTATCGACAGCCGAATCCCAAAGAGTAGCAAAAATCCTGATATCGCCGAACTTTCGGGGCACAAACCTACCATCCTCCTGCTCAACAAGGAAGATCTCTCCGATAAGGAGGAGACGAAGAAGTGGATCGAATACTATAAAAATGGGGGGATGACGGTTCTTCCTTTTAACGGAACGACCGGAGAAGGGATGAAGGAGTTGGTGAAGGCGGTGGAAGAGGCCTTTCGTCCGAAGTTGGAGAGGTTGCAGGAAAGGGGTCTGAAAAACCGCTCTATCCGTCTGATGATAGCAGGCATACCCAACTCGGGCAAATCCACCCTGATCAATCGACTGGCGGGCAGAAAGAGCACTCAGACGGGAGACCGTCCCGGAGTGACCAAGGGTAAACAGTGGGTAAAGCTCAAGGGAGATCTCGAGATGCTCGATACTCCCGGTATTCTTTGGCCAAGGTTTGACGATCAGGAGGTCGCTCTGATGCTTGCCTTTACGGGTGCGATTAAAGATGAGGTCCTCGATGTGGAGGAGATTGCCTTTGCACTCTTGGACAGATTGAAAAAGAGGTATCCGATCAATCTTCAGGAGCGTTACGGCGTTGAGGTCGATCCCGATATGGAAACGATTGTACTTATGGAGGAGATTGCGGAAAAGAGGGGTTTCATCCTCAAGGGAAGGGAGATTGACTATAAGAGGACGGCGGATGCAATTCTCAATGACTTCCGCGAGGGAAAGACGGGCAGAATCACCTTGGAAGAGTGCAGGTGTGAAGAGGAGTAGAAGGGACATAACGATGTGTACGGACACGGACAATGTCTTTGAACAATGAGAAGAACAGGCGCTCATACTGTTATATAGGGCGTTGCGTTCTTGTATGATTTGGATTGGTTTATCATTCGATTTTTTCGGCGATGCTACCCTGATGTTTCCCGATGAATCACGTTGTACAAGGAAAGGAGAGAGCTATGTTCAGCGGACAGAGCATAGATGGAATAAAAAAGAAATTGAAACTTCTGACTCAGGATGAACTTAGAGTCGCAGAAGATATACTGAAGTCGGATGTGAGGATTGGAGTGCGTAAACTTGGTTCTTCGCTTGAAAGACAGCGCTTGAAGAGGGAGGAGGCGGAAGAAAGGATCTTACGCATGAAGCGAAAGGAAGAAGGACTCAAGGCTCAAGGTCATCTTTTTGTCGCCGGTATCGATGAGGCGGGAAGAGGTCCTCTTGCAGGTCCTGTTGTTGCGGCCTGTGTTGTGATGAAGGAAGGTTCCCTTATCGTCGAGGTCGACGATTCCAAAAAAATCAAAGAGGAGCTCAGAGAGAAACTCTTTGATAGGGTGATCGCAGACAGTATCTCCTTCGGGATAGGAGTAGCTACCAATGAAGAGATTGACAGGATCAATATTTTGCAAGCGACCTTTCTGGCGATGAGAAGGGCAATGCAATACCTCAATCCTTCCGCGGATTACATCCTGATTGACGGAAATCAACTTTTGCCTGAAACACAAAAACAACAGGAAGCAGTGATCCGAGGGGATTCCTCCTGTTACTGTATTGCTTGTGCAAGTATATTGGCAAAGGTCTACCGTGACAGATTGATGAGGGAGTACGACAAGATCTATCCCGAGTTTCAGTTTTCAAAGAACAAGGGTTACGGTACGGCGGAGCATTATGAGGCACTCAAGAGGTGGGGAATTACTCCCGTTCACCGGCGCAGTTTCCTCTGAGGTTGATGAGGAGGAATGAGTTTGATATCCATGCTGTCAGTCATTGTATTATTGACAGTGTCGCTTTATCCTCCATAGGAGATGAAGAGGACTTTTGCATTCAAGGAACAGATAGGACAAACTTTCTGTTGCAGAATAGGATGACATCTCCCATCATAGCAAAGAGCCTTCTTTTCCACAAAAATAACGTGAAAAAAAAGAAGTTTTAAGGGTATGTTTATACTAACGCTTACTGTTAAGTGATAAGAGCCTTCCGGGGCCGAGATCAAGAGGAAGAACGACGATGGTACAGGCATCGACGGAAAGAATGAAGGAGATAAAGATGATGAAGCATATACTTGTAGTAGATGATGAAAAAAGAATACGAGACCTTATTGTGATGTATCTAAAGAAGGAAGGTTACGAAGTGACCGACTTCGATAATGCGGACAAGGCCTATGAATTTCTCTCGGACAACAGTGTCGATCTGATTGTGCTGGATATTATGATGAGAGGGACCAATGGATTGGATTTGTGCAAGAAGATTAGGACCAACAGCGATGTACCCATCATCTTCGTATCTGCGCGAAGTGAGGAATTGGATAGAATCTTGGGGCTTGAACTCGGTGCGGATGACTATCTGGCCAAGCCGTTCAGCGTAAGAGAACTGATCGTGCGTATTCGCAACATCCTTAAGCGTACGACCAACTATGCACAGAAGAAGGAAGACAATGTCGTATCGGTGGAAGATCTCAAGATCTTTGTAGAGCAACGAAGCGTAAAGGCGGGAGACGAGGATGTGCCTCTTACGACAAAGGAGTACGAGGTTTTGAAGTTTCTTGTCGAGAATAAAGGCTATCCCTTATCGAGGGATAAGATTATCCAAAGCATCTGGGGATATGAGTACGATGGGTATGACAGAAACGTGGACGATACGATCAAACGTCTCAGAAAAAAACTCCGGGATGCAAACTCTCAGGTCAAAATCCAGACGGTTTGGGGCTATGGATACAAAATCCAGGAAGATGAGTAAACCATGAGTAAAATAGGAAAAAAAATTGTAGTTAGTTATTTGATTATCGTCTTGTTTACCGTCGGGATCTCGATGGGTATTACCAAGATGAACTTTTCCAACAAACTCAACGCCAAGATCATCCAAGACCTAAATATGGCTGCCAACGACATGAAGACTGAAATCGAAAATGAACTTCTCAATGTATCCTTGGCTTTGAATAAGGAAGCGACACTGTATGATGTCTTTCCCAATAACAGGTTGTTTTTTTCGTCCTATCAGTTTTCCACGACTAACTTTGTGATTCAGGATAAGGAGAAGAAGACGATCTTTGAATCTTGGAAGATCAAGGAAGGAGAAGAGTTCTATAACACCAGTGATAAGACGAAGAAGTTTTTTGAGATGGAACGGACAATAAAGACGCCCAATAAAAAGGCGGTAGCGGGATATCTGCTTGTAATCGGAGAGAAGGAGGAACTTGGGGTCATCAATTCCCTGATCAATGCGGCTTCCTTTATTGGGCTGGCGATCTCACTGTTCTGTGCGGTGCTTTTGGCGCTCTTCTTTGAGAGGACGTTTATCCGCCCAATCAATAAACTTAAGAGAAACATCCAGGCATT
This sequence comes from Filifactor villosus, assembly GCF_042652965.1. Lineage (NCBI taxonomy): Bacteria > Bacillati > Bacillota > Clostridia > Peptostreptococcales > Filifactoraceae > Filifactor > Filifactor villosus. The sequence continues at coordinate 63,516 of NZ_JBHSHL010000051.1, forward strand.
TTCGCTTGAAGGCAACAACACGTGGGAAGAGATTCGTACTCAAGATGAGATCAGTGATCTGAATGACGAATTTAAGAAGATGGCGGAAAATATGATCCATTACGATCAAAATCAAAAAGTTTTTTTCCAGAATACATCTCATGAGCTGAAGACGCCGCTGATGTCCATTCAAGGGTATGCGGAGGCGATCCGTGATAACGTTATACCTCAGGAGGATGTGCAGGAATCGTTGGACATCATCATTGATGAGACCAACAAGCTTACCCATACCGTCGACACCATCGTCTATATGACGAAGTTGGAGAATCCTACGGAGAAGGTGGACAAAAACAGGGTGCAGAGTTTGGATATGAGGGACTTTGTCAATGAGGTTCTCTACAAGTTCAAGTTTTCCGCAGATGAAAAATCCGTTGTCTTGCACAACAATGTGGAAGATAATATCTTCCATCGTGTCGATGAAGAGTATATGTTTCGCATCATCAACAATCTGATCTCCAACTCGCTTCGTTATGCAAAGTCCTTAATCAGTATAGAGGGTTACCATCAAGGCAATGAGTTGGTTCTCAAGGTTGTCGATGACGGACAGGGGTTTGACAAGGCGGAGATAGATAGGGTCTTTGATCGTTTCTTCAAAGGAGAAGGAGGAAATACGGGATTGGGTCTGTCGATTGTCAAATCTACGGTCAAGCAACTGAAGGGAAGTGTGCGGGCATACAATCCGGAATCCGGAGGTGCCTGTGTGGAAGTACGTCTGCCAAGACAGCCACACCGGAGGGCGGTAGTAAAAAAGAATGATTTGTATAAGGAAGCGGTAAAACATGTTTCCGCTCAGGAAAGCAGATGGAGTTTCGGACGTAAGGATGAGGGAGTTAGTGTGCAGAAAGATAAGACTTTGAAAAGGAAGGGTAAAAAACATGAGTGAGTTTAAGGATCTTAACAAGGTAGTAGGGTTTTCAACCAAGGCGATCCACGACGGTTTTGTCGCAGAGAATCCGTGGAAGGCGTTAAACCCTCCGATTTTTATGACATCATCCTTCGAGTTCTCCTCAATCGAAGAGGCGGATGCCGTCTTCAGAGGAGAGAGTGAAGGCTTCGTCTATACAAGAGGGCGAAACCCCACAACCGAGATATTGGAGAAGAAGATTGCTTCCCTTGAAGGGGGGGTCGACTCAGTTGCCTTTGCTTCGGGAATGGGGGCGATTGCAGCAACCATCCTCTCGTTTGTGGAGGCGGGGGATCATATCGTTGCAGGGAAGTCTCTCTACGGTTCCGCCTACGGTTTTTTGAACAAGTTTGTCAAACGTTATGGAGTACAAGTGTCCTTTGTTGATACCGGAGATCTCAAACAGGTCGAGGAGGCACTTTGCGACAAGACAAAACTGATCTATCTGGAGACACCGTCCAACCCCGTCCTCAAGATCACCGATATCAAGGCGGTCTGTACCTTGGCTAAGGAGAGGGGGATCGATGTGGTCGTTGACAATACCTTTGCGACTCCCTATTGGCAGAAACCTCTTCTGCTTGGAGCAACGGCGGTCGTCCATTCCGCGACAAAGTTTTTCAGCGGTCATGGAGATGTGATAGCGGGAGTGACGACTTCGAAAAGTCAGGACTATATCGATCGATTGAGGTACGGCTTTATGTGCGAATTGGGTAGTCCGATCTCTCCGTTTAACGCATGGCTTCTGATTCGGGGTCTGAAAACCTTGGAGATGAGAATGGAGCGTCATGGCGAAAACGCTATGCTCTTGGCGGAGTATCTGCAGGATCACGACAAGGTCGAGAAGGTATGGTACCCCGGATTAAAGTCGGATGAAGGGTACGATGTTGCCCGTTCTCAGATGATGGGCTACGGAGCTGTGGTCAGTTTTACTCTCAAAGGCGGCCCGGAGAAGGCGAAGGAACTTCTGACAAAGTTCAAAATGTGCAAGCTCGCTGTGAGTTTGGGAGATGCGGAAACCTTGGTGGAATCGCCCGCCTTTATGACGCATAGGGACTACGATGCGGCAAGCCTTGAAGAGTTCGGTCTTTCATCTTCGATGATTCGGGTTGCAGTCGGTCTGGAGAACAGCAAGGACATCATCATCGACTTCTATGAGGCCTTGAACGAGATTTAGGAATAAAGGTTGTGTTAAAAAGACACGGCAATATCGCATAATTTGGAAGAACGGTATTATCGAAGGATGAAATTTTTGAAAGTATGGATATGAAAAACTTTCGTGTTTTATAAACTCATACTGTTATTCAGTTATGGATATAAACGATCTGTGACCCATAGAAGATAAAATGATTTTTGGCGGTCGCAAAATAAATATATCCATACTTCCATTGTAAAATAGGATCAGAGGGAGATCGGGAGTTTGTACTTTTGTGACATTTCATAAACTTTTACCTTGTATAGTACGAGGCTTTATTTGAAGCATTGCAATCCGTCTTACAGATTATAAAAAATCGTCCCATCGCTTATGAACACAGAATATATAGGGATGGCTTGAACGGGCGATGGAATAACGGAGAAATAGAAGGGACTGAATATCAATTATTTAGTCTCTTTTTCTTGTTTTGAGAGATATAGAGGGCAGATTAACGACAGACGGAGTTTGAAGATCGGGTCAAAGGACTCGATGTGAAAGAAGAAATACCGATTATGCCGTTGCAGTACAAGTTCGATTGTCGAATCATATCCATACTAATACTACTATTCTTTTGAATAGTGGATATAAACAATCTGTGACCCATAGAAGACAACATAGTTTTTCGTCATCGAAAAATAGATATATCCACACTTCTATTGAAAAATAGTATGACCAATTAATACTATTCTTCCTTTGAGTTGTGGATATAAACAATCTGTGACCATAGAAGATAAACCGATTTTTCGTAAGTTGAAAAAAGGATATATCCATGCTTCTATTGGGGAATAGTATAAAATGTCAGGTGTATGGGAGGTATAGAGATAAATCGGAATTGATAGCAAATGAAAATAAAAAACGAAATGAATACTACTGTAGCGGCACGTCGAAATTCACGGTAATTCCAACTTTGATATGAATTCTTTCGGTTTATAACCGAGATAAGAAATAAAGCCAAATATCAATATGTCAATAGACCGGGCAATTTAAACAGGCAATAGTATCAAATAAGAACAGGGCGGTTTTCTTCCCGGATAAAAATTTTTGTAACAAGAGTTGACAAACGAAGGGAAAAAATGTAATATAGAAACAGAGTTAGCACTCGATAAAGATGAGTGCTAATAAAACGATAAAAGATCGTAAATAAGGATGAAAGGTGCAGGTGGGTTATGAGGAATGATTTGACGGAGAGAAAACTCCGAATCTTGGAGTTTATTATCCGGGAATATATTCAAACCGCGGAACCGGTCGGCTCGAGAACGGTTTCCAAAAATAAGAGCCTCAATGTCAGCGCCGCTACAATCCGAAACGATATGTCCGATCTCGAAGAGCTGGGCCTCTTGTTACAGCCCCATACTTCGGCAGGACGTATCCCATCCGAAAAAGCATATGAGATCTATGTGGAGAGCATGATGAATCAGGGAGAACTTCGGGAGGCGGATCGGGAGTTTATTCGAGCACAGTTGTCCCAAAACATCGATAAGATTGGAAATCTTCTGCAACGATCCCTCGATCTGATCAGCAGCTTGACCGACTATATCTCAGTGGGGGTGCTTCAGGAAGTCTGCAAAAAAAGACTGATCAAGAACATCTCCCTCGTTCCGATAGATAACCGAAGAGTCGTCGTTGTAACCGTACTTGACAGTGGAGAAGTTCTCTCGGAGAACCTTCTTCTGCCTCAGAATCTCGATAACAACACGCTTCACCTGATTTCTCAGACCATCAACGAAACGATGTCGGGACGTTGTTACGAAGAAGTCGGGGAAGATCTTCTGCGCTATATCAAGGCAAAGATAAGCGAGTACTCGACTTCGCTGGAGGGGATCTTCGATTTTTTGGAGCAGCAGCTCCTGCAGGAACAGCCCTTCCATCTGCTCTTTAACGGGATGACGAATATTTTCAATCATCCGGAGTTCTATGACATCGATAAGGCGAAGTCGTTTTTGACCATGATCGATGAGGAGACGCCGATTCGTAACCTGATGAATGAGAAAGGTATTCGAAAAGGCGATATCAATATCATCATAGGAGATGAATCCATGGGCAGTATTATGAAGGACTGTTCAATCATCACCGCAGATTATATCAAAGACGGCCTGACGATAGGAAAGGTCGGAATCATAGGGCCTAAGCGGATGGATTATCAAAGAGCCTACAATATTATGAGCTATCTTCAGAGCGAGATCAACAGGTTGTTGAACGACTCGTAAGAAGTTCATTATGTATAGAAGAAACATCTTTAACATAGAGAAGGGAGCTGACGAGTTGGCAAAAAACAGAAAAGAAGAGGACAAGGATGTGAAGGAGACCTTAGAGGTTCAGGAGGAGCAGGAGGTCGAAACTCCTGAGATATCTGAAGAACAGGAAGGAGATCTCAAGAGGTTCGAGAACAAGATCCTCGCCGACAAGGAGAAGGAGATCGAAGAACTGACGGATCGCTTAAAGAGGACTCAAGCGGAGTTTTTGAACTTTAAACGCAGGACCGAAAAGGAAAAGTTGGAACTTGCGACCTTTGCAAATGAGAAGATCATGTTGGAACTGCTTGCGGTCATCGACAACTTCGAAAGGGGACTTGAGGCGGTGGAAGACAAAGACAGCAGTTTGTTCCAAGGAATGGAACTCATCTGCAAGCAGCTGTATGCGACCATGGAGAAGAACGGAATATCTCTGATCGACACGAGCATAGACTTTGATCCGAATTTTCATCATGCGGTCATGCAGGAGGAAGGAGAAGAAAAGGGTAAGATTTTGGAAGTGTTCCAGAAGGGATACTTGTTGAAGGATAGAGTGATCAGACCTGCTATGGTCAAGGTTTCAAACTAAAAAAATTCAGGAGGAGAACATTATGTCAAAAACAATAGGAATAGATTTGGGAACAACAAATTCATGTGTATCGGTACTCGAGGGCGGCGAGCCTGTGGTTATCTCGAATAGAGAAGGGATGAGGACCACACCTTCGGTTGTTGCTTTTTCGAAAGAGGGAGAGAGGATTGTAGGAGAACCTGCAAAGCGTCAGGCAGTCACTAACCCGGAGAGGACCATCAGTTCGATTAAGAGAGAGATGGGAAGCAACTATCGGGTAAACATTGACGGTAAGGACTATACCCCTCAGGACATCTCCGCCATCATCCTACAAAAGCTCAAGTCCGATGCGGAGAGCTATTTGGGCGAGAAGGTAACAAGTGCCGTCATTACTGTACCTGCATATTTTACCGATGCACAGAGACAGGCTACCAAGGATGCAGGTAAAATTGCAGGCTTGGATGTGAAGCGTATCATCAATGAGCCGACAGCGGCATCGATCGCTTACGGGTTTGAGAAGGACAATATCGATGAGAAAATTCTCGTCTTCGACCTCGGCGGGGGAACCTTTGACGTATCCGTGCTTGAAATTGCGGACGGAACTTTTGAAGTTCTTGCTACCAGCGGAAACAACCATTTGGGAGGAGATGACTTCGACAACGTATTGGTAGACTATATCGCCAAAGACTTTTTGGCAATAGAAGGGGTAGACCTCAAGGCGGACAAGATGAGCCTTCAACGTTTGAAAGATGCTGCTGAGAAGGCGAAGCAGGAGTTGTCCTCCACCCTTACGACTAATATCAACCTTCCCTTCATTACAGCGACAGCATCCGGACCGAAGCACTTGAATATGGATCTGACGAGAGCGAAGTTCGACGAACTCACCAGACACTTGGTCGATAAGACCATAGAGCCGACCAAGAAGGCAATGGCGGATGCAAAACTTTCTCCAAGTGATATTGATAAGGTTATTTTGGTAGGAGGTTCGACTCGTATTCCTGCTGTACAGGAAGAGATTAAAAAGTTTATCGGCAAGGAGCCTCACAAGGGAATCAACCCCGATGAGTGCGTTGCTCTCGGAGCAGCGGTTCAAGGAGGAGTTCTAAGTGGCGAGGTACACGACATCCTTCTGTTGGATGTGACCCCTCTTTCCTTGGGAATTGAAACTTTAGGTGGAGTATTTACCAAGATCATCGAAAGAAACACGACCATTCCCGCGAAGAAATCTCAGGTGTTCTCAACGGCGGCGGACAACCAACCCGCAGTAGACATCCATGTGCTTCAGGGAGAGAGATCTATGGTTGCCGACAATGTTACCTTGGGACGCTTCCAGTTGGGAGACATTCCTCCGGCACCGCGAGGAGTTCCTCAAATCGAAGTGACCTTCGATATCGATGCCAACGGTATCGTAAACGTAAGAGCGAAGGATTTGGGAACAGGTAAGGAGCAACAGATTACGATTACTGCATCTTCCAACCTTTCCAGCGACGAGATCGAAAGGAAGGTCAAAGAAGCGGAATTGCACGCGGAAGAAGATAAGAAGAAGAAAGATAAGATGGAGGCGTTGAATCAGGCGGAAACCACGATCTACCAGACCGAAAAAACCTTGGATGAGGTCGGAGATAAGGTGAGCGAGCAGGAGAAAAACGATGTTAGAGCAGCGTTGGAAGAGTTGAAAAAAGTAAAAGACAACGAATCGTCCACCGGAGAAGAGATTCGAAAGGCCATTGATGAGGTGATGAATAAGTTCCACTCCATCTCTCAAAAAATGTATGAAGAGGCTGCGAAGGCTCAACAGGCTCAACAGGAGCAGGGGCAACCGCAGGAAGAAAGCGCTCAGGACGATAATGTAGTCGATGCGGACTACACCGAGGTTGACGAAAACAAATAATATCGTTACAATATAACGGCGATCAGGTAGCTTGTGCATAAGGCTACCTGTTGTCTGTTATAGTTCAGGAGGAGAATGGATGGAAAAACGAGATTATTATGAGGTCTTAGGCGTTGAGCGGGGCGCAACCGAGCAGGAGATCAAAAAAGCTTATCGAAAACAGGCGATGAAGTACCATCCCGACAAAAACCAAGGAGATAAAGAGGCGGAAGAAAAATTTAAGGAAATCAATGAGGCCTATGAAGTGCTTTCCGATGCTCAGAAAAGAAAAACCTATGACCAGTTCGGGCATGCAGGCCTCGGAGGCAATGGCGGTTTCGGAGGAGCAGGAGGTTTTCAGGGTGCGGACTTCGGAGATTTCGGCGATATCTTCGGCAGTATGTTCGGGGACATCTTCGGGGGCGGAGGTATGCGTCAGAGGAGAAACGGCCCGAGAAAGGGTGCCGACCTGCGTTATTCAATGGATCTTACCTTTGAAGAGGCGGCGTTCGGGACGGAGAAGGACATTACCTTCAACCGTCAGGAAGAGTGCGATGCTTGTCATGGAACGGGGGCAAAGCAGGGAACAAAGCCCAAGCAGTGTCCGACCTGTCATGGAGTCGGTCAAGTCAATCAGCAGGTGAGAACCCCCTTTGGAACCATGGTGCAGTCAACCACCTGCCCTACCTGTCACGGAGAGGGTGAGATTATAGAACAGAAGTGTCCCAAGTGTGGAGGCAGAAAGACCGTGCCGGGCAAGAAGACGGTTTCCGTCAAGGTGCCGGAAGGGATTGAAGATTCCATGATGCTTCGTATGAGTGGTCAGGGACAACCGGGAGAAAAGGGCGGACCTAGGGGAGACCTTCTGATCCATATTCGAATCAAGCCTCACGAAATCTTTGTCAGAGACGGAAATACCGTATGGATGGATATGCCCATCTCCTTTGCACAGGCGGCGTTAGGAGATGAGATCCAAGTGCCGACCTTGGATGGAACAGTCAAGTATAAGATTCCCGAAGGAACGCAGACCGGAACGATATTCAGACTTAAGGACAAGGGTATTCCCTATCGCAACGGAAGAGGACGCGGAGATCAGAGGATTCGCGTCAAGGTAGAGGTGCCTAAGAAGTTGACCGACAAACAAAGAGAGCTTCTCAGAGCCTTTGCCGTTGAGATGGGACAGACCCCGACAGGAGAGAGCAAGGGCTTTTGGAGTAAGCTCAAGGATGAGATCAAAGAAGCTCTCGATTAAAAAAAATCTTCAAGTACACTGTAATAACAGTTGCTTGAAGATTTTTTTATCGGGAGATAATACTATCCTTTGATATTTCGGATATACAGAATATAACTACCGAAAAACAATTTGGATGATGACTCACTTCAAGACCTTCAACCGGTCAAGGAATAGTATAAGAAGTGGCAAAGACAGCCTATACTATTTTTCGATAGAAGAGTAGTTATATTTGTGCTCTAACCATGAACAGCGTTGCATCCTGTATAAAGTACAGACTGCGAACAGTAAAGATAATGAGTATAACTAAATATCCAATATGGAAATACGCCTTGGAAACACGGATCTCTCTTAATACCTTGCAAAAGCGTCAGCAAAGAAAAGAATTTCAAATCTTCCTTGAAGTTACGCTTCGATTCATGATTTCTTAGTTTCCATCTGTATGACAGTATTACAAATATCAGTTTGAAGGATGTGGAAAAGAGGTTTCTGAAACTTCTACGAGAACTCTACCTTTGGGATTCCCATCCGAGGTTTGAAAATCAAGGGAATATCTTCCTTTTTTTGCATTGTTTTGCACATATTCTTCGACTTTCTTTGGAGGAACGATGATGCGAGTGTCCTCTCTTCCGGGTTCACTGACAGTAACGATCATCTCGATTTCTCGGTCATTTTGAAGGTGAAGCTTATAGGCTTTTTCCGATTTTTTTTGTATCCACTCTCTTCCGCCCGTATCTGCAGGAGAACTGTTTAAAACTAAGGTGTTTCCACTCGTTGTTTCAGGGAGTTGGAAGGGCTGGCGTCCGATTTGGATTGAAAAAGTGCCTCTCGGATCTCCTTCGTCATTTTGAAAGTCAAGTTCATATCTTCCTGATTTTACACGGTTATCAAGATATTCTTGAGTTGAATTTGCAGGAACTGTAATACGGATGTCTTTTTGATCCGGGGTCATAATCGTAACTGTCATATCGAGAGGTTTCTCATTATGAAAGGTAAGCCTATGAGCGATGTGAGTGTCGGGTTGGTTCCAAAATCTTCCGCCGGTATCAATGAAGGCATCTTTTATAGCAAAATAGTTGTCATCGGAATATTCAGAAACAAAGACATCTTCTTGAGCAAGTTGATAACGGAACACCAAAAAAGCAAGAAGAGGTAGGGTAAAGAGTATAAAGGCAAAGAAATACCTTCTGATTTTGAGGGATTTTGGGTTTTTCATAAGTAACGTCCTCCTTTAAAAGTTTGAGTTTTGATGTAGAGTCTGATCTGTTCGTTGTGTGAAGAATATTTCATATTATTTTTCAATAGAAGTATGGATATATCTATTTTTCAAACCATGAAACATTGTTTTGTCTTCTATGGATCACAAGATTGGTTATATCCATCATTCAAAGGAATAGTAATATCAGCTTTTCAATTTCAAGCACCGGATGTTTTTATTATAGGAGAAAAGAAACGTTTAAATAATATAAAAAATGTAAAAATAAACAGAAGATGAAGATAAAGATACGAAGTATCAATATCTTTGAAAAAATAAAAAACAAGTATTGCTCAAATTGTTACTTCTTTGTAAAGCAAAAAAACTTAAAAAACTATTTACATTTGAAGAGAAAGGATATATAATATCATTAAAGGTCAAAGAAAGTCAAAGACAAATAAAAAGGAGAGGGCTTATGTGGCACGATTAACAGATGTAATAGAACGGTTTATCAAGGAAATGTTGGATGAACAGACGGAAGTGGAATTGAAACGAAACGAATTGGCGACTTTTTTTGACTGTGCTCCCTCTCAGATCAACTATGTATTGACCTCGCGTTTTACTTTCGAGAATGGTTATCTCACACAGAGCAAGCGTGGGGGTGGCGGCTACATTCGCATAGTGAGGTTGCAGGATGACAAAAACTATGAGTTTTTGCTTTACCTCGCGGAAGAAAAACTTGCGGAGCCGGTATCTGAGAAGTATGCGCTAAAGATAGTGGAATCCCTTGTCCAACGAGGTCTTGTATCGGAGCATGAGTCAGCCTTGTTATCGCTGCTCTTGCAGGACGACACCCTCGGCATCCCTTCGGAGGAAGTGAGGGACTTGTTGAGGCAGAGGATGTTGAAGAAGATCATCACACAATTGTTAAATATCAAGTAAGAGGAGGGATGTTTTATGTTATGTCAACATTGCCATGAGAGAGAGGCTACAATCCATATGACTCAAAATATAAACGGAAAGGTCACGGAGCTTGCGATCTGTTCCCAATGTGCAAAGGAGAAGAAGATCCAACTTCCCTTTATGGACGATTTCGGATTTTCGGGACTGTTCTCCAACTTCTTCACGGGAGGAAGAGAGATAAACGGAGTACAAACCATTTTGTGTCCTACCTGCAACAGCAGTTTGGAGAGATTCCGTCAGATGGGTCTTCTCGGTTGTGAAGACTGCTATGACACCTTCTCCAAGGAGATCGAGCCCCTCATCATCGAGGTTCAGGGAACGGATACCAATGAGGGAAAGACTCCGCTTCAGGAAGTGGGGGAAACCGATGAGGAGCCCGCTCTCAAAGCTCTCAAACAGCAACTCGAGGAAGCGGTCCGCAGTGAGAATTATGAGCTTGCAGCAAAGCTTAGAGATGAGATCAGAGAGAAGGAAGGGCGAGGGGAGAAATGAATCCGGAAACCTATGTATTGAGTTCAAGGGTGAGACTGGCTAGAAATATCAAGGGGATCGTTTTTCCCAACCATATGACGCACCGGGATGCCGACAAGGTCATTGACGAGGTAGTTCGAGCAGTGTCACAGGGCAACAAAGGTATGAAAGATCAGTTTGAACTTAGAAGGATGTCGCAGACGGATGAGTTTGAGAAGAGAAGACTTTTGGAACAACACTTGATCAGTAAGGAGCTCCTGCGTTCTCCGTTGGGGGCTCTTTACAGTCAAAAAAACGGACCCGTTTCCATTATGATAAACGAAGAGGATCATCTGCGGATCCAAGGCATCCGAAGAGGATATCACTTGGACGAGGCCTATGAGGACTGTAGTTTGATAGATGCTCTACTGGAAGAGAAGATAAGATTTTCCTTCTCGAAAAAATACGGTTATTTGACGGCCTGCCCCACAAATCTCGGAACGGGGATGAGGTGTTCTCTCCTGCTTCATTTGCCCGCACTTTCGGAGCTCTCCTACATGCCCAAACTGATTGAGGCTTTGTCCAAGCAGGGTTTCACCGTGAGAGGACTGTATGGAGAAGGAAGTCATGCTCAGGGGAACCTGTTCCAGCTGTCGAACCAGGTGACCATGGGTCATTCGGAGAAGGAATTGATAAGGAGGCTCAAGCTCATAGTGCGGGATGTGCTGGAGAAGGAGGAGAACGTAGAGCAGTATCTGAAACATACGGGAGGATCTTCCTTCATTGATCGCATAGGTAGGAGCTCAGGAGCCTTGAAGTATTCCTACACGATGAGCCAAAAAGAAGCGATGGGTCTGCTCTCGGACATAAAGCTGGGATATAACCTCGGTTGGTTTCAAGGAGTATCGGGGGAGGATATCAAAACGGCCCTGTTGGAGGTCGGTGACAGCTCTTTGATGAGAAAGGATGGAAGGATTACGATAGATGAGATGAGGAGCAGGTACTTGAGAGACTTGTTCAAAAACATGGAATTGGAAGTAAGGGAGATGAAAAAATGATGAAGAATTTTACGGAAAAAGCAAATAGAGCCCTGGAACTTGCTTCCCAAAAGGCGGCGGAGATGGGACACAATTTCTTGGGGAGCGAGCACCTCCTGTACGGTCTGTTGGCAGAGAACACAGGTATAGCCTCCAAGGTCCTGAAGGAGTTCAATGTGTCTAAGGAGGCCCTGTCCAAGATGATTGAGCTGATGGACGGTCGCAACGACGAAAAGATTACGAGGGTGGAGGTGACTGCCAGGGTCAAAAATATCTTTGAATTGAGCAATGCCATCTCCAATCAGCTCGGTACAAACTATGTAGGAACCGAACACCTCCTGTTGTCCCTGATACATCAGAAGGATAATCTTGCGAATCGGATTCTTAGAGATATGGGTGTCAATACGAGCTATTTGAGAGAAGAAACGATGAGACAGATGCAGGGCATGGCTCCCTTAGGAACTTCGGAGCGACAAGAGGATGTTTCTCGTTCCAAGGACGAAACTCCCGTCATCGACGAGTACGGAGACGATCTGACCAAAAAGGCTTCGGAAAACCGTCTCGATCCTGTCATCGGAAGGGATAACGAGGTGGAGAGGATTATTCAGATCCTATCGAGAAGGACCAAGAATAATCCGGTCCTGATTGGAGATCCGGGGGTTGGAAAAACTGCAATTATAGAAGGGTTGGCGCAGAGAGTCATCAACAAGGAAGTTCCAGAGACCCTTCTCGGAAAGAGGATCGTGACTTTGGAGATGGGATCCCTTGTCGCCGGTTCAAAGTACAGGGGAGAATTTGAGGAGAGGATCCAAAAGGTGGTGGAGGAGCTTAAAGAAAGCAACAATGTCATCCTCTTTATTGACGAGATCCATACCTTGGTAGGAGCAGGAGCGACAGAGGGTTCTCTCGATGCAGCCAATATTATGAAGCCGGCATTGGCTAGAGGTGAGGTTCAGGTAATCGGAGCGACAACAATTGATGAGTATCGCAAAAATATTGAGAAGGACAGTGCCTTGGAGAGACGTTTTCAAACAGTTATGGTCGAGGAGCCTACGGTCGAAGATACGCTGGCGATCCTTAAGGGTCTCAGAGACAAGTACGAGGCCCATCATAAGGTCAAGATTACGGACGAAGCACTTGCGGCAGCTGTAAAGCTCTCCTCCAGGTATATTACGGACAGATTTTTGCCCGACAAGGCGATCGATCTGATCGATGAAGCGGCTTCCAAAGTGCGGTTGAGAAAAAGCACCCACCCCGATGATGTGCGTGATAAAGAGAAGGAGTTGGAAAAACTCAAGAACGAAAAAGAAGAGGCGGTGGCCAACCAGGAGTTTGAGAAGGCTGCAAGATTGAGAGATACAGAAAAGCAGATCTACGAAGAACTTCAAGCTGAAAAAAGAGAATGGGAAAACAAGACGAAGATCAAAGAGGGCTTCGTTGTCGAAAATGACATTGCTTCCATCGTTTCCGCCTGGACAAAGATCCCTGTGGACAAAATGCAGGAAACCGAGAGTGAGCGGCTCTTGAAACTTGAGAGCATCCTACACGAGAGGGTCATTGGGCAGGATGAAGCGGTAGTTGCCGTATCCAAGGCGATTCGACGTGCGAGAACGGGCATCAAGGATGCGAAAAAACCGATAGGTTCCTTTATCTTCCTGGGACCGACGGGAGTCGGAAAGACGGAACTCTCAAAGGCGTTGGCAGAGGCGATGTTCTCCAGTGAAGACGATATCATCCGTCTGGACATGAGCGAGTATATGGAAAAACACAGCGTTTCCAAACTGATAGGTTCTCCTCCGGGGTATGTGGGCTATGAAGAAGGAGGACAATTGACCGAAAAAATCAGAAGAAAGCCGTATTCGGTCATTCTCCTGGATGAGATCGAAAAAGCTCACCCCGATGTATTTAATATGCTGCTTCAGATTCTTGATGATGGAAGGTTGACCGACTCTCAGGGCAGGACCGTAGACTTTAAGAACACCGTCATTATTATGACTTCAAACCTTGGAGCTTCGGTCTCTACAAATACAAGGACCATGGGCTTCGATACGGGAGCAGCGGAGGAAGAGAAGGAGAAGAGCGAGTTCCAAAAAATGAAGGAAAAGGTGATGAAGGAGGTCAAACGTCACTTTAGACCCGAATTCATCAATCGTGTGGACGATATCATCGTCTTCCATGCACTGAGAGAAAAGGATATGGAGGCCATTGTCGGATTGCTGGTCAAAGATCTTCAATCCAGGCTCAGCGACAGAGACATCAAGATCAAAATTACTGCTCCTGCAATGAAACTCATTCAAGAAGAAGGCTTTGACAGGGAATACGGAGCAAGACCTTTGAAAAGGGCTTTGCAAAAACTGGTGGAAGATGAAATCTCCGACAGGATTTTAAGAGGGGAGATCACGGATCACAACACCGTAGACATTGTTAAAAAAGACGGAGGTCTTGACTTTAAGGTAATCTGTGATAAAGAACCGAGGGAGGAAAGAGAAGGAACTGAAAAATAGAGTTGACTTTTTCGACAACCTTTTCTATAATGAAAAGAACAGTTCGTGGAAAAGAGTAAGTATTTTTGTCCGGAGGTAGTTCAGAGAGGAAGCGGTCGGTGGGAGCTTTCACCGAGGGCAAGGAGAAGCTGTCTTGGAGAACTTCTCGTAATGGAGAACGCGTGGAATGCGTTACACTTCCCCAAAGATATCTGCTTTTGATATAAAGTAAGGTGGTACCGCGATCAATATCGCCCTTATAACATTTTGTTATAGGGGCGTTTTTTATACGCATATCCTTCGGTCCGCCTTGTTTTTATCTTGGAACGAAAAAATGATTGATAAAGAAAGGATGGAATACAAATGGTAGAATTGAAGTTCAAAACGGTAAATGAAATTCGAAAGAGTTACTTGGATTTTTTTGAGAGCAAACAACACTATATTCATCCGAGCTTTCCGCTCGTACCGATCAACGACAACAGTCTATTGCTTATCAATGCGGGCATGGCACCGCTCAAAAACTATTTTATGGGAGTGGAGAAGCCTCCCAAAAACAGAATGTCCACCTGTCAAAAGTGTATTCGTACCGGAGACATTGAAAATGTAGGGATGACGGCAAGACATGCAACCTTCTTTGAGATGCTCGGGAACTTCTCCTTCGGAGATTACTTTAAGAACGAGGCCATCGAGTGGGCTTGGGAGTACGTGACCAAGGTCTTGGAGATTTCTCCCGAACATCTCTGGGTCACGATCTATGAAGAGGACGACGAGGCATTTGACATCTGGAAGGATAAGATTGGAGTAAGTCCCGAAAGGATTGTACGTCTGGGCAAGGCGGACAATTTCTGGGAGATAGGAAACGGAACCGGTCCCTGCGGACCCTGTTCGGAGATTTATATTGACCGTGGTCCGGAGTTCGGCTGTGATTGTGAAGACTGTAAGCCGGGCTGTGATTGTGACCGTTTTTTGGAGTTTTGGAATCTTGTATTCACACAGTTCAATCGTGAGCAGGACGGCAGCTTGACGCCTCTTCCAAAACCCAACATTGATACAGGAATGGGTTTGGAACGGGTTGCTTGTATGTTGCAAGGGGTCGACAGTATCTTTGAGATCGATACCATGCAGGACATCATCCATAGGATTGAAGGGATTTTGGGAGTAAAGTACAATGAAGACGAAAAGAATGATATAAGCATCCGTATCATCTGCGATCACATTCGTGCGGTAACTTTTTTGATTGCGGACGGGGTCATTCCTTCCAATGAAGGAAGAGGTTATGTGCTTCGAAGACTTCTTCGAAGGGGAGCAAGGCACGGGAAGCTCCTGGGTTATAAAAATCCCTTCTTATTTGAACTGATGAGCACCGTTGTCGACATCAACAGGGATTCCTATCCCGACTTGGAGGAGAAGAAAGACTATATCCGCAAGGTGATCAAGATCGAAGAAGAAAAGTTTGAAGAGACTATCTACCAAGGTCTGGAACTGTTAAAGACCGATATGGAAGAGATGAAGGAGAAAGGTCTTACGGTGATGGAGCCTCACAAAGCCTTCCGTCTATATGATACCTTCGGTTTCCCCTTCGATCTTACAAAGGAGATTCTTGCAGAAGAAGGATATACGGTTGAAGAAGAAGGTTTCTTCAAGGAAATGCAGGAACAGAGAGAACGTGCGAGGAGTGCTCGTAAGGAGAGCGACAACGAAGGATGGAAGAGCGACGAGATCAATCTGGACATCAAGGAGACGGAGTTTGACGGCTATGCCAGCTACAATGTCGAAGCACAGATCCTGAGCATCCTCAAGGACGATACGGTTGTAAAGACGGCGAGCAACGGAGACGAGGTCATTTTCATCTTGAACAGAACTCCTTTCTATGCGGAGAGCGGAGGTCAGGTAGGAGACGAGGGGGAACTTAAGGGAAACCACGGAAAGGTTCTTGTCACCCAGACGAAAAAAGGGCATAACGGTCTTATCATGCACTTTGGAAAAGTGGTGGAGGGCAGTGTGAGCGAAGGCGAGAGCCTTGTCGCTGAGATTAATGTTTCAAGACGTGAAGAGACCATGAGAAACCACTCGGCGACCCATCTTTTGCACAAAGCGCTCCGAACCGTTCTCGGCAATCACGTTACACAGGCGGGCTCTCTGGTAACTCCGGACAGGCTGAGATTCGACTTTACCCATTTTGAGGCGATGACGCCACAGGAGCTGGAACAGACCGAGAAGATGGTTAACAAGGCGATCTACTCTTACCTGGATGTAACCTGTAGAGAAATGAGCATTGACGAAGCGAAACAAAAAGGAGCTATGGCTTTGTTCGGAGAGAAGTACGGAGATTGGGTTCGTGTCGTATCCATGGGAGATTTTTCCATAGAACTCTGTGGAGGAACACATGTCCAGAACACCTCGGAGATCGGTATCTTCAAAATCGTTTCGGAATCGGGGGTTGCATCCGGAGTAAGAAGGATCGAGGCGATCACGGGTCTTAAAGTCTATGAGCTTCTGAAGACGAAGGAAGCTCTGATTGCTCAGGTATCCTCTCAGCTGAAGACGAAGGAAGAAAATCTTGCCGAAAGACTGGAAAGTCAGTTGAATGAGTTTAAGGAAGCCAAGAGAGAGATCAACCAACTCAAGTCCAAGATTATGAAAGACAATATGGGAGAGATCCTCTCAAACAAAGAGGCGGTGGGAGAACTTCAATTGTTGACCTATGCGTTTGAAGATATGGAGTCTGAGGATATGCGAAACATAGCGGAGTCCCTGACCGATAAGGAGGCTGATCTGGTCGCGGTCTTTGCGGCACCCAAAGATGATAAGGTGAACTTTGTTGCGATGGCAGGCAAGAAGGCGGTGGAGACGGGAGCTCACTGCGGAAACCTTCTTCGTGAAGTCGCCAAGATAGCAAAAGGCGGCGGAGGCGGAAAGGCCAATATGGCTCAAGCCGGAGGAAAGGACGTATCCAAGGTTCAAGAGGCACTTGCGGTTGCAAAAGAAACCTTGCTGAAACAGTTGTAGACGATAGAAGAGAGCAAATAAGGGGAGGGCGATCAGCCTTCCTCTTTTTTGTGGAATATCGAGAGGGATACAGACTATCGGTATTGTGATTTGAAGTAGGTGTCAATATCCCTTATTCTAAAAGCGATGAAACAAACTTTTATACTATTCTTGTTTTGAATTGTGGATATAACTAATCTTGTGATCCATAGAAGATAGAACGATGTTTCGTGGTTTGAAAAATAGATATATCCATACTTCTATTGAAAAATAGTATTATACGAAGGATGAAACTTTTGGAAATATTGATATGACAGACTTTTGTATTTTATAAAACCGGAGGAAAATCAGAAACCTGCCTTGGTACGATGTTTCCTTAGCTGAAAAATAGATATAACCACACTTTGATCGGGCATAGTATAAGCAAAAAAATACCCTGTCCGCCATTTTGCGAACAAGGCTATAATAAGAGTTCCAGAAATACTTGATTGCTGATCTCGATCCCCTTTTGGGTCAGAGCGATGATCTCCCGATCGTTTCGGATGATGAGATTTCTCTTTTCCAGAGAATCTAAAGTTGAGTAGAAGCTGTCCGTAATAAATTCGTGGAACTTCTCTCTCAAAAAATCGAGGGAAAGGCCTTCATTCAACCTCATACCCAAAAAGATCGTCTCTTCAAAGACTTCTTCCTTGGAGAGAGGCTCAATCTTGTGCAGGGCTTCGGGCGTCCAACGAAGAGAGGTCAAAAATTCGTCGAGAACATCGGTGCTTGTATATCTCCTGTTCTCCAAAAAGGAGGCGGAGGAGATCCCCAGACCGAGGTATTCGCTCCTGTCCCAGTACCTTTTATTGTGAATACACTCGTAACCGGGTTTGGAGAAGTTTGAGATCTCGTACTGGACAAAACCGTTTCTCTTCAAATAATGGATGGTCCTGCGGTACATATCGACATACTCATCTTCCGAGGGAAGAACGAGTTTCTTCTCGTCGATCCACCTCTTCATCAAGGTGTTCTCCTCTACGATCAGGCTGTAGAGAGAGAGGTGGGAGGGAGAGAGAGCGACGACCTTCTCCAGGGAGGATAGGTGGTGCTCGATGGATTGTTTTGGCAGAGCAAACATCAGATCGACGTTGATATTCGAGAATCCCGCCTTCCCTGCGGCCTCATAGGAACGTAGGAAGGTTTCGTAATCGTGTGTGCGTCGAAGTAAGGTGAGTTCTTCCTCACGGGTACTTTGAAGGCCGAAGCTGATCCGATTTACGCCGTAAGATCTCATAATATTCAGTTTTTCAATATCGGTAGAGTCGGGATTACATTCGACGGAAAATTCAAGCTCATCGGAGAGCCTTAATTTCGAGATCCGTTCGAGCAGGCGTTTCAGATCCTGTGTTTCCAAAATGCTCGGAGTTCCCCCTCCGATGAAGACCGTCGATACACCCTTGTCGGAGATATACTCATCCCAAAGGTCGATCTCTTTTATAAGGGAATCGATGTAAGCCCTCTGCACCTCGACCGGTTTTGCAAACGATGTGAAGTCGCAGTAGGAACATTTCCTCCTGCAAAAGGGGATGTGTATATACAAAGAAATCGGTTTATTCATATCAAACCCTCTGTCATCATCTAAACAGTGTGTCCATCCACCTTGCCCTGATACTTCAGGGTTCTTTGTCAAACAAATGTGGAAAAAGATAAAAAATACTTTTATACTTTAGCTTTTTTGATACAAAAAATCAAGGTATTTCTTTCAAAAAATTTACAAAAAAGAAGAAGGGTATGTTTTAACAGCTTTGAAAAACTCTAAACGTGCATATTTTGAGCTTCTTGAAGAAAGTCCCTTCAAATGTTAAGATTTTATTACAGGGCAAAAGCTTCCTCAGCCGGCTGCAATCAAGCTCAAAAATCATTCTAAAATCACTGTATGTGAATACTGAATTTCTCGAAAGCATTGATCTGAAAAGACATTATTTCTTGTAACTTCATAGGAAAATCAAGATTTCATATGTACAGGGTATCGTCTTATACTACTATTCTTTTGAATAGTGGATATAAACAATCTGTGAGCCATAGAAGACAACATAGTTTTTCGTCATCGAAAAATAGATATATCCACATTTCTATTGAAAAATAGTATTACAGGTAAGAAAATGACAGGTTCGTAATATGGCCTCCGGAGGACTCACGAAGATCGTCGATCAAAGCCCTGTGTCCAGTATGGTTTATAGAAGAGATACCCTGTGTAAACAATGTAATACAGGGTATAGGATACATAGATAAGAAATTTTACAAGGAGGTAAAGCGGATGTTTTTGTTTGGCAAAAAATTTTCTATGAAGGACTTGCAACAGATTATGGAAGAAAAAAAGGTAAAGGTCATAGACGTTAGAACGAAGCAGGAGTATGAGGAAGGACATATCGAAGGGGCGGTTAATATTCCTATGGATAAGATCGAGGATACTTTTGAAGAACTCTTTCCCAAAAAGGAGGAGGACTACTACTTCTATTGTCATTCGGGGGCGAGAAGCGCGATGGTATCAAATTACTTGAAGAGCATGGGGTATAGCAATTGTCACAACGTGGGCAGCTTTCTTCGATGGAAGGGAAGGATCGAAAAATAAAAGGAGCTCGATCAAGTTCTTTGAGATCCAAAAAGAGAAAGGAATACCGGAATGTGTCTGAAAAGGAAGCACACCCATCCTTTGCCTTTGACTTTGACTATGTTTAATACTACTACCCGTTTAAATTTGAACAATTCGAAATTCAGTAAAGGAGGAGGCATCGTTGTATCTGAAAGCGTTAAGGATCGCGTACAGGGCCCACAGGGGTCAAAAAGATAAGGCGGGCAAACCCTATATTTTTCATCCTATCCGAGTTTCTCTGGGAGTAAAGAATAGAGAAGCCAAGATCGTTGCACTGTTGCACGATGTGATTGAAGACAGCGAGATTACAATGGAGGAACTCTATTTTTTGAACGATAGGCAGAAACAGGCCCTTCTACTTTTGACACATAAAGAGGAAGAAGACTATTTTGACTATATTCAGAGAATAAAGAACGATGAAATCGCAAGGCAGGTTAAGGTAAGTGACTTGAGACACAATGCCGACTTGACCAGATTGCATACTGTCACGGAAAGAGACAGAAAAAGAAGGCGGAAGTATCTTAAAGCGCTATCAATGCTGGAGCAATAAGAAAGTGCTTTTCAATATGTGAATATGGAATGAGACCCGCAATCAAGCCGTCATTTCAATGTTAAGATCAAAGTCGGTTGCCGGAGCTCATAAATTTTTCCCACAGAAACGTTGTTTTAGTTGAAATGTGTTTGGATATCAATATAGTAGGCGTAAGGCGGGAGCGTGAAACAAAGAGAAGTCCTTTTTCGTTAAGAAGGGGACTTACACGCGGGAAGAAACCATATCCTCTATGTTGAAGGGAGAGCTTATCCGGCTGATGCCGACAGTCCTAGGTGTAACATTATGTTTTGCAATGAAGGGAGAGACGGGAGAATGAAAGGACTTTTTTCAAGAGTGGTTATTTATGCGATTATCTTGTTTATTATTTCGGAACTTATGTCCGGAGTCGAGGTTGGAGGAATCGGATCGGCCTTGTTCGGAGGATTGATTTTAGCTGTTTTGAACACTTTGGTGAAACCGTTACTGCAAATTATTTCGCTACCGATAACGGTTTTGACCCTGGGGTTATTTTCTTTGGTTGTGAATGGGATTGTGTTTGCACTTGCGGCTGTATTGACACCGAATTTCACAGTGGCAGGTTTAGGTTCGGCAATTTTGGCATCCATTTTGTTTACGATTTTAAACGTTATGTTCAGTACAACCATGATGGACAGATAGGTTGTTGCTACAAAGCAAGAGCGGAGAGGATCATCGGAAAAAGAGAAAGCCTCCAACAGGGATATAAATACAAACCGATCTTGTGAGGACGTTTTGGCAGAGGATGAACTGCACTCCTATAGGATTCTCCAATAGAAATGTAGTTATATCCGTTTTGCAACCGCAAAGATTCGTTTGATCTTTGACGGCATACGAATCCGAGGTATCCATACTTCAAAGGATAAAGAGTATTAAGCGAGGTTTGTACGAAGGGGAATGTTTGTTTTTTGTAGGTACTCATAAAATATGGAGGTTCGTCGGTTGTTAGATGGGAGAAGTATGTATTTGCCTTCCATCTTTTTGTTTTGAAAAATAGAAGATGTTTTTCAAAAAACACAGTAGCGGTTCCATGTTTTCCTTTTATTATATCAAAAAAAACAGGTTCACAAAGATACATCTATTTTTTTATTAATTCCGGTAGTATACTGTGATCTATTAAAATGACAAATACAGACAGGCAAGTACGTTGAAGCATATCATTTTCCAACCTGTCTTTCGGTCAAGGATATATCTTGTATATTCGGACTTCCGAATGAACAGCCGTACCATACTACTACCTATCTGAAAAGTCGATATCGATGTGTTTGACTTTTTCAGAACTAAAAAATGTTGTTTTGATAACCAAGCGGATAGAATCATCCTTTTAATTGAAGAAGAGTATAAAAACGCTTATAGAGGCAATCGGCAAGTTCAAATATAAAGAAACGGATATGCTCTCTATTGAAAGGTGTTTTTTTGGAAGAAACTCATGAGCAAAACGAACAGGAGGGGCAGGTGAAAGGAACGCTGAACACCGTAAGTTCGATAGAGTTTCGATATTGATAAGACAGAAATATGTAGTGAAATGTTAAGAAAGGATTGGCGTATGAATGAGAACCTGATATATTCAATTGTAGTAATTTTGTTGGGGAGCTACTTATGTATAGTACCCTTTAAGTTTCCGCGCTTTTTTGAGTATGGAAGACGGATGAACGAGCACACAAAGACTTTCGGTGTAAAGGGTGTTAAGAAGATTACCTTCTGTTTGGGAGTGATTCTTTTGATTTCGGGGGTGTATTGTCTGTTGACGAGTTGTTCCTAAGGATAACACCGTGTAATTTGAACAATCAGCATAAAATCCATCCGATATCGAGGATAAAAGCCTTGAATATCTTGATCAGGCAACCTTTTGAGAGCTTTGAATACAAGGGAAAATCAACGGCTTGCTCGGGTGCGGGATTTCCTAAGAGATAGGAAGTTGTTCAAAGGGGAGAGAGTTGGATATTTTTGTGAAAATATGGCATAATTGCATTGCAAAAGGTATAATAGAGGAGAACGAAAAGGAGAAGAAGGGGGTTTCGCCTTGCAGATAGAAGCAGCAAAACAGTATATATGGAACCGTCCGAAAATAAGCAGAACCGTAGGTCTTCATCGAATGGAGTATCTGATGAGTTTGTTTGACGATGTCCATAAGGAACTCAAGGGGATTCATGTTGCAGGAACCAATGGAAAGGGCTCCGTTTGTACCTATATAAACTACATCCTTCGCAGCGGAGACTATAAAGTGGGCCTATATACATCTCCTCATCTGATCCGAGTCAACGAACGTTTTAAGGTCAATGACAGGATGATGGAAGATGAGGAATTGGCTTATTTTACCTCCATGGTGGCGGAGAAAGAACCTCTCGTCATTGAAAAAACGGGAGAAGGTCTTTCCGAATTCGAGGTTTTGACAGCGATCGCCTTTTTGTATTTCCACCGTCAGGAATGTGACTTTGTAATTTTGGAGGTGGGTTTGGGAGGAAGGTTCGATGCGACGAATATCTGTAATCCGATTGTTTCGGTCATCACTTCCATCGGCTTGGATCATGAGTTCATTCTTGGAGACACGGTCACGAAGATCGCTTTCGAAAAAAGCGGAATCATCAAGGATGAGGTTCCTGTTATCGTTGCACCGCAGAGAACGTCGGATATCGAAGAGGTGATATTTGAAAGTGCATTTAATCATCGAGCTACAGCCTATATGATAACAGTGGATTCGATTAACATTACAGGTCTCGAACTTGGCAAACTCACAATGGACTTTAAATCGCCGTTTCGCAGACAGTATTACGGAATCGAAACAAAGATGTTCGGTATCTATCAGGCCGAAAATGTGGCGACCGCCATCAGTGTGGTCAACTGTTTGGAGGATAAGGCCTATGTTAAGATATCGGAGTCAACTATGATGTCGGCGATCGCAGAAGCACGAATTTTTGCCAGGATGGAAATTGTCGGACAAGATCCTCTTGCCATCATTGACGGAGCGCATAACAGCGTAGGTCTGGAACTTCTCTACGACACCCTGTATTATTTCAAACAAAGTGCTAAAATCAAGGGTTTTATCCTGGTCTTTGCTATGATGAAAGACAAAACGGCACAGGAGATACTCGATCGGCTTGTAGATCTGTCAGAGTACACCATATTCACTCATCTCGATTCACAAAGAGCGATGGAGCTTGGAGAGTTTGAGAACAGATATCGTCATAGAGTAGAGAAGGTGGAATTTGTGGAAGGGCTTGATCTTGTCATTGAGAGGGCACAAGAGATTGCGGAATCGGAGAAGCTTTGTATCCTGTATACAGGCTCTCTCTACCTTGCAGGAGAGATCAAAGAAAGGTATCAAGGCCGTATCTCACAAAAGTAAGACGATTTTTTATGCTGTCATCCGACCGAATTGTCGATCGGGGAGCGTAAGATACTGAAGGGTAGTCCAACTGATTCGAAAATTATAAAAAGCTGCTTTATCTTATGTGGAATACAGATTGTCGATATCGATCACTGAGTAACGATATGCAAAGAAATACGGTCATACAATATAAAAATTGAAGATATAAGTTAAAAATATTTAAAAGTAAACGAGTATAAGGAGGAAATCACTATGTCAAACCCTGTAGTAACAATGAAAATAAAAGATAGGGGAGCAATAAAAATCGAGCTTTATCCCCAGATCGCTCCCAACACGGTCAA
Source organism: Filifactor villosus (assembly GCF_042652965.1). NCBI lineage: Bacteria > Bacillati > Bacillota > Clostridia > Peptostreptococcales > Filifactoraceae > Filifactor > Filifactor villosus. Next base: position 87,539 of record NZ_JBHSHL010000051.1, read on the forward strand.
CAATTTTATCAGTTTGGTCAACAAAGGGTTCTACAATGGACTTATCTTCCATAGGATTATTCAAGGGTTTATGATCCAGGGAGGAGATCCGGACGGAAGAGGAACGGGAGGACCGGGCTATCAGATTAAGGGAGAGTTTTCCGCCAACGGTTTTGCCAATGACCTGAAGCACACACCGGGAGTTATTTCTATGGCACGTTCGGCAAGCCCCGACTCCGCGGGATCACAATTTTTTCTGATGACTTCGGTCAGTCCTCACTTGGACGGACAGTATGCAGCCTTCGGACAGATCATTGAGGGTTTGGAGTTGGCGATGGACTTGGAGAAGGTCAAGACGAATTTTTCCGATAAGCCTTTGGAAGATGTCGTAATGGAAGAAGTCAGTGTAGAGACCTTCGGAGAGGAATACCCGGAACCCGAGAAAAACTAAGCTAATACCGTATAATTTGAAAAAATAACATGCATCAATGCTATATGAAGGATAAAGCTCTTGAAGTTATTGATATGACAAATTTTCTAATCTTATAGTCAGGGGTTTAGCTTCGTGCGGTGTTAGCCTGAGGCGAGAGAATATAATTTGAGAGGTATTCCAAGGTCGCTTGTTCTTGGACAAACATATTTTTAGAGATTCCGGATTGACAAGGTCTCTATATGCACTGACACAACAGAAAAAGAACTTTGGATTCGTGCATGGCTTTTTAGAGTATGGGAAGTGGGAGAAAACAGCATTGAAAGATAAAAAATAATGCTATAGATATGCAGAGCGGAGGCTATCTCTGCTCTGTTTTTCATAGTAAGAGCAGTTGTGAAAAGAGGGATGGTTATGAAGTGGATAGAGTTGAAGATACAGACGCATCGCATGGCGGTAGATGCGATATCCGAGATGTTGTATCCTATCGGCGCCAAGGGATTTTCGATCGAAGATCCCTTGGATTTGGAGCATTTTAAGGAAGAGTTTCCTTATTGGGATTACATCGATGAAGGAATAGAAAACAGAGAGATTGATATCGTGGTCATCAAAGCGTATTTTCCTCAAGAAGATACGAAGATCGAAGAGGTGATCCCCCGGCTGAGAAGGAAGATTGGAGAGTTGAAAAACTTCGGTTTGGAGATAGGAGAACTTGCCATCTCCAAATCCGAGATGGAGCAGGAGGATTGGGAGGATGGATGGAAGCAGTACTTTAAGACCTTCCATGCGACCGATAGGATCGTGATCCAACCGATATGGGAAGAGTATGGGCCAAAGGAAGATGAGATCATCGTCAAGATGGATCCGGGAATGGCCTTCGGCACAGGGGAGCATGAGACGACGGCAATGTGTCTTTCCTTGATTGAGAAATATTTAAAAGAAGGAGACGATGTCTTGGACGTTGGCTGTGGAAGCGCCATCCTGTCGATCGCTGCAAAAAAACTGGGAGCGGACAAGGTGGCTGCGATCGACCTGGATCCCGTGGCGGTCCGAGTTGCGAAGGAAAATATCTCATACAATGAACTTGAGGGGCAGATCAAAGTCATGGAAGGAAATTTGGTGGATGAGGTTGATGAACGCTACGACATTGTCGTTGCCAACATTATGGCCGATGTTATCATCCTTCTGACCTCATCGGTCAAAGACTTCCTCAAAGAGGGAGGATTATTCATCGCTTCGGGGATCATCAACGAAAAAAGAGAGGAAGTTATCCGAGCCTTGGAAGAGAACGGTTTTGTTTTATCGGATTCTCTGCAACGAGGGGAATGGAATGCTTTGGTAGCGAGGCAAGGAGAATAGATATGAACAGATTTTATGTGGATGCGAACTTTGAATTTTGTCCGGTACTGAGGGACAGGGATGAGATCGATCATATCAGAAAGGTTCTTCGATATCGGAAGGGGGATAAGGTTGAGATCTTCGATGCAAAGAAAAAGGAGTACCTTGCTGTCATCAAAGAGATAAACAGGGATGAGATCCTCTTTGAGATTGAGACGGTGAAGCAAAAAAGGAAGGAGAATTCTTTGCGAAGCACGCTGTATCAGGGGATCGCCAAGGGGACGAGGATGGAGTTTGTAATGCAGAAGTCTACCGAACTGGGAATGGATGAGATTGTTCCGGTCCGATTTGAACGCTGTGTTGCAAAACTGGATGCCAACGATAAGAAGATAGATCGGTGGAACAAGATCTGTCTGGAAGCGGCAAAACAATCCAAGAGAAATAGCCTCTGCATCGTTCGAGAAGCAATAGATTTTGTGGAGATGGTGGAGGAACTCAAGAAATACAGTCTGGTACTCTTTCTCTATGAAGAAGAGACGACCTTGAGCTTAAAGAAGTTTCTTCAGGAGTGGAGAGCAAGAGAAGAAAAAAGTGTTCAAAGACCTCTTGACATTGCCCTGATCGTAGGTCCTGAAGGGGGGATCGGTGAAGATGAGGCGAGGATCTTGAGCCGGGAAGGTTTTCGATCCGTTACGTTGGGAGATAACATCCTTCGGACGGAGACTGTAGGAGCTACAGCGATGGCGATGCTTCAATATGAGTTTTCACTCTAGTGTACTGACATATTGTTCTTTACCCTTGTTTGATATCCTCGTTGTAATACGGACGGGTTCATAGCACGGTTGGAATCGATATGAATATTAACACTATTCTCTGCTTGAAATACCGGGTGTAAAACATATATCATTACTGAAAAATAATCCGGATGATGCGCTTCAAAGCGTTCTACCTGTCAATTTTAGATAGATATAATATGTCGGAACACCTCCGGCGTGCTGCGACTATCCATATGAACTGTGCTCTTGAGTCATGTGTATATTCGATAAGAGGATGCCTCACGGTTTGAAAAATCATTACAAGATCAACATAATACGAAGGGTGAAGTTTCTGAGAACATCGATATGAGAAATTTTCGAATTTTATAAACTCGAATAAAAATCAGAAGTTTATCTTTATGAGTTATTTTTTGAGATATAACTTGAAATCACTTATGTTCAGATAAATGTTGACTGGCAAGAACGAACGTTTTATACCACTTTAGGAGTATATAAATATAAACTTTAGCAGTATATCAAGTTCACTTTAGAGAAGGGTTCAGTGGGTCAAATAGAGAAAAATAGGGGACCAAAAAAGAAGAAAAAATAAGACTTAAGAGGGTTTTGAAATATTGGGATAAAAGCTATACTTTATTCATAGCAAAACAGGGTCCTTAAAAAGAACCCGATTTATTTAATATCTATCAAGGAGGAAAAACCATGAAAAGAATGGGTGGAAAATCATTAGTAGGAAGTATCTTGGCACTATCTTTGGTGCTTGCAGGAACAGGTTATGCATATTGGACAGATACGTTGAGCATCAGCACAAAGGCTACAACAGGAGATTTCGGAGTAACCTTTGCGGATCTCGGACTCTATGCACAATATGACAACGAAACCTTGCAAAACGGCTGGAGTATCGTAGACGGAATTAAGCACGGGGATAACGACGGATTTGTAGCAGACGAGTTCTTTATGAGAGGAAATACCGACTACAACATCATCGCAAGAGAAGGAAGCATCGGCGAATACTACGAAGAAGCAAAAGGATACAACAACGTAACATTCGATGCAAAACTGAAGAATGCTGAGACCATTAAAAAAGGACCTCAAACTTATGTACACGCAAAAGGAAGCGACGAGATCGAAATGTCGATTAAGAAAATGTATCCGGGATATGCACAAGCATTCCGTACGGATATCGTCAACGTAGGAGATATCGCTGCAAAATTGAGCAACCTGAAGTTTGAACTCAAAGGAGACAACATTGGAAACCTGAAGAACATGATCGGGGTAGCACTTTTGATTGAAACAGAGCAGTATAGACCGGAGTACAAACCTAGTCAGAACATATTCAAGCTTGCAGAAGCGATTGGCGACAACACTAAAGTCTTTACAGTAGGCGGAGTTCAGTTTGTAAGATTGTCGGCATTGGAAAATGCGGATTTTGTAGAAAAACTGAAAGATAAGGAAGCAATGCTTTGCACTCCTACCGACCACAGAATGGACCTGTTCTTGGGAGTAGCTATGGATCCTGATGCAGCAGGTAAGTACACATCGGGAAGTACTACTGTAGAAAATCCGGAAGGAAGAGATATAGACTCTGAAAACAAAGAAGTAAAAATTGGAATCAAATTCCTATGGGATCAATTCAATGTAGGAAAAGATGCAGCGAGCCCGAACATCCTTAAAAACCAAAACAACAACTAATCGAGAAGTATTCAGGAAGCTATAAGCACAGAAGAATATTCTGAAGAGGTAAGAAAAATAAAGACTATCGGAGGTAATACTCCGATAGTCTTTATTTTTAAATATGGACTTTGAAAGCCTTTATGGAAGTGAATTTTCGGATGAGAAATTGACTATGATCAACTGTGTGGGGTATAATAAAAACAAATCGAGCAAATACCGCTGTAAAGATGAAATGATATATCTTTTTTCATTTATAATATCATCGATCAAACAACTGTGGTACTATTCTTCCTTTGAATTTTTGATATTCAAGAATTGTATCTCACGGAAAATGGATTTTTATGGTTATATTACTCGGTTGAATTGTGCCGGATTATACAGAGCTGGATCTGTTAAACCTATATGTATTTTTTAGAACTTATATCATAAGGAGGCCGTTTTATTGGATAACGCTATTATAAAAAATCGATATAACAACAGTTCTACCGGATAACAGTATAGAGTGATATTGACAGATAAGAGATCTTCAACATCAAAGAATGTTTTGTTTCAAACAATTTTTATATGGATTGTTTGCTTTATGTTTAAATTTTGAAGTGACAGTACTTTCTCTTTGATTAAGTGATCAGAGTTATAATATATAATTGCGAGAACGCTTTGAGTGATCATAAGCTTGAAACTTGTGCACTTACCGGTCGGCTTAAGCAGATACCGGTATCGATATAGCTTACACTGAGATGACGAGATAGCTTTTAAGATGGAAAAATTTTACCACAGGATGGGATGGAATATGAGTACGCAAAATAAAAATGAGAAAAAACTGAATAGAAACACGGGCCTATACACTTCCATTTTTACTTTTGTTTTTGTCGTTTGTTGTTTTGTTTTTATTTTTACTTCGGAGAGTGAACAAAATCTGGCAAGCCTTTATCCCGGAAAAGAAATTCATTTGACACATAATTTTTCGCTCGAAGCTATGCAAGATCTTGAGCGAAACAATTCGTGGGCAACGGTAAAGAAGGTTTTGGACAAGGAACAAATGGATGAACTCTGGAAAAAGGGTGTTGTTGCTGTCAATGCTACACAGGTGGAAGCGGAAAAGTTGTTGGAATTGGATCCGGATCTGTATTGGTATCCTATGTATAGAAGCGGACCTGTCATCGTTGCACATGAGAGTGTTGCACAGGGAATTGTTTCGTTTTCGGACTTGAAGAAATCGAAGTTTAAGGTGGTTATTCCCAAGTTTCATATGGAAAAGATTGTTGTAGCCTTAGATTGTTTGTTCAGCCGGGGAAATCTCGATTCACACAAGGGATTTCAACTTCTAAAAGAGAAACGCCATGACAAAAAGTTGGTGTTTAGCGAAGTAGGTTTCTATGAGGATACAAATACGATTGCGATTATGCTTTTCGATTATGCTTGGGATACGAAACCTGAAGACTGGAAGATTATTCTTCCGGATGAAAAAGGTTTTTTTTACACGGAAGGGATCCTCTCGAAGGTGCCTTTGAACGTTTCAAGGAGTTTTTTTTCGGAAGAAGGTTTGTCGGAAAAAGGGTTTTTCAGCAGAGAGGTAAAGGAGTTTTTGAAGGAAAAGACTCTGGAAATCAAAAATCCGCAGCTCTATATCAAAAGTTATATTCTGAGCGCTCCCAGGGTAAGAAGACAAATTTTACATGAGAGGCTCTTCAGTCCCTCTTATCCGATGGAGTATATGCTTTCTTACCTCGTTGTTCTGTTGTTTCTTTTGTTTTGGGGCTATACCCTCTATATGAGGATCATCGATTACAAAAAGAAGAAAAACTTTCTTATTATTTTGAGTATGATGGCTTTATGGATTTTTATTCGTATGGTAAAGTATATGGCTCCTATTGAGAGTACTGTATACCGCTACTCCATGTATGCTTATTATATTCCGCAGCTTATTATCCCTTACTTTACATTCAAGATTGCCTTTGAAGACATGTCAAAGTATAGGTTTATGCAAAAAGCGATAAAAATCAATGCAGCCGTACTTGTCACTCTCTTAACCTTTGTGATGACCAACGATGTTTTTCGGCTTCTTTATTCAGAAATTCAAATTGCTGAGAAGGTAAGGAATAAGTATGGTCCGCTATACTATGTGGCAATGCTCTATATTGTAATTAATATCGTCGCTTCGTTTATTAAGATGCAGAATTCATCCAGTCACGTTCCGGGGAGGTTTCGTTTTTTATTTCCTTTTATCCCCATGCTGTTTTATGCCTCCTATGGATACGGCTATTACAAGCGTATTGATTTTTTCTATACTTCAGATACTGCCTTTGTTGCATCGTTTTTCTATCTGTTGTTTTTTGAATCTTGCTTTTTTGCAGGTTTCTTTACGGGAACGTTTCGTTATGAACATCTCTTCAAGATGTCCAGGATGAAGATGGTTCTGTTGGATAGAAATCTTGTCCCGAGGATGGAGACAAGGGTAAAACTTGATACGGATATGATGAAAATAGCCGTTGAGGAACTTTCCGAGAAAGACAGTTTTTACAACCTTTGCCAAAATGACACCAAGGTTCTTCGGGGGGAGAAAATCTCGGGCGGTTATGTTGTCTGGTGGAAGGATATTTCAAAGGTTAAAGAACTTGAGAGTAAATTGCATAAGATTTCGGAGAGCTTGGAAAAAGATATCGCCTTTCTCAAGGAGAGAGGAAAGGTGGAATCCCGTCTTCATGCAACCAGATGGAAGAGTGAAGTGTATGCAGAGATTGAAGAGGAGATCCAACAGGGCTTCTGTGAAATAGAGGAGTTTGTTGATGCGTATTATAAAGGTGTCAAAGATGAGAAGGAAATGTATGAGTTCTTATGTAGCGTGAGTTATGCGGTACGTGTGGTTAAGCGCAAGGTAAACCTGATGTTGATCGGCAAGGCGACCGATACCATCAAAGAAGCAGAGCTGATGCTGTCGATTGTAGACAGTGCAAGTGCTTTAAGTATGAAGCCCGATGCGATGAGCATAGGGGAAGAAGAGAGAACCTTCCATCTTTGGGTTGCGCTCTTGATTTATGATGTGGCAACGGAATTAATGAGAGGATCTTTCTCGCATGGTTCTGCCCTTGTGGGTATGAATATTCGTACAGAGACATTTAAGTATAGGGCCGTATTTTACTTTGATAAGGTTATTGATGTCAAGTTGAGTGAGGATCTGTCTAAGAAAATAGAGAATATGAACGGGACCTTTATTCGAAATGTCGAAGATGTTTCGGATGAAACGACCTATATGCTGATTCTCAGTGATTTGATTTAAGGGGGGTGACGGGGGTTGAGATTGCCGATATTGGCTTCGAGCAAAACGGATTATATTATTTTAGTGCTTTTCTTTCTGATTGTGTTGCAAGCCATGGTTATCTTGTTTTCTTTTATCATAAGAAAAAGGAAGCTTCGTATCCTTTCGGAAGTAGTTTTTACTTTTTTTCTATTTATCCTATATTATTTTTATGCAAGTTTGAAGACCGGATGGTCGATCGGAGGAATAAATTCTTCCATATGGAGGTTGGAACGCTCCGAGGATTATATGTTTCTGATGACTTTGTTGTTTTTCTGTGTTATAAGAGCGATATTTTTGATCTATAGGTATTTTCGATGTACCAAAGAAAAGATATCCGTATTCAGTCTTAAAGAGGCGGTTGACAACTTGAGTGAAGGAATTATTTTTTCCAAACCGAACGGCTTTGTTATACTCTCAAATCTGACAGCGGAAGATTTAAGTTTAAAACTGACGGGTGCTCCGCTTAAGAACGCAAATATATTTCTCGATACCGTTATGGGGGACAGGACGGAGATGAAGAAAGATGTGGGGGAGAGTACGTGGATTTTTGAAAGTAGGTTTTTATCCGAAGGACAGAAGGTGTTGTGTCAAACGACCTGCAGAGATATCACAATGCCGGAACAGTTGATTCGAGAATTGGAAAAAAAGATCAAAGAGCAGGAGAAAATGCATAAGGAACAAATTGATCTCTTGGATGCGCTCACGGAGGTTCAAAAACAGGAAGCTTTGTTACAACTGAGGTTGGAGACGCATGCCAAACTCGGACTGAAGGTGTCTGTGATGGACTATATCCTAAACAGTGAGATGACACTTCAAAAAAAAGTAGAGATGATACAGGAAAATTTTTCGGAAGGGGTGAAGCTCAGGGAGAAGAGTTTGAGTGTTAGAGTCAGTAACTTGATTCGTTCGTTCAAGGAACTCGGCTTGAATATAGAAATCGAAGGGATGACTCCCATAGATACGGTATATGAAGAACTTTGGTTAGGGCTGATTAAAGAAGCGGCCATCAATGCTATCAATCACGGCAAGTCTGCAAATATGAGAATAAAAGTGACAGACAAAGAAGATGTAAGGGAGATTACTATCGAAAACGACGGAGAGATCGCTAATAAGAACATCAAGATAGGAGGCGGATTGACCAGCATAAATCGTAATGCCGAGATAATGGGTGGAACCATGAAAATAGAAACGGATGATAAGTTTGTTATAAAAATTTATGTCGATAAAAAACAGATGAGAAGTAGGTGGATGTTGTGAGAGAAGAAACGGAAGACAAAGAAGAAAATAAGAAGATCATGTTGGTCGAAGACCAGTCCATACTCTTGGACGCATTTGCTATGGCATTGGAGACGGAAAAAGATTTTGAAGTCATTGCGAAGATATTGGATCCGGATCTTTCCCTCTTGGCTTGTGCCAAATATCATCCGGATGTCGTGTTGATGGATATCTGTGCTAATGATGATACATCGGGGTTCTTGGCAGCCAAGAGGATCAAAGAACATTATCCGAACATAAAAGTGATTATGATTACGGGTATGCCTGAGATCACATTCATCCATTACGCGAAAGAGATCGGTGCGGACGGTTTCTTATACAAGTCGATGAAATTCTCCGAAATCGTTTCCTATATTCGCGACGTATTGGCAGGCAAAGATAAGTTTGAACCTGAAAAAGTTGAAACGCAGCTATTTTTACTGAACAAGGAGATTGATTGGGATAAGTTTACCAAACGTGAGATAGGAATTCTTCGTCTCCTGTGTGACGGCTATGTGCGCTCCGAGATAGCTAAGATACTTGACATCTCGGAGAATACCGTCAAAGTTCACCAGACCAGGATTTTGGGTAAGTCCGGATTTACCAAAATGTCCAAGCTGGTATGTCATGTAACCCAGAAAGGATTGTTACATCCGAAGATGAAACAAAGTAAAAGGGATATTATGGGGACGGATATCGACGAGGAAGAGCGGTAGGATACATACCTGTTTCTTATGGTACAAAAATCCGGTTTAAAGATGAGTTGTACGAGTATATTGAGATGTTGATATTTCGTTAGTTGCCATCCTTATTATAATGCAGAAGGATTATTCGTGGTATTGTGAAAGCAATATGAATATCAACGTATTAGAACACCGGTATTTTTATAGATATCATTGAGTTGTATTCTATAGAGGATGCAACAACTGTTCGTATTCACAGAAGAAATATAATCATATGTTAAACGGAGAACCACGTATGAATACGGTTCTCCGTTTAACATATCCCTGATAATAGAGTATAGATTCAGCAAAAGATAACTTGGAGGAGCATATCCTTATACTACTATTCTTTTGAATAGTGGATATAAACAATCTGTGACCCATAGAAGAATATAGTTTTTCGTCATCGAAAAATAGATATATCCATATTTCTATTGAAAAATAGTATTATACTATTATCGATTAGAATTGACAGGTTGAATGTTTTGAAACATACCGTCATCCAAATTGTTTTTTGGTAATAATATATTCTGTATACCCGGCATTTCAAACGGGAAATAGTATCAATCGGAATAAGAGATACGATATTTTTTGTACAAAAAAACGAGGGTAGAACAAAATGCTCTCAAGTATAATAAAAGAAAGTCGGGGAGTGAGAAGATGTATTTTATAAAGGCATTTAACGAAACAATGGATTATATTGATGCTTCGCTGGAAGAAAAGATGGACGGATCAGTGATATATCAGATATCGGGATATTCCTACGCTATGTTCAGCAGGCTGTTTTCGGTTCTTACAGAGACTTCACTATCTGAGTACATTCGCCTTAGAAAGCTGTCCGAAGCGGCTATCAAATTGAGGGAAACCGAAGATAGAGTCATAGATATCGCCTTGGCCTACGGTTATGAATCCCCGGATTCCTTTACGGCGGCATTTAAAGCCTTTCATCAATGCACTCCTACCGATGTAAGAAAGGGGAGGGATTTTAAAGTCTTTCCGAAGATGAAATTGTTTTTAAATGTACAAGGAGGAAGGAGTATGGAAATCAAAATTCAAACCAAACCGAAATTTAAGGTTGCAGGAGTTTCTATGAGTGCAATCGACTCTTCCAAATGCCATTTGGCTTGGGAACAACTTTTTCAAAAGGCAAGTGTTTCGGACTTGGAGAAGATGGGGAATGGAAAAAGTTTTGGGATGTGCTTTGATGTTGCAGACAAACATAGCTTCAACTACATGGCCTGCTATGATATAGAAGATGAAGGGATCGCAAAAGAGTTAGGTCTTGAACTGAAGGAGGTTGAAAGTGCGGAATATGCGGTCGTAAAGCTGAAAGGAGCTATTCCCGATTGTATTCATCAGGGATGGAAGTACCTCATGCAATCTTTTTTTCCGGAGGAAGGTTATATCCATTCGGGCAAACCGGACTTTGAAGTTTATACCGAGGGGGATATGTATCACGAAGACTATGAGATGGAATTGTGGGTCCCTGTCATAAAAGAGGTATAATGTATGCACTTTGAATCCTCCGGGCATAGAGTGTGAGGTTCTGCGATGTGAATCTTCCCTGTACTTCAAAGAACTTGATGAAAACAGTTTTTTGCTAAACCCGCCTTTGGAAACGATTACCTTCAAGTTTTTTTGACTGTTTAAAAGATAGGACGAGGTTTTTGTACTTTTGCAAGGCGTTTTCTTAGGACAACGCCTTGGAGTTTTACTGCTATTGTCTTGTTACCTGTATGAGTTTTTTTACTTTCGTTTACTACAAATTATGATCTATATTTATACATCCTACAAACATCATATTTTGTTAGGTTTCGGCATTACATCTTCAATATTCCCGTTATTTTAAACAAAGAACGGTGTTATAATGATAGAATCTATAAAACCGACGTTTCAATGAGACTTTGGTACAAACAATAATGCAAGGCTATCAGTTCGGAAAATTATGGATATCAATGCTCGGTCTTCTAAACGAAATTTCTGAAATATCGACAATGTCATGGAAAGAAAACGAGAAATAAATTTTTTTAAGAAAGTACTTTTCATTTTGGAAGATATAGGATATAATAAAAAACGAATTAAGTTATTTGAAGGTGTAGCTCAGCTGGTTAGAGTACCTGCTTGACATGCAGGGGGTCGTTGGTTCAAGTCCAATCATCTTCACCAATAAAATTGCATCCTGTATTAAAATTGCATCCTGTATACAGGATGCAATTTTATTTTGAAACACTTCGATAGATGGACATCAAAGTGGTATAATTAATAGGTTCTGTATACTTGTCACGGTAAGTCTTGAATGTAGAATCATACAGGGTGGGCATCTTTTTCAACTTGTCAACGGCAGCTATCAAGGAGTCCGCAGAATCTTTTTGAAACTTGTAGCCCGACACTCCCTCAACAACCACATTTCCTGCATTTCCGATATCCGAGGAAATGACCGGTGTGCCTACCGAAAAGGCCTCTACAATGCTCATGGGAAAGCCCTCATAACATTGTGTGGGAAATATCAATGCCTTGCTGTAAGCAATTAGATTCCTGACTTCTATATTGGAGACGAAACCTAACATTCGGGCGGGAATATTATTTTCTTCGATAAAATCCCTGCACCATTCTTCCATAGGTCCTACTCCGCAGATCAACAATTCGGGAGCGGAGCGGTCCATTTTTTTCCATGCTTTTAAAAGCAAATCCACTCCCTTTAATTTATCCAACCTTCCGGCAAATATCAAATACTCTGCTCTTTCCTCTTTAGGAACAAACTCTCTAATACTTTTTACAAAATTCGGCTTTACAAAAATCCTATCCTTTTTGATTTGTTTGAGGTTCAATAATTTTTGTCTATTAAATTCCGTTAGACAAATGTAGTCGATTTTCGCGTACGTTTTGAGGATTCTGTGGATCTTCATAGTGAGGACATATGCCAACGTTTGCAACTTGTTGCCTCTGTAACAATTATGTTTGACTGCACACACCAATCCCTTGGAAATACAATCTTCACAAACGTGTTCGTCTCTATAAAAGAGTGCGTTCGGACAAAGTAAACGGAAATTGTGAACCGTCTGTACGACGGGTACTCCCATGGAAAGGGCTGCGTAATACACGGAAGGGCTGATTAAATTCAATGTATTGTGAACATGAACGAGGTCTATTTTTTTCTCTCGGATAAGGGTTTTGATTTCCCGGTAGGTACGTAGATTGTATATGGTTGTAAAAGGCAACAATAGTTTTTGTTTTTTACCGAATTCTTTAAGTTCCAAGTTGTTTCGTGTATAAAGAATCACTGTATGACCGTAACGTTCAAGCATTTCCTTCTCGTTGGCAACTACAGTATCTTCTCCTCCGGGGATTTGATAATAATTATGAACAATAAGAACTGTCGACGTTTGTTCCACTCCTATTTCTCCCTTCGATGACATTATTGCTTTGAATCCTATAACAGTATTTGTTTGGCGGTCCCCCCATAGTTCAAAAAAACAGAAGGGACTTGGTTTTTATCGATGAATATCTTTTCAAAACATTCGGGTAACACTTCAAAAGTCATATTGTACTCCTGCTATCGTTTCACAAAGTGAAAAAGGCTTTAGAATAAATACTCCCAAGAGAATCAGTTGTCCTTATGAAGTCGAATCTGTACCCCGTATTTTCGAATGATGCGGTATGGACTTTCCTTAACGAAGTTGCCGTAGTTTATGAAATGGCAGAAAAAAGGTTCCATCCCTATGTAGGGCTCCTGTGCTCATAAGGATCTTCTTTGTGATTGGTTACACAGGGCAATATCCGGTTGTATGAATGCAGTTACATACGAAAAACAGAACAAGCACACACATATCGTCGCTCGTAATAAAAATAAGGGAACCTGTTCATATGTCTTATGTTCATCTTATCACAAACAAATGGGATTGAATATAGAATTATTGTAAAAAATTATTGAAATAATTTAAAAAGTCAAAAATTAGAACAATGTTTCTCGAATCTATGTATATTTTAGAGGTCGCGTCGTTTCTTCAAGTGAAGTTCCTGATGAGAAACAATATAATATTTTGAACGATCAAAATTGATAGGTTGCATACTTTGAAGTGTAGCCTCTTCCAACTTGTTTTTTTATGAAGGATCTATTCTGTATACCGATATTTTGACACATTGATATTACTTATAATTTTAACGGTACTAAGAATCTTTCTACATAATAACGGGGATACCAAATAAGAGCAAATATCAATATGCGATAAACAGCCATTCCAAACGGATAGCGGTATAAAATGCTCTTTTGTCCATCAAGGGTCGGATATGACAAAAAATTAAGGATGTTCCTTTTCTTCAAGTGTGGTAAAATAGGAAGAAGACTTGAGAAAATGAGAAGCACTCGAAATGAGGGACGAAGATATGTCCGAATGTTTAAACCGCTTCCATCGGGTATTTGGTCATAGGGACAAGAACAATTTTGGAGATAGGATCATCTACAATCTTGCCTTGGTCTGTCTTTTCAAAAAACAGGCTGCAAAAAGAACACACGAAGTTCAAGTGATTTTGTTTCATGCGAAACATCAAACCGTACGATATAAGGTGGACAGAGAATAATTTCGGTGCCGGCGAATGCCGTCTTAGGGCAGAATAATGAACCGGTAATATGGATTACAAACAGAGGATGGAGGAAGAAAGATGGATTTTAAGAATAAGGCGGTCGTTCTGGGAGCCAATTACTATATCGGGTTAAGTACGATCCGTTGTTTGGGAAGGAAGGGAGTACATGTGACGGCGGTAGACTATGACAGAAAGACCGCTTTTGCACTGGACTCTAAATATGTCAAGGAGATCGGGATCGCTCCTCACTACAGAAATGAGGAAGAGAGGTTCCTCAAGTTTTTGATTGACTACGCACTTATGCAGGAAGACAAACCGGTCTTGATCCCTACGGCAGATCCTTATGTCGAATTTATGGAAGCTCACTTTGATGAGCTTAAAAAATACTATCTCTTTCCTCAACAGGAGAAGGGAATCTATACCAAGATGCTCGATAAGGACAAGTTTTACGATTTTTGTAAGGAGGTACAAGCACCGATTCCGGAGACGGTTTCTCTCAAAGAAGACAACTATTTGCAGAAGGCGGAAGAGACTATAGGTTACCCCTGTATGATAAAGCCGACGGACTCCCCGTCGTTTGTCCGTGTTTTCAGGCAAAAGATGTTTAGAGCGACAAATAGGGGGGAATTGGTGGAAGCGATTGCAAAAGCGCAGGGTAAAAATCTGGAAGTGTTCATCCAGAGGATCGTTCCCGGCTTTGATGATCATATGTATACCTTTGATGCCTATATCAATAAAGAGGGTGAGATCACACATTGGACGACCTGTCAAAAGTATAGGCAGTATCCGATCAACTTCGGAGCTTCTGTTTACACAGGTCAGAAGTTTGTGAAGGAACTGTATGATATCGGAGCACCCTTCCTCAAAAAAACTGGGTTTCGAGGCTTTGCCGAGATTGAGTTTAAGAAGGATGCACAAACAGGAGAATACTATATTATTGAAGTCAATGCAAGAATTACGAATTTCAACGCGATGCTTGAAAAATGCGGTTTGAACATGCCCTACATTACTTATCGGGAGATGGTGGGTCATCCCCTGGAAGAAAAGTCGATCCAAGAAGATACGGGAATCATCTTTTGGGCGGAATATGAAGATGTTTATGCAATTCGAGACTATGTGAGAAGCGGTCAGCTTTCCAAAGCGGAGATCCTTAAGTCTTTCAGAAACACGAAGGCTCCTGCGATTTGGGATCCGGCGGACCCCAAGCCGTTTTGGAAGTTTTACAGGCAGTTTTTTGTGAAGATGGGCAAGAGGGTATGGAAGAAGGCGTTAACAAGGAGGGGATAGAAGATGAGATTGTCGGAATTATTGATCGGACAGGACTATAGCTGTTCGACACAAATCGATATGGATATGGAGATCGATTCCGTCGCTTATCATTCAGGCAAGGTAGGAAAGAACAGCTTGTTTGTATGTATCAAGGGTTACAAGACGGATGGTCACAAATACCTCAAGGCAGCCTATGAAGTCGGAGCGAAAGTAGCGGTTGTCCAAGAAGTTCAAGAAGAAGTGCCGATCGAGCAGATTGTCGTAAAAGACAGCAGAAGAGCCTTGGCCGTCTTGAGTTGCAATTTTTATTCAAGGCCGTCTGAAAAAATGACGATGATAGGAATTACGGCAACAAACGGAAAGACAACAACATCCTTTATGCTGTATGAGATTTTGAAGGCGAAGGGTTATAAGACGGGGCTTATCGGAACAGTGATGATCGCTATGGGAGAGGAGAGAATCCCTTCAGAGCTTACTACACCGGAATCTTTGGAATTGCAGTTTTACCTCTCCGAGATGTACAAACGAGGAGTTACCCATGTCGTGATGGAGGTCTCCTCTTCGGCCCTGGAACTTTCGAGAGTATACGGGGTAGATTTTGACTACGTGTGCTTTAATAATATCAGCAGGGAACACATTGATCTGCATGGAGACTTCGAGTCTTATTTTTGTATCAAATCATCCCTTGTTCGAAATCTCAAATCGAGCGGTTATGCAATACTAAACTGCGATGAGAGCAAGATTTCGCAACTTAAGGATGCCGTATCTTGTCGGGTTCTTACCTACAGTGTGAAGGATGAAGCCGGAGACCTTTTTTGCAGGGATCTCGACCTTTCTACGGGAAGAGCGAAGTGGACAGTCTGCGTATCCGGAGGAATGGAGAACAGTTTCAATACTTCACTTTCGGTTCCGGGCTATCACAGCGTTTACAATGCCATGTCGGCGATCGCCATCGCTTTGAAGATGGGGATCAATGTAGAGTTGATACAAAGAGGACTGCTTGCATTCAAGGGTGTGGAGAGAAGGTTTCAGTTCATATATGAGAAGGACTTTACGGTAATCGACGATCACTACGCCAATGCAGGAAACATCGATGTGACTCTCTCGACATTGACGAAGATGAAGTACAATAGGCTCCATCTGGTTTACGGAATAAGAGGTTCAAGAGGTGTTATTGTCAACTCCGAGAATGCTTATACTACGCTCAAATGGTTGGACAAACTCAATTTGGACACCTTCGTTGCGACCAAGAGCAACTCCCATGTCACGGAAAAAGATGTGGTAACTCAAGAAGAAGAGCAAGCCTTCCTCAAAGTTATGAGGGAAGGAAAAAGAGAGCCGGTTTTAATCGAAGAGCTTCCGGATGCTTTGGAACTGGTCTTGTCGAAGGTGGGAAAAGGAGATATCATTCTCTTGGCGGGCTGTCAGGTTATGGATAGCGCCGGCAGATTGATTCTTGAGAAAATTGCGGACAGTGCTCCTGAAGACGAGAGAGAGGCAATTATGGAAGCGGTGAAAGATAGGGTCTGCGGAATATAAGGCTGTGAACCGGATCTTGATGGAAGAGAGTCTGTTTGCCCGTTTTTCGATGCCGGGCATCTCATCATCCGCTCCATTCTTATCTATATGACTTTTTGTATTCGCCTGTTCAGATTGTTTTGGGTAGGGATATATGTTGCAATGATGGTTGAAGCGACTTGTAGTATCGTCGCAGAAAAAACCGTACAATAAAACTTCAACGGCAATGAAAACTTCGGAAGATATCTTCCTTGAAGAGGCGTTGCCGATTGGAGTTTTTTCTTTGAGGGATACTGAAAAATACTGTTCTTTTCAGGGAGAATATATTTTGCTTTTCCCCCAAATCCTATTGACAATTAAAGTAGAGTTCTTTACAATTAATAATTGAAGTTGAACTATGGGAAACTTTGGGTTTACTTTTTTATAGACTCGGAGAACGTCGTAGGGGAAACGATCTTATCGATTTTGTTCATAGAAGGTGGGGAGAGTATGGAAAAAAATATTGTAGAACTGATAAATATCAACAAGATTTTTGAAGATGACGGAAAGCAGGTGCTTTACGATATCAATCTTTCGATTAAAGAGAAGGAATTCGTCACGTTTTTGGGACCTTCGGGGTGCGGGAAGACAACGACTCTTCGAATCATCGGAGGGTTTGCGGAGCAAACGTCGGGTCAACTTCTCATTGACGGAAAAGATATGAGCGATGTTCCGGTATATAAACGTCAGATCAATACGGTTTTCCAAAAATATGCACTTTTTCCTCACATGAATGTGTATGATAATATTGCCTTCGGCTTGAAGATCAAGAAGTTGCCCAAGGACGTTATAGACAAAAAGGTTAAGAAGATGTTGAAACTCGTCAATTTGGAGGGTTTCGAGAAGAGGGATATCCGTTCTCTTTCCGGAGGCCAGCAACAGAGGATCGCAATTGCAAGAGCTTTGGTAAATGAGCCTAAGGTGCTTTTGCTTGATGAACCCTTGGGAGCCTTGGACTTGAAGTTGCGTAAAGACATGCAGTACGAGCTGATTACCATGCAACAGGAGCTTGGAATCACCTTCATCTATGTAACACACGATCAGGAAGAGGCTCTTACGATGTCGAACCGCATTGTCGTCATGAACAACGGAGTGATCCAGCAAATCGGGACACCGGAAGATATATACAATGAGCCCGTCAACCGCTTTGTTGCCGATTTTATCGGAGAGAGCAACATTGTTGACGGAATTATGATTCGAGACTATCTGGTTTCGATTCAAGGGAAGGAGTTTGAGTGTGTAGATAAGGGATTTGAAGAAAATCTCCCCGTCGATGTTGTCATCCGTCCGGAAGATATTGAAATTACTCATGAGTCTAAAGGGTTGATCAACGGAGAAGTGACCGATGTTGTATTTAAGGGAGTACATTATGAAATCATCGTTGTGGAAGAAAAAACAAACAGGGAATGGGTGATCCAGACCATTCATAATGCCGAAGTGGGTGCAAAGGTCGGTTTGGCTTTTATTCCCGAGGCGATCCATATTATGCGAAAGGAAGTGCAGTCCCTTGAAGAGCCATAAAACAATGTTTGCATTCCCCTATCTCTTGTGGATCATTGTCTTTACGATCCTTCCCCTGTGTATCATTTTGATTTTTTCTTTTACAGAGAAGACAACACCCGGAAACCTCTCCATGGTGTTTACCGTCGAAAACTATCGAAAGTTTTTTGATCCCTTATACCTCAATGTACTGAAGCGTTCTTTGATCCTTGCGACAACCAGCAGTATTGCCTGTTTGATCGTAGGTTATCCCATGGCCTATATTATGTCCAGGGCACCCAAGGCAAAGCGGAACTTTATGGCATTGCTTTTTATTTTACCGCTTTGGACTAATTTTTTGCTCAGGACGTATGCATGGATGGGACTTTTGCGAGAGCAGGGACTCGTCAATGAATTTTTGCTTGCACTGGGACTGATTGAACAACCTCTGAAACTTCTTTACAACAACGGTGCGGTAGTTATGGGGATGGTCTACAACTTTCTTCCGTTTATGGTACTTCCGATTTATTCGGTACTGGTCAAACTTGATGACAGTCTTTTGGAGGCGGCGCAGGATCTTGGGGCCAACACCTTTGCGGTTTTTCGCAAGGTCATCTTCCCCCTGAGTTTTCCGGGGGTCGCTACGGGGTTTTATATGGTGTTTATGCCGGCGGTATCGACCTTTGTGATCTCGGACCTTTTGGGAGGCTCTCATACAATATTGCTCGGAAACTTGATAGAAAATCAGTTTAGGATGGCGAGAAACTGGCAGTTCGGTTCGGCAATCTCGGTTATTATGCTGATGCTCATTGTCGTTACAATGGGATACTTTGCGAAAAACGGATCCAGAGAAGGGGGGAACGGACTATGGTAAGAAGACGCGGGAAGAAGTGGCTGTCCAAAATTTATACGCTCTTAATGTACCTGTTTTTGTACCTGCCTATCCTCGTGATGATCGTATTCTCCTTCAATGATTCCAAATATAAGGGGCACTGGGAAGGGTTTACCCTTCGCTGGTATGAAGAGCTGTTCCGAGATAGGGAGATTTTGAGCGCGGTCTATACCACCTTTATCGTGGCAATCCTCGCAGCGATCATATCTACGGTTTTTGGAACGGCAACTGCCGTTGCGCTCTCGAAGTTGAAGCCGAAATACAAAAACTTTCTTTTGAATTTGAGCTATATTCCTATGGTCAATCCCGATATCGTAATAGGGATATCACTCCTATCCCTTTTCGTATTCCTGAAGATGGAGTTGGGGTATGTCACACTGATCCTTGCACATATTACCTTTAATATTCCTTATGTGATCTTTGCAGTGTTGCCCAAGATCGGTCAGTTGGATAAGAATTTGGAGGAAGCGGCACTCGATTTGGGTGCGACACCTATACAGGCCTTTTTTAAGGTGATTTTTCCCGAACTCTTACCCGGGATTATGACTGGATTTATGCTCTCGTTTACGATGTCTCTGGATGATTTTATTGTCAGTTTCTTTACAACGGGTTCAGGAGTTGCGACTCTGTCGATTAAGATATTTTCGATGACGAAACGGGGAGTCAGCCCCAAAATCAATGCTCTGTCCTCGATTCTCTTCGTTTTGACCGTACTGATTGTAGGGTTTTCGCAGTGGAAGAACCGCAAGGATGAGAAGACGAGGGCAAAACTTGTTTTGAAGTAGTATGGAAAACAACGGTTTTTTATATAAAACTCGTGCTTATTTGAACAAACCAAATGAAAGGGGTAGAAAAATAAGATGAAAAAAATAGTGGCTTTACTGCTATCTTCGGTGATGTTGTTTGCTTTTTCCGCCTGTGGAAAATCCTCTGAAGGAGAAGGAGACAAGACGGTTTTAAATGTCTATAACTGGGGAGATTATATCGAACCGGAATTGCTTGACGAGTTTACCGAGCAGACAGGGATTAAAGTGAACTATGAAGAATATGCGACAAATGAGGAGATGCTTGCCAAGGTCCAGTCGGGAACGACAGCCTATGACATCATCTTTCCGTCGGAGTATATGGTGGAATATATGATGGCAAATGATTTGCTCGAAGAAATTAACTATGATAATATCCCAAACTTTGCAAACATCGATGACAGATTTAAGAATTTGAGTTATGATCCGGGAAGCAAGTATTCCGTTCCTTATCTTTGGGGAACGCTGGGCATTCTCTATAACAAGGAAAGAGTGGATACTACCATTGACAGTTGGGAGGATCTTTGGGATGAGAAGTACGCCGACAGTATTGTAATGCTTGACTCTTCTCGTGATACCATAGCGGCGGCCCTCCTGAAACTGGGTTATTCGATTAATACACAAAACCTCGATGAGTTGGAGAAGGCGAAGCAGGAGTTGATCAAGCAAAAGCCCATCGTTCGTTCTTACGAAGTGGACAATTACAAAAACTCCATGGTATCGGGAGAACTTTCGATGGTTCTTACCTGGTCGGGAGATGCTATGAGTCTGATGGCGGAAAACGAAGATCTTCAGTATGTCATCCCCAAAGAGGGAACCAACCTTTGGTTTGATGCGATTTGTATTCCCAAGACATCGAAGAATAAGGAGGCGGCGGAGAAGTTTATCAACTTCCTCTGTGACGCTGAAGTTGCAGCAAAAAATGCCGATTATATCAAGTACTCCACTCCAAATAAGGAAGCTCTTGCCTTTCTTGCTGAAGAAGAAGTGAACAATCCTTATATGTATCCTACACAATCCTTGGAAGAACTCGGAGAAGTGTTTTTGGATCTGGGAGAGTTTACCGGAGAGTACGACAGAGTTTGGACAGAGATCAAATCTTACTAAAACATCAGCACTACCCTGTTGCAGGGTAGTGCTTTTTTGAGGACAAAACTACAATTAACCTACACAAAGAAGAGCAAAATTTGGTACAATAAAAAATAATGGTTACAATGACGGAGGAAGAGATGGAAAAAATACTTGTGGTTTTGGCGGTACTTCAATTTATTTTGATTTTGATTCTGTTGTGGAGAACGGGAACTCGTACAAACGCGGACTTGTATATCAAAGAACTGGAAGCGATGGTAAAAGAAACCATGTATCAGTTTGAGCGAAATCAGAATTCGAACTTCAATGAGATGCAGTCCAGAGTATCTCAAATGCTTTCGCAGGTTTCGGAAAAAGAGCAAAATCAGCTAAACCGCCTGTTTATGAGAAATGATGAAGCAACATTTAAGATGATGGACAATATAGATAGCAAGATGGATACCTTGAGGTCGAGCCTTGAGGAAAAGATGACATCCTTTCAGAGTACCAATGAAGTTCAGCTTGAAAAAATCAGAACAACGGTTGATGAGAAATTACACAAAACGCTTGAAGAACGTTTGGGTGAATCGTTCAAACTCGTAAGTGAACGATTGGAACTGGTTCATAAAGGTCTTGGAGAGATGAATGTGCTTGTTGAGGGTGTGGGAGATTTGAAAAAGGTTCTATCCAACGTCAAACTCAGAGGTGTGATGGGAGAAGTGCAGCTTGAGCAACTCCTTTCGCAACTTCTCTCTCCGGACCAGTATGTCAAGAACATAAAGCTCAATCCCAACACTCAAGACATTGTGGAGTTTGCGATCAAACTCCCCGGAAAACAAAAAGGTGAAGAAGTGTATATTCCGGTGGATGCAAAGTTTCCGATAGAATCTTATTTTAGATTGACGGAGGCATATGAAAATCAGGACAAGGAGGGCTTTGAGAAGGCTCAAAAAGAGCTGGATCATGCATTTCAAAAAAATGCCCGTGATATTTACAAGAAATACATCTATCCGCCGGTCACTACCGATTTTGCCATCATGTTTTTGCCAATCGAAGGTTTGTATGCGGAATTGACTCGAAGAAGCGGTCTTCTCGAACTTTTGCAGAGGGAGTACAGGATCATCGTTGCCGGACCTACGAATTTTGCAGCTCTTCTAAACAGTTTGCAGATAGGGTTTCGCACCCTTGCCATTGAGCAGAGAACATCGGAAGTATGGCAACTTCTGGCCACAGTAAAAACAGAGTTTCATAAGTTCGGAACAGTGCTTGAGAAGACACAGAAAAAGTTGAGTGATGCGGGAAGCGAGTTGGATCAGCTTATCGGAGTCAGAAGCAGGAAGTTGATCAAAGAGTTGGATAAGGTTACACAGATGGAAGAAGTCCAAGAGGAGATGGGGGAGAAGAACCATGGATTACCGGGATAAAGACGGCAAGGATAAAAAGGACAATATTGTTTCTCTTAGCGAAATGCGTCAGAAGAAGGAACAGGAGGAGTTGGAACGTAAGGAAGTAGAAAACAGCAACGAAGTTTTGGATAAAATGGTGGATGTACTGTTCTCCAATATGGATGAGAGCCTCAAAGATCAGCTCAAGGGTATGCTTTCATCCTATGGGATGAAACTCGATGAGAAGGAAAAACTTGAGGTCGAAGCGATGCTTAACTCCGATCAGCTCAAAAAGATGGCAAAGGAATTTCTTCCCGATGACCTGACGGATTTGGGAGGAGATGCAAAACGAGAGAAAATGAAGGAATTAAACAGGCAAAGCGAGATCTACCGTGATATCTTGCAGTGGAGAAGAGCATACAAACCCTATACCTTGGATAAGTTTCTGCTGCATAAGGATATGCAGAATCTGTGTGAAGAAGTAGGCTTGAAAAGCGATCAACGTTTAACGATGCAGGAAATGATCTCAGCGTTGAAACCCCGTCTTCAAATATTTTTGGACAGTCAAATGAGGTATTATGACGATTCCAGAATGAACTGTATCTCCATTTTGGTACAGCATAACGGAGTGTATCACTTAGAGCACAGTTTGAGTGACGATGAGGAGTGGAAGGTGGATTATTTTGAGAGTAAGTTTATGCTGTTTCGAGTCTTGGATCATGGTGTCAAGACCTTGGTAATGCCCAAAGAACTTTTGGAAACCGTATATCAGATGAATTTTACCGAATACAACAATCTTACACAGATTAATACAACGATCGTCAAGTTTATCATAGGACTTGCAAATACCTATGGAGTCTATTCGTTGGAAAGAGCGATTGAAGAACTGTTTCCCTTTATTCAAAACAAATATTCTCAGAAACCGACTTCTTTTGAAGAGTTTGAAGACCATGTACGAAAACTGGTAAAGCACTCCTTCGGAAATCTTTTCTTGCTGAAGAGTTATTATCCGGGAGTCAATGTTTCTTCCTCCTACATCTATCACGGAACAGTGGGGTTTGCTGAGCAGTTTTTGGAAATGCAGGAGCAATATCCATTCGAATACAAACGTTTTGAAGTGGAAGATATTCTGGAGAGAGGAAGCCTGCACTATTATGAAGAGAGTATTCAACTGAATATGATCATAGAGATTTTGAAAAAACATAATGAATTTACACAAAAGAGCGAAAAACAGCTCAAAAATATCATTTATGTCTTTTCAAAGTTTGAGTTTAAGCCGAATACTGCGGTCGTGTTTTTAGAATCCATGTACCGTCTGCCCGAAGGGGAAGAGCTTGACAAACTCCTATCCCTTCTCTCGAAACTCAATGAAGCAACACCCAAGTGGTTGCTCAAGGGGCATTATATGGGAGAACAGGAAGATTATGAGGCGGACACTTCAAAGATCATCAACATTGATTTTCACAGTCGGGGAGCAAGAGATGATGAATAGGGCGTTCTTTTGGTATTTGCTGGGAATCAACTGCTTAAGTTTTTTTCTGTGCGGAAAAGACAAGGAATATGCGAAGAGGAAGCAGAGGAGGGTCGCGGAGAAGACTTTCTTCCTCCTCTCTTTCTATGGCGGGAGCATAGGGATGCTTGCGGGAATGTATCTTTTTCGCCACAAAACAAAACATAAGAGTTTTACGATCGGAATACCCCTTCTTCTGCTCTTGGAGTTGGGGTTGCTGTTCTTTATAAAATTTCGGTAAGAGTGTCAAATGGGAGGAGTTATGAAGATAGGAATGATAGGGGCTATGCCCGAGGAGATCCTTCCCTTAATAGAACGTTTGGGGCTAAAGCCGTATGAGAAGATATCGATGGTCCAATTGTACAGAGGTAAGGTAGGAAAAATAGAGATATTTGCCTGTACGAGCGGTATTTGTAAAACAAATATGGCGATATCGACTCAGGTTCTGATAAGGGAGAGCGGTTGTGAACAGATTATCCTGATTGGAGTGTCGGGAGCACTTAATCCGAGGCTGGATATAGGGGATATCGTGGTAGCCGAGGCACTTGTTCATCACGATGTGTCCGATGAGATCTTGACGAAGTTTCATCCTTATATGAAAGAAAGCTGGATATATGCGGATCGGAGGATAACGGAAGATGTTATAGAAAGCATACAAGAGGAAGTTAAGACCTATGGAGTGCTGAGAGGAAGAGTGGCAACCGGGGAATTTTTCGTGCACGATGAACGACGTGAGGAGATCGTACAAAACT
This sequence comes from Filifactor villosus, assembly GCF_042652965.1. Taxonomy (NCBI): domain Bacteria; kingdom Bacillati; phylum Bacillota; class Clostridia; order Peptostreptococcales; family Filifactoraceae; genus Filifactor; species Filifactor villosus. The sequence goes on from NZ_JBHSHL010000051.1 coordinate 112,303, forward strand.
TCAATGCCGATTGCGTCGATATGGAAAGTGCCGCATTTGCACAGGTGTGCTATCTCAATGAGATCCCTTTTGCTGTGATCAGATCGATGTCGGATAAGGCGAATGAAGACAGTCATCGCAGTTTTAAAGAGAATTACAGGATGGCTGCGCTCAACAGCATGGATCTGATAGAGACGTATATTTTCAAGTGTTTGACAGATGAAGAACCCATTGGGATGTAAGAGCGGAAAACGAGGACTTCGAATCTGTTGTTTCGGTGCTGTATTGTTTGGAATGATAGTGTTCTGTTGTAGAACTATATGATTTGAATACCGAGCAGTATTCCTGCAAAAACAAAATTTTTTGGAGTTTTTCTTTACGTAAGAGAGTTTTGTTCTGAGAAATGACGATAGTACTATTCTCCGTTTGATACTACTATTCTTTTGAATAGTGGATATAAACAATCTGTGGCCCACAGAAGACAACACAGTTTTTCGTCATCGAAAAATAGATATATCCACACTTCTATTGAAAAACAGTATGAAATACCGGGTATGAAACATATCCCCTTACCGAAAAATCCTTTGGAAGAGGATGCGTTTCCAAGTAGTCCATCTGTCAATCCTAACAGATAATAGTATAAAATTACGGTGTATTCCTGACAAGGTATTCCTCTAAAGCGAGCTGCGATCTATATGCAGGATTTTGAAGAAATGTTTTTGGAGGCTTTCTTAAAAATTCCTGATGAAAACATCTTGCAAAATAAGGAGATCTTTGATAAAATAATCAAGTATTTCACAGGAAAACTGTGGAGTTGGAGACGTACCCAAGCGGCTGAAGGGTCCGGATTCGAAATCCGGTAGGTCGGTTCTTCCGGCGCGTGGGTTCAAATCCCACCGTCTCCGCCAATAGAAAAAATAAAGGGATCACAAGAATGGAAAGTGATTCCTTTATTTTTTTGAAAAATGCTACAATCACAGCGAGGATTTAAGGATGGTTATTTTGAAAAACTCGAATCCGAATATTCAGTCGATTTACTAAAGAGAAGTGTTTTCAAGTAAAGTATCATCTTTGATCGGAATGTGAGAAAAATTTTAAAAACAAAAACAAAAAAGCTATTGACAAAAAAAGGGGAAGGTGATATATTAATACTCACCATCGCGGGG